>VBOX01000071.1 GCA_005893265.1 Candidatus Eiseniibacteriota bacterium | reverse complement strand
CTGGTTTCTGCCTTTTCTCGGGACGATGCTCCGCGTGAGCGACGCGTTCGCCGATGCGCTGATCACCCGCGGATACGTGACCGGGCGCGCACGCCGCACGGGCCTCGATCTCGCTTGGGGTCTCAAGGAGTGGGCCGCGGTCCTGGGCAGCGCCGGCGCAACCACGTGGTTCCTTCGTGGCTTCTGAGGCGCGCACGCTGACGGTTCGGCTCGGAATCGAGTTCGACGGCACGGAGTTTCACGGCTGGCAGGTGCAGCCGAGGGACCGCACGGTTCAGGGAGAGATCGAGCAGGCGATCTGGCGCGTCACCGGCGCAAGGGTTCGAATCGCCGGAGCGGGCAGGACCGATTCGGGGTGTCATGCCGCGGGGCAGGTGGCAAGCGCGACATTGAGCACGAGGCTCACGCCCGACAGGTTGCGAGCCGCGTTGAATGCGCACCTCCCGCCCGACGTTCGGATCATCGAGGCGGCGGAGGCGGAGCCCAGATTTCACGCCCGATTCGGCGCGATGCGGCGGGCATACCGCTATCTGGTCGCGCCGCAACCGTCGGCGCTGAAGCGCCGGTACGCGTGGATCCGTCCGATCCGGGCGGACCTCGAGGCGCTCCAGCGGACGTCCAAGTCTCTCCTTGGCACCCACGACTTCGTCTCCTTTTCCAAGCAGGGCGGAGACGAGACGGAGACGGTCTGTGCCGTGATCCAAGCCGGATGGTCGCGGCGCGGGCGGGTGACCCGGTTCGACATCGTGGCCGACCGCTTCCTGTACACTATGGTGCGTCGCATCGTGTCGACCACGATTCGCGCCGCCGAGGAAGCCGGCGGCCCAAAGCACATTCGCGAGGTCTTAGAGGCGCGCGACCGCAGGGCTGCGGCGCTGCCGGCCCCCGCGCACGGCTTGTATCTCATGCGGGTTCGCTATCCCGGCCTGGGATGGCTCCCCAAGGAGCGGCTAGATGTCGTTGCTTGAGGTGGGTAGCAAAATCACGCCACGGTCCTGGAAGGAGTCCAAGAGCGCGTGGCTCTGGGGGGTTGCGTTCGGCTTCCTTCTTCTGGGAGCGCTCATCATCGGGGCGACGGTGGTTCTGACGCCCACGCCGGGCGGCGATGTCCGGACAGGCGTTGCCGTGGCTGACAACAACCAGGCCAACCGCGATCCAGGGACTTCCCGGCGCACGGCGATCGTCCAGGCAGCCGAGCGCATCGGGCCCGCCGTGGTCACGATCAGTGTGGTACAGACCCGCCTCGTCCAGTCTGTCCCCTTTGGGAGCGACTTCTTCGAACCCTTCTTCCGAGACATGATCCCTTCCTATCGGTACCGGGAGCAGATCCCGGGGATGGGTTCCGGATTCATCATCTCGCAGAAAGGGTACGTGCTCACGAATGAACACGTCGTCCGCGGCGCCGAGAAGATCACCGTCATCCTGGCGGACGGCCGGTCGTTCACGGGCAAGGTCGTGGGATCCCAGCCGCAATACGACGTCGCGATCGTGAAAATCGAGGGAGAGAAGCTGCCGGTGGCGACCCTCGGAAGCTCGGGAGATCTCATGGTCGGAGAATGGGCGATCGCGATCGGCAACCCGTTCGGATTCCTGCTCAACGACACCCAACCCACGGTCACCGCAGGGGTGATCAGCGCGACACACCGGGACATCAAGGCAGAAGCGGCGAGCGGCGGGATCTACAAGAACATGATCCAGACCGACGCGGCCATCAACCCGGGGAATTCCGGAGGGCCGCTCGTGAACGCGCAGGGCGAGGTGATCGGCGTGAATACATTCATTTTCACCAAAAGCGGCGGCTCCGAGGGAATCGGGTTCGCGATTCCGATCGATGCGGCGAAGCGCGTCGTGGATGAGCTGATTCGGTACGGCAAGGTTCGCAACGTGTGGATCGGCGTCGGGACGTGGGACATCACGCCGTACCTGGCCGAGCGGATCGGGACGAACGATCGGAACGGGCTCTACGTTGCATCGCTCGAAAAGGGAAGCCCCGCGGACAAGGCGGGGGTAAAGATCGGCGACATCATCCGGAAGGTGAACGGCACGCCCGTTGGGGACGTGAACGAAGCCTATCGCGCTCTCTTCGGCGCCAACGTGGGGGACACCATCACCCTGACCGTGGAGCGGGACGGGAAGTCGGCGACGCGCCGCCTCGTCCTGCAGGAGTTGCCGGAGTGAGACGATGATCCCGCGCTACAGCCGCAAGGAGATGGCGGCGCTGTTCGACGATGGTGCCCGGTACCGGACCTGGTTCGACGTGGAGCTTGCGGTCTGCTCCGCGATGGAGCGGAGGGGAGAGGTCCCCGCGGGCACCTCCGCCCGGATCCGCTCGAAGGTCAAGATCGATCCGGCGCTCATCGAGGAGCTCGAGGAGACGATCCGCCACGATGTCATCGCGTTCTTGACCCACCTCGCCGACACCGCCGGGGATGACGCGCGCCACCTGCACCGGGGCATGACATCGTCCGATCTTGTGGATACCGCGCTCGCGCTCACGATGACGCGCGCGAGCGATCTCCTCGGAACGGAGGTGGGCCGGCTCCGGGAAGCGGCGCGGACGCTGGCGCTGCGCCACAAGGAGACCATCATGGTCGGCCGCACGCACGGAGTCCACGCCGAGCCCATCACGTTCGGTCTGAAAGTATTAGTCTGGTATGAGGAGCTGGGTCGTGCGCAGGAGCGGCTGTCGCGCGCGCGTGCCGGGATCGCGGTGGGGAAGCTTTCCGGCGCGGTAGGGACGCACGCGCACTTGAGTCCAGACCTCGAGGAGGAAGTGCTCGGCTCGCTCGGCTTGGCACCCGATGCCGTCACCACGCAGGTGGTGCAGCGCGACCGGCATGCCGAGCTCTTGCAGGCGATCGCCCTCCTGGGTGCCTCGCTCGAGAAGATCGCGCTCGAAATCCGGCACCTCCAGAGAACCGAAGTCCTCGAGGTAGAGGAGCCGTTCCGGGAAGGGCAGAAGGGGTCCTCATCGATGCCGCACAAGCGAAACCCCGTCAACTGTGAGCGGATCTGCGGGCTGGCGCGCGTCTTGCGCGCGAACGCTCACGCGGCGCTTGAGAACGTGGCTCTCTGGCACGAGCGCGACATCAGTCACTCGAGCGTAGAGCGCGTGATCGTTCCGGATTCATTCCTCGCCGCGGATTTCATGGTGACCCAGCTTCGCGAGGTGCTCGAAGGCTTGAACGTGTACCCGGAGCGGATGCGCTCGAATCTGGAAATGACCCGCGGCCTGATCTACTCCCAGCGCGTTCTCCTGGCCCTCGTCCAAGCGGGCCGGACCCGCGAGGATGCCTACGCGCTGGTGCAGCGTCACGCCATGGCCGCGTGGCGGAGTCAGCCGGATCTCGCGACCCGCCTGCTCGCGGACCCCGAGGTATCCCGCGTTCTCACCAAGGAGAAGCTCCTCGCGTGCTTCGACCCAACACATTTCACACGCCACGTGAACCGCATATTTGAACGCGTTCTCGGGGAGCCAGTTGCAGCAGGCCGTTAACGCCCCGGTACTCCCGCTCGGCGGGGCGGACGATCGCGCGCTTGCGGCGCTTCTCAAACGAGAAGGCCTGAGGCTCACGCCCGCTGAGGCGCGGCGGATGCTCTCGCTCCTCAAGCGGGACCCAACGCGTGTGGAGGCGACCATCTTCGACACGATGTGGAGCGAGCACTGCTCGTACAAGAGCAGCCGCCGGGTGCTGCAGGCGCACCTGCCCACCGAGAGCCCCCACGTCATCCTCGGGCCCGGGGAGGACGCCGGCGTCGTCCGGTTCGGGACGCACGAGGGTGTCGAGTTCGCGATCGTGATCGCCCACGAAAGCCATAACCATCCTTCCCAGATCGTCCCCACGGAAGGGGCGGCAACGGGAATCGGGGGCATCGTGCGGGACGTAGCGTGCATGGGGGCCGAGGTGATCGGAGTCATGGACTCGCTCCGGTTCGGCAACCCCGACGGGCCGCGCGCCGCGCCGGTGCGAGAGATCGTGCGCGGCGTCATCGACGGCATCTGGCAATACGGCGACGCCCTCGGGGTCCCGAATCTAGGCGGGGACGTTTTCTTCTCGCCGAGCTTCGATGAAAACTGTCTCGTGAACGTCGTCGCCCTCGGCCTCGTCCGGGCCGATCGCGTCGTGCGAAGCCGCGTGCCGGAGGCGGCACGCCGGGAGCCTTACGTGCTCGTCCTGATCGGGAAACCGACCGACGAGACCGGGTTCGGCGGTGCGTCCTTCGCATCGGCCGTACTCGATGAGAACGCCGAGGGACAGCGGGGCCACGTGCAGGTGCCCGATCCGTTCCTGAAGCGGGTGCTGCTCGAGGCGAACCGCGCCGTGCTGGATTGGCTCCACGGACAGGGCGTTTCGTTCGGGTTCAAGGATCTCGGCGCCGGCGGAATCGCGTGCGCCTCCTCCGAGCTTGCAGCCGCCGGGGGATTCGGGATGGATGTGGATTTAGAGCGGGTCCCCGTGGCGCAGAAGGGTTGCCCTCCTGAGGTGATCGCGTGCTCGGAGACGCAAGAGCGATTCGCGTTGGTCGTACCGGAACGGGTCGCCGATCGTGTGCTCGAGCTCTACAACGTGACCTACGCCCTTCCCGAGGTCTACCAGGGTGCGTGCGCGGCCGTCATCGGTCGCGTGCGGACCGATTCGCTGTACCGGATCATGCACGGCGGCCAGGCGGTCTGCGATTCCCCCGTCGAGGTCATCACCGCCGGAATCGAACATGTACGGGCCACGCGTCCGCGGCCCCCGGCCCCGAAGCCGCCCCCACTTCCGCCGGTGCACGATCACGAGGCGCTCTTCACGCGCATGACGCAGACCATGAACCTCGCGTCGCGCGAGCCGATCATCCGCTACTACGACACCGAGGTTCAGGGAAGGATGGTCATCCGGGCCGGCGAGGCGGACGCTTCCGTCGTCGCGCCGATTCCGGGATCGAAGCTCGGCTTCGCCGTGACGGTGGACGGTAACCCTTGGTGGGTCGCGGCGGATCCATACTGGGGAACGGCCCATGTTGTATGCGAGGTTCTGCGTAATCTGGTTTCGGTGGGCGCCGAGCCCGCCGCGCTCACCGATTGCTTGAACTTTGGAAACCCCGAAGATCCGGAAGTATTCGGGGATTTCGTTCAAAGCGTTCGCGGCCTCGGCGACGCGGCGCGGGCGCTCGGAAGGGACGGTCCGTCCGGTCCGCCCGTCGCGGTCGTTTCGGGGAACGTATCCTTTTATAACGAGGCTCCCTCGGGTCGGGCCGTGGAGCCCTCGCCGATCGTGGCCGGTCTCGGCATCGTTGCGGATTGGAGCAGCGCCGTCACGAGCGCGACCAAACGGGCCGGCAGCGTCATCGTGCTGAGTGGGCCGCGTCAGGACCGGCTCGGCGCGTCGCAGCTTCGCTTCGCCCTCGGGGGCCGGATGGACGGACCGCTTCCCGAACTCGACTTCGATCGTGGCGCTCGGTGGCTACGCGGCCCTAGGCATTGGACTCCAGATACCGATCTCGGGTCTCGGGAGCACCACCTCGGAGTCGAGACTGTACTCGGAAGCGCCCGGGTTCCTCTTCGAGGTGCCGAAGGAGCGGCTGAGCGACCTCCTGGGCCTTTTCGAGCGCTGGAACGTGGACGCGACCATGGTCGGCCGTACCCTGGCCGAGCCGCGATTCCGGATCCTGGACGGAGGACATACCCTGGTGGACATGGACCTCGAGACGCTGCAGCGCTTCCACTCCGAAGCGCTCAAGCCCATCGCGGAGTGAGAATGGCGAACGTCGCCGTGCTTCAGATACCGGGCGTGAACTGCGAGTACGAGACCGCGCGCGCGCTCGGCGCGGTCGGGCTGAACGCTCGCATCGTCCGGTGGAACGAACCCGCTTCGGTCTGGAGCGAGTTCGACGCATACGTACTTCCCGGCGGTTTCGCGTTCCAGGATCGGATCCGGGCCGGGGCGGTGGCGGCCAAGCTCTCCGCCGTCGACCGGATCGCCGCGGAAGCGGAGCGCGGCAAGCCCGTGCTCGGAATCTGCAACGGCGCCCAAGTCCTCGTCGAGGCCGGCCTTGTCCCGGGATTTCATCCCGGGAGAGTCGAGATGGCGCTCGCGCCGAACCGCGCTCCGCGCCGGGAGGGGTATCTCTGCCGCTGGACGTGGCTCCGCGCCGGACAGGGCCCGGGACGCGATTGGTTTGCGGCGCTCGCGGAGCCGGACCACGTGATTCCGATGCCGATCGCGCACGGCGAGGGGCGGTTTCTGACCGCGGACCCCGAGGTCAGGGATCGCATCCAAAAGGAAGGGCTGGTGCTCTATCGATTCGTGGCCCCGTCTGGGGGGCCCGCGCAGGCGTTCCCCTTCGATCCAAATGGCGCCATGTTCCAGGCAGCGGGCATCACGAACGTGGCGGGCAACATCCTGGCGTTCATGCCGCACCCGGAGCGGGCCGCGTGGCTTCGCCAGGTCCCGATGGACCTGAAGAACGATTGGGGTGGGCGTCGCCGGGCGGCGGTGGGGCAATGGGAAGCGCTCGAGGGTCCGGGGCCCGGGAGGGTCGTCTTTGCGTCCCTTGCGTCCAAGCTCGCCTCCCGAGTGGCCGAAGGGGCGCGGTCGTGAGCGCCGTTCTCCTGACAAGGCTCAAGATCACGGACTTGACAGCCTGGACCGCTCTCGAAGCCGGGCGGCGGCTCCTCGAGCCGGGACACGCGCTCACGCGGATCGTGCGCGAGCAGCTTCTGCTTTTTGAGCCCGAGGCGGGCGCGAGCGCCGAGTCCTTCGAGTCCCGTTTGGAGGAAGCCGTGCGGCATTCGAATTTCTTCGTCAATCCGAACAAGGAAACCTATCGACTGCTCACGTCCGCCGAACGCGGGGAGGCGTGGTCGCCGCCTGAGGGGGCATGGGGAATCCTGGCCCGGACGCGCGACGAGACCGCGGACGAGGGGCTCAAGCAGCGACTCCTCCGCGAGCACCCGATGCCGGGCCTCGCCGGCATTCGACGCGCCAAGGTGTGGTGGCTCTGGTCACGGGGGCCCGACGGTGGGCCGGGGATTCTTGGCGTGGGCCGCGCGTTGGGCACCCTTCGAGACCAAAAGCACGGGTTGCTTGTGAATCCGCACGGTGAGGCGGCGATGGAGCTGACGGACGGCACACCATGGGCCGTCGTCGAGCGGTTTCTAATCGATCCCGCGCCCGCGTTCCGGGTGGCGGCATGACCGGGAGAGAGGCCTTGACCGAAAAGCGAGAATCCCAGGGTGTGGTTTCGCGACCGCACGGCGATCGCCTGCACGAGGAATGCGGAGTCTTCGGCATCTGGGGAGCCGAGAACGCGGCCCGACTGACGTACGCGGGCCTCTATGCGCTCCAGCACCGTGGGCAGGAGAGCGCCGGGATCGTCGCGACCGACGGAGTCGAATTCCATCACCACAAGGCGGTGGGCCTCGTGTCCGATGTGTTCGCGGGATCCGTGCTGGATTCCCTGAAGGGTCACATCGCGATCGGCCACAACCGGTACTCCACGCAGGGAAGCACCCTGCTTCGCAACGCGCAGCCGCTGGTCGTCGATTTTCGCGAGGGGATGCTCGCGCTCGGGCACAACGGGAACCTCGTGAACGCGGTCGCGCTTCGAAACGAGCTCGAAGCGCAAGGCTCCATCTTCCAGACCACCAGCGACACCGAAGTCATCCTGCATTTGATCGCTCGGTCCAAGTCGACCGAGATCGAGCGAATGATTCCGGAGGCGCTCGCGCGGTGCCAGGGGGCGTACACCCTCGTGATCCTCGCGGGGGAGAAGCTCATCGGTTTGCGCGATCCGAGGGGATTCCGACCGCTTTGCCTTGGGAAGCGCGGCGAGGCGCACGTTCTGGCGAGCGAGACCTGCGCCCTCGACATGGTCGGAGCCGAGTTCATCCGGGAGATCGCGGCGGGAGAGTTGGTGGTGATCGACGGGAGCGGCGTCCGATCGTGTCCCGCGCTGAAGCCAAAGCCGGCGCGTGCGTGTGTGTTCGAGCTGATCTATTTCTCCCGTCCGGACAGCGAGGTTTTCGGCGAGAGCGTCGACCTGGTCCGCAGGCGCCTCGGGCGAAGGCTGGCGGAGGAGCATCCGGTCGCCGCCGACATCGTGATTTCGGTGCCCGATTCGAGCAACTCAGCGGCGCTCGGCTTTTCGGAGGCGTCGGGAATCCCCTTCGAGCTGGGTCTCATCCGGAACCACTACGTGGGGCGTACGTTCATTGCGCCGCAGCAGGTGAAGCGGGATTTTGGCGTCAACCTCAAGTTCAACCCCGTCCGGCGGATTCTGGAAGGGAAGCGCGTCGTGGTCGTGGACGATTCGATCGTGCGCGGCACGACGAGCCGCAGTCTCGTGGCGATGCTCCGGGGCGCCGGGGCGCGTGAGATCCACTTCCGCGTCTCGAGTCCGCCGATCGGGTGGTCCTGCTACTACGGCATCGACACGCCGAACCGGAAGGAGCTGATCGCGTCCTCCCACTCCGTCGAGGAAATCCGGAAATACCTCCACGTGGACACGCTGGGCTACCTCTCCATGGACGGGCTCAGAGCGTGCGTGTCGAGGCCGGATGATCACTGTTACGCGTGCTTCGATGGCAAGTACTCCGAGTGGTACGGAGAGCCGCTGGACAAGCTCGCCATGGAGCAGCGTGCCTCGACCCGCCTCGAGGGCCGCCGCTAACCCACGCTTCGCCAGAGCCTTCCGCACGAGCGGTCGCCCTCCCAACCCGATTCCCCGATTAAGATAGGTCGCCAGATGGCCGATCTGGGGCATAACCCGTCGACGTACCAGTCCAAAAGGGGATGCCATCGGTGTCCGAAACCAACGTCGTGCGCAAAAAGCTGGGTGAGTACCTGCTCGAAGCGGGGCTCATCACGGATCAGCAGCTCAAGGAAGCGCTGAGGCGGCAACGACAGACGAAGGAGCCGCTCGGCCAAATCCTGACGCGGCAGGGCATGGTCAGCGAAGCGGACATCTGCCGCGTCCTGCATCAGCAGCTCGGGCTCCCGATCGTCGACCTGGAAAGCATCGCCATCGACGAGCAGGTCATCGGCCTTATGCGCGAGGACCTGGCAAAGAAGCACACCGCCATTCCCATCGAGCTCGAGAACCGAAACACGCTCCGGGTGGCCCTGGCCGACCCCCTGAATCCCCAGGCGCTCGAGGACATCAAGTTCCAGAGCGGGTACTTCGTCCGCCCGGTGTTGGCGCCCCCCTCCGAAATCGTCGAAGCGATCGCGAAGTACTACCACATCGACGCATCGGTCGTAGAGATCCTCGAAAACATCATCAAGAACGATTCCGTCGAAGTCCGCGAGATCATCCCGGAGGAAGGGGAAGAGAACATCGACGAGCTGATGAAGATCAGCTCGGGCCCTCCGATTGTGAGGCTCGCGAACTGGCTCATCACCCGCGCTGTCGAGATGCGCGCGAGCGACATCCACATCGAGCCTCAGGAAAAGGGAGTCGGCGTGCGATGCCGCGTCGACGGGCTTCTGCAAGACCTGGAGCGCCTTCCGAAATGGACGCAGGGGGCGCTCGTGTCCAGGATCAAAATCCTCGCGACGCTCGACATCGCCGAAAAGCGGCTGCCTCAGGACGGGAGCTTCCGGGTGGAGGTCAGCGGGCGGCGCATCGATCTACGCGTCTCCACCCTCCCCACGGCCCATGGCGAGAAGGTCGTGATTCGGATCGTCGACCAGGAGCGCTCGGCGCTCCATCTCGATTCGCTGGGTCTCTCGGAATCCGATTTGGACAAGATCCGGACCTACGGCAGCCGGCCCCAGGGAATCGTCATCGTCACCGGCCCAACCGGGAGCGGCAAGAGCACCCTACTCTATTCGCTCTTACAGGAGATCCACACCGTGACGAAGAACATCATCACGGTGGAAGACCCGGTCGAATACCAGATCGCCGGAATCAACCAGGTCCAGGTCGATGAGAAGAGCAAGAAAACCTTCGCGGCGATTCTGCGCGCGATGCTGCGGCAGGATCCCGACATCATGATGATCGGAGAAATTCGCGACCTCGAAACCGCGCAGATCGCCTTTCGCGCATCGATCACCGGACACCTCGTTCTCTCCACCGTGCACACGAACGACGCTCCGTCGGCCGTGACCCGTCTCGTGGATCTGGGACTCCAGCCCTATATGGTGGCGTCGAGTCTTAACAGCGTGATTTCGATGAGGCTCGTGCGGCTCCTCTGCCCGAAATGCAAGGATCAATACGTTCCGGCGGGAGACGAGCTCAGGATTCTGGGCATTTCGACGCGCGAGGCCCAGAACGTCGCGCTCCACAGGCCTGTCGGCTGCGATTACTGCGGCCAGAGCGGGTACCGGGGCAGGACCGGCATCTTCGAGGTTCTGGAGCTGGACGATCCGATCCGGAGATTGATCGCGGCCGGGGCGGCAGAGTCGATGATCCGCGCCGAAGCCGTCCAGGCCGGCATGACCCCTATCGGCGAAGACGGGCTGGCCAAGGTGCTCGCGGGCGAGACGAGCCTGGAGGAGCTGCGACGAGTGGTGTACTACGAAGAGGAGACGGCGCGGCTCTGCCCCGCGTGTCACGAGCCGGTCGCGTCGGAGTATCATTTCTGCCCGCACTGCGGACACTCGATCGCCACCACCTGCCTGAAATGCGATCGCCGCGTCGACCCGAATTGGGACCACTGCCCCTCCTGCGGGACCCGCCGCGAGCGGGTCCAAGAGCCCGAGGACTCGCCGGAGGTCCTCGTTCCCGCCGGGGGGCGGGGGCGCATCTCCAAGAGATCCCGCCGCTGAAGGGACGCTCCGAGCAGGGGCACGTAGCGTTCCCAGAGAGTGACCCGGGTCCACGGAGGGCCGGGTCCGACCGCCTGACCCCTCAGGGCCCGTGTCCCATGCCGCGCGCTTCCATCCTTGACCGCGGTTTCGCCCGTTCCTAGAATCCCCCGACCACGCCCCGCACCGGCATCCTGCCGGCCGCCGGGAGAGATCTCGCGCCCCGGAGAAACGTGTCCGTCCAAGAGACGCGCCGCAGCAAGCTCGACGCACTGGTCCAGCGCGGAATCCAACCCTACGCCTATCGCTTCGACGTCACCCACGGTTCCGCCGCGATCCAGGCGTGCCACGCCGAGCTCGAACAATCGGGCGAGCGGGTCCGATTCGCGGGGCGGCTCATGACGAAGCGTGGGCACGGTAAGGCAGCGTTCGCGCACGTGAAGGATCGGGAGGGTCTTCAGCTTCGTCACCAAGACCGGAGAGATCACGATCCGGGCAGAGCGCGCGGAGCTGCTCGCCAAATCGCTCCGGCCGCTCCCCGAGAAGTGGCACGGTCTGACGGACGTCGAAATCCGGTACCGCCAGCGCTATACGGATCTCATCGTGAACGACGAGGTGCGCGCGGTGTTCCGCGCCCGCGCCGCCATCATTCGCTCGCTCCGCGCGTCGCTCGAGTCGCGCGGCTTCCTCGAGGTCGAAACGCCGGCGCTCCAGCCGGTCTACGGCGGCGCGTCGGCGCGGCCGTTCGTGACGCACCATCACGCGCTCGACATGAAGCTCTACCTGCGCATCGCCGACGAGCTCTACTTGAAACGCTTGATCGTGGGTGGGCTCGAGCGGGTGTATGAAATATCCAAGGATTTTCGCAACGAGGGAATCGACCGGACCCACAATCCGGAATTCACGATGCTCGAGTTCTACCAAGCGTTCGCGGATTACGAGGACATGCTGGAGTCGACCCAGGCTATGCTCGTCGAGACCGTCAAGGCAGTCCACGGTGGTCTCACGGTTCCCTTTGACGGAACACCGATCGACTTCACCCCGCCATGGCCCCGGCTCACCATCCGGGAGGCAGCCCAGAGGGGTCTAGGCGTGAGCGAGCTTCCCTCCGACGAGCGCTCGCTCCGCGACCTCGCGCGGCGGGCCCACGTCGGCCTGGACCCCGCCTTCGGTTACGGACGCATCCTGGACGAGATCGTTTCGGTGAAGGTCCAGCCGGGGCTCAGGAACCCCACGTTCCTGGTCGACCACCCGCGCGAGACCTCGCCGCTCGCGAAAGCGAAGCGCGGGAACCCCGACGTGGTCGAGCGGTTCGAGCTGATCGTGGCCGGGATGGAGGTGGCGAACGCGTTCTCCGAGCAAAACGATCCGCTCGAGCAGCGGCGCTCCTTCGAACAACAGGCGAAGCTTCGGGAGCGCGGCGACGAGGAGGCGCAGATGCTGGACACCGACTACATTCGCGCGCTGGAAATGGGGATGCCCCCGACCGGCGGCGTCGGCATCGGTGTGGACCGGCTGGTGATGCTTCTCACCGATTCCCGATCCATCCGCGACGTGATCCTGTTCCCGCATATGCGCCCCGAGGACGGGAATGAGGGTTAGCGGGGAGGCCGCGCGGGGCTGACGCCGCCGCGGAGGCTTCCATGGGATTCGTCTGGATCGTCGCGTCGCGGTACCTTCGCTCCAAGCGCAGGCTGAGCTTCATCACCCTGATCAGCCTCCTCGCCTCGGGTGGCGTGTTCGTCGGCGTCGCCGCGCTTACGATCGTCCTCTCGGTCATGAACGGCTTCGAGGATCAGGTTCAGCGGCGAATCGCCGGGACGAACGCCCACATCGCCGTCCTCTCGGCCGACGACCGCCCGGTCCAACCGAGCGATTCGCTCGTCCAAAGAATCGCCGAGGCGGCGCCCGGGGCGGCCGTCGCCCCATTCGTCTACGGCAAGGTCATGGTGGCCTCGCGAAACAGCGTGGACGGAATGGTGATGAAGGGGGTCGAGCCCTCCGAGGAGGCGCGGGTGACCGACATCATGTCGCACCTCTCGCCCGCGGAAACCGCCTTGGACGGAGGCGACCTGCCCGGAATCGGGCTCGGCGAGGAGCTGGCCGTCCGGCTCCGGGTCTCCCGCGGCGACGTGATTCTGATCAGCTTGCCGACCGAGGAGCCGGGAGGTCTTTTCGGAGGGATTCCGCGGGTGAAACGCCTGCGGGTCAGCTCCATCTTCCGCTCGGGCCTCTACGAATACGACTCCTCCTTCGGGATCGTGCGGATCGATACGGCGCGCGAGTTTTTCGAGCTCGGCCGGGACGTGACGGGGTACGAGCTTCGGATTCCCGACATGTTCCGCGCGCGGGAAGTCGCGCACGGGCTGGAAGCGAGGCTGGGCACGGACTACCGGGTGACGAACTGGATCGACTTGAACCGGAATCTCTTCTCCTGGATGAAGATCGAAAAGGCGGTCATGTTCACGATCCTGATCCTCATCGTGTTGGTGGCGACGGTGAACATCGTCTCCAGCCTCGTGATGCTCGTGCTGGAGAAGCGCCGCGATATCGGGGTTCTACGCACGATGGGAGTCACGCCACGGGGAATCATGCGCATTTTCCTTTTGCAGGGTACCCTGGTGGGGATCGGCGGGACGACGATCGGGCTCATCGTAGGTTTGGCCGTGTCCTTCGCGCTGGGCCGTTACAAGCTGCTCCGCCTTCCCGGCGAGATCTATTTCATCGACACGCTGCCCGTCAAGATCGAGTGGACCGATTTCGCGCTGGTAGGGGTCGCGGCCACGGCGCTCTGCTTTTTGGCCAGTCTCTATCCGGCATGGAGAGCCGCGAGGCTTGCCCCCGTGGAGTCGATCCGCTATGAATGAGGCTGTTCCCAGGCCGCCCGCGCTCGAGGCCAGGGGGCTCGCGAAGACCTACCACGACGGCATGGCGCCCGTGGAAGTTCTCCGCGACGCCAGCCTGCGCGTGGATCCCGGCGAGGTGGTGGCGGTGGTCGGCGCGTCGGGGTCCGGAAAATCCACGCTGCTTCACCTTCTGGGAGGGCTGGATCGGCCGACGGCCGGCTCCGTGAGCGTCGGTGGGGAGGACCTCTCCCGGCTCGATGAGGCGGGCCGCTCGCGGCTCCGGGCGCGTGCGGTAGGATTCGTGTTCCAATTCCACCAACTCTTACCCGAGTTCACAGCGCTCGAGAACGTCATGATGGCGGGCTGGGTGGCGGGCGCGCCGCGGGCAGCGACGCGCGAGCGTGCGGAGAGCCTTTTGCGCGATCTCGGGTTGATCGGGCGTGCAGAGCACAAGCCGGGTGAGCTCTCTGGAGGCGAACAGCAGCGCGTCGCGGTGGCTCGCGCCTTGCATATGAGGCCAGCGGTCCTTCTCGCGGACGAGCCCACGGGGAATTTGGACAGGCGGGCTTCGGCTTCCCTTATGGAAATCTTTGAGCGGTATCGGTCACAGGAGCAGCAAGCCATTGTCATTGCTACACATAACCCGGATGTGGCGAAATCGGCGGGTCGGGTGGTTGCCCTTGAGGATGGATATCTAAGGCCGATTAGAATTGAGACGGGTCGCATCTAATTAGTCGGGGGGTTGGGCCCCCGAAAGGAAACCATGCAGTGTCAAATCTGCGGTAAGCGACCGGCGGTGGTTCATTTCACCGAGATCGTGAACAACAAGAAGTCCGAATACCACGTCTGCGAGAAGTGCGCGGAGGAGAAGGGCTACCACGTGCCGCTCGTCAAGACGAAGTTCTCGGTCGGGGATCTCTTGGCCGGGATGGTGGAGCAGCCCGGATCCGCGGAGGAGGCCCGCGTCGGGCGCGTGCAGTGCCCGAAGTGCGGCCTGGTCTATTCCAATTTCAAGGAGTCGGGCCGGCTCGGTTGCTCGGAGTGCTATCCGACCTTCCGCTCTCAGCTTCGCCCGCTTTTGCGCCGGGTGCACGGGAGCACCAAGCACGTGGGGAAGACCCCCGTGCGGGATGCCGCGCGCGTGGCCTTGAGGCGGGAAGTGCAGGGGTTACACGAGCAGTTGCAAAAGGCGGTGGAGCTAGAGGATTTCGAGGCCGCCGCCGGCTTGAGGGATCAGATCCGGAAGCTCGAGGCGAACGACGTCCGGGCCGTCGAAGGGGGCGCGACGTGAAGCTCACGGGATTGTCCGCGTCGCTCGGGCGCTGGCTGGATGGATCGGGACCGGCCTCGGACGTGGTCCTGAGCACGCGCGTACGCCTGGCCCGGAACCTCGCGGGCGTGCCGTTCACGCACCGTGCTCGGGAAGAGCAGCTGGCCATGGTCTACTCGAGCGTTCTGTCCGCGGTCCGGAAGACGCCGGCGCTCACGCAATCGCTCGCGCTCGAAATGCGCGAGCTGACGCCGCTGGACCGCCAGTTCCTCGTCGAGCGCCATCTGATCAGTCATGACTTGGCGGACAACGGGAAGCTGCGCGGCCTTCTCGTGCTACCCGACGAGAGCATCTCCGCGATGGTGAACGAGGAGGACCACCTGAGGCTTCAAGCGTTGGCCTCGGGATTTCAGCTCCGCACTGCGTGGGAGTCGGTGAATGCTATCGATGATGAATTGGCTCAGGACCTGGACTATGCTTTCAGTGACGAGCTGGGATATCTGACCGCGTGCCCGACCAACGTCGGTACCGGGATGCGAGCCTCCGTGCTGATTCACCTTCCGTCGCTCGTGCTGACGAAACAGATTGGACGCGTGCTGCAAGGCATCACCCAGGTGGGCCTCGCGGTTCGGGGGTTCTACGGCGAAGGCTCGCAGATCATGGGAAATTTCTTCCAGATCTCGAACCAGACGACCCTCGGGCAGAACGAGCGCGAGACGATCGACAGCTTGGAGCGCGTCACGAAGCAGATCATCGATTCGGAGCAGCGGGCGCGCGATGAGCTCTTGAAGGACGCAAGAGTCCAAATCGAGGATAAGATCTGGCGCGCCTACGGCACCCTTCGTCACAGTCGGGTGATTTCCTCTCAGGAGGTGGTCAACCTTTCTTCCGCGGTTCGCTTCGGGGTTGCGCTCCGGATCGAGGGCCTGGCGAGTGTGCAGACATTGAACGAGCTTCTGGTGCGATCGCAGCCGGCGCATCTTCAAATCACGGTGGGGCGTGAGCTCGAGCAGCGCGAGCGAAATATCTTGAGAGCGGAATATATCCGGAGGCTTCTCGGTGAGGGAGGCTCGGTCCCGGTTGTGAGCAATTGAATACAGATTTCGGAGGCCTGATCCATGCATGACAAATTTACAGAACGCGTGCGGAAGGTGATGTACCTCGCGCGCGAGGAGGCCGCGCGCCTTCAGCACGACTATATCGGCACGGAACACCTTCTCTTGGGAGTTATCCGCGAAGGGGAGGGAATCGCGGCGACCGTGCTCAACAACCTGGGGCTCGACCTGGACGCGATCCGTCAAGCGGTGGAGAGCATGGTTTCCTCCACCGGTGGGACGCTCACGATCGGCGAGATCCCGTTCACGCCGCGCGCGAAGAGGGTTTTGGAGCTGAGCGTCGACGAAGCACGACAGCTGGGCCACAACTACGTCGGCACAGAGCATCTCCTCCTCGGGCTCATACGCGAAGGCGAAGGCGTCGCCGCGCGCGTGTTGCTCGAGCTCGGCGTCGACCGGAAGAAGGTCCGTGAGGAGACGCTGAAGCTCTTGGGAGGGACGCCGTCCGTGTCGCAACCGGAGCGCGAGGGCAAGGTCGAGACGCCCGCATTGAACCAGTTCGGCCGGGATCTCACCTCGCTGGCCAGGGAAGGGAAGCTGGATCCGATCATCGGGCGCGAGCCCGAAATCGACCGCGTCATTCAGGTCCTTTCCCGGCGCAAGAAGAACAACCCGATCCTGATCGGCGAACCGGGGGTCGGGAAGACCGCGATCGCCGAAGGGCTGGCCGAGCGGATCGTGGAGAACAAGGTCCCCGAGACGCTCAAGGACAAGCGGATCGTCACCCTGGACCTTGCCGCCGTGGTGGCGGGTACGAAGTATCGCGGGCAGTTCGAGGAGCGTCTGAAGGCTGTGATGAACGAAATCCGCGAGTCCAAGGATACGATCATTTTCATCGACGAGCTGCATACGATCGTAGGCGCCGGCGGCGCCGAGGGAGCGATCGACGCGTCCAATATGCTGAAACCCGCGCTCGCGCGTGGTGAGCTGCAGTGCATCGGCGCGACGACCCTTGACGAATTCCGGAAGTACATCGAGAAGGACGGCGCGCTGGAGCGGCGATTCCAGCCCATCATGGTCGACCCTCCCTCGGTCGACCAGACCATCCAGATCATCCGCGGGCTCCGGGACAAATACGAAGCGCACCACGGCTCCAAGTACTCCGACGACTCGATCGTCGCGGCCGTGAAGCTCGCCGACCGGTACATCAACGATCGCTTCCTCCCGGACAAGGCGATCGACGTCATCGACGAGGCGGGCGCGAGCGCGCGGCTGAGCATTTCCGCGATCCCGACCGAGGTCCGGGAGCTGGAGAAGCAGGTCGAGGAAGTCGCCAAGGAGAAGGAAGCCTCCATCCAGCAACAGGAGTTCGAGAAGGCGGCCCGCTTCCGCGACAAGGAGAAGGATCTGCGGGCGAAGCTTCGGGAGCACAAGAAGACCTGGACCGAGATCAAGCACGAGAAAGAAGCGCTCGTGGATGTCGACCTGATCGCGAAGGTGATCTCCCGCATGACGGGAATCCCGATCGCGCGGCTCGAGGAGAAAGAATCGGAGAAGCTGCTCCGGATGGAGGAGGAGCTGCGGAAATCGATCGTGGGCCAGGAGGAGGCGGTCGCCGCGGTATCCCGCGCGATACGCAGGAATCGCGCAGGCCTCCGCGACCCGCGCCGCCCGATCGGCTCGTTCATCTTCCTGGGACCGACGGGGGTCGGGAAAACCGAGCTGGCGCGCGTGCTGGCGCGCTTCCTTTTCGACGACCCGGACGCCCTGATCCGGATCGATATGTCGGAATATATGGAAAAATTCTCCGTTTCCAGGCTCATCGGCGCCCCACCGGGGTATGTCGGGCATGAGGAGGGCGGGCAGCTCACCGAAAAGGTGAGGCGGAAACCCTACTCGGTCGTCCTGCTCGACGAGATCGAGAAGGCCCACCCCGACGTCTTCAACATCCTTCTCCAAGTCTTGGACGACGGGCAGCTCACCGACAGCCTGCGCCGGAAAGTGGATTTCAAGAACACCGTCCTCATCATGACCTCGACTTGAACCGGATCGACGAGATGATCGTGTTCCACTCGCTCGACCGGCCGCAGATGGGCTCGATCACCAAGATCCTGCTCGGCCAAGTCGCGGACCGCATGAAGGGAAACGGGATCACGCTGAACTTCGAGGATGAGGTGGTGGATCTGCTCATCCAGAAGGGCTTCGATGAGGCGTTGGGCGCGCGCCCGCTCAAACGCAGCATCCAGAAGCTGATCGAGGACCCGCTCTCGGAGCACGTGCTTCGCGGCCAGCTGAAGGAGGGCAGCGACGTCTTGGTTTCCCGCCGGGGTGACGAATTGATTTTCGCCTCTTGAGGCATTCCACGAAGGCTCCACGCAGAAACGAGCGGAACCCATGTCCGCCGGGGAGGAATCGCCCCGGCGGCGTTTCGCGTCTTGCCGTCCCCGCCGCGATCCTGGCCGCGATGGTTCTGCTCCTTGCATCGGCGCCGCGTGCCCGCGCGGAAGCTCCCGATTCTCTCCCGGCTCCACCCGCCAGCGCGCAGGTCCCGGACTCTATGTCCGCTCCGGGAGGCTCCGGCCCGGGCGCCGTCATTCGCAGCATCGCGGCCACCGGTTTCATCAACGTCGATTCCGTGGTTGTGGTCCGCACCTTCGGTCTCGCCCCCGGTCAGCCCTATGACCCGAAGGAAGTTCGCAGCGGCGTCCGTCGGCTATTCGCCACGGGGTTATTCACCGACGTCACCGTGAGCGACGCGCCTACGCCTGACGGAGGCGTCGCGCTCACGATTCACGTTTCCGAGCGGCCGCGGGTCAAGGAAATCGTCTTCCGGGGCGCGAAGAAGATCGAAGCCTCAACGCTCAAAGGCAAGCTCACCGTTGCCGAGGGACAGCTCCTCGACGCCGGGACGCTCGAGTTGGACGCACGAAAAATCGAGGCAGCCTACGGCGAAGAGGGGTACGCGCACGCCAGGGTCGTTACGCGCACAGAGCCGTCCGGCGCGGGAGCCATGCGCGTCGTCTTCGACGTGCAGGAGGGGCCCAAGGTGAAGGTCCGGGGGATCGTCTTCCACGGGAACCAGACGATGAAGCCCGAGGCGCTCGCCAAGGCGATGGAAAGCAAGACTCCGGGCTTTCTCCGAAGCGGAGCCTACAAGCCGGAGCGGCGCGATAAGGACGAAACCAAGCTGAGACTCTACATGCGGACCCGGGGGCACAAGGACGCGGACGTGGACTCGATCGTCCCGGCGGATACCCCCGAGGGTTCGGGGGTCATTCTCCACGTGTTCCTACGCGAAGGCCCCCAGTATCAGTTTGGCGATATTTCCTGGAGCGGCAATACCTCCGTTCCGACCCCGGCGCTCACGGCATCGACCGTGCCGAAGCCCGGCGCGATCTACAACGAGGCGCAGATTCAGAAGACCCTCGAAAACGCCTACACGATGTATCAGGAGCAGGGTTACCTCTTCCTCTCGATCGAGCCCAAGATGACCGATCGCGACTCCGCCGTGGACGTGGTCTTCCAGATCACCGAAGGCTCGCGCTCCCGGGTCGCCAGCCTGGAGATAGTCGGAAACACGCGCACCAAGGAAAACGTCATCCGGCGCGAGGCGACCGTCTTTCCCGGAGATACCTTCCGGCGCTCCGCGCTCATGAGGACCCAGCGCGACATCTTTGGGCTCGGGTTCTTCCAGGACGTGAACGTCGATTACGAGCCCACGGGGGACAGCGCGGATATCAACCTGACGCTCAAGGTGCAGGAGAAACAGACCGGCACGGCGAGCGCGGGCGCCGGGTACTCCAGCCAGTCGGGGCTGACGGGCTTCGTCGAGCTGGGGCACAACAATCTCTTCGGCAACGGTCAGAACGTCAACATCCGCCTCGAGCGTGGTGGAAGGAGAAACGACCTGCAGCTCTCGTTCACGGAGCCGTGGTTCCGGGACACCCCGCTCTCCATCGGCTTCGATATTTTTAATACGCGGCGCGACCTCGATTTCTATCGGCGAAAGGATGTCGGCGGCGGGATACGCCTCGGGCGCCCGCTCCGCTGGCCGGACTATACCCGCGGCATCATCTCGTACGATCTCCGCGACGTGACGCTCAGCGATTTCATCGCTCCACGGGTCGGGGAGCCGTCGAATCTACAAACCCTACGCACGACCCAGTGGCCGCGACGCGTGAGCAGTGTCACCCTGACCTTCAGCCGCAACAGCACCGATAACCCGTTCTACCCGTCGCGGGGATCGAAGATACTGCTGACCAATGAGGTCGCGGCCGGTCTCCTTGGCGGCTTGGAGTCGTTCTACAAGGAGACGTTCGAGAACAAGACCTACACCCGCCTCGACGGTCCCTTTGTGCTCATGCTCCGCGGGAAGACCGGATTCCTCGGGGGAGGGCAGGTCCCCGACTACGAGCGCTTCCGGCTCGGCGGGACTACCGTCGATTACCTACGGGGTTATCCGGATTACTACGTCGTTCCCCGGGCCAACGTGATCCGAAACCCGCTAACGGGCGATGTCCTGGACCGTTACCCGGGGGGCAAGACGATGCTCGTGGTGACCAGCGAGCTTCAATTTCCAATAGCGGACCCACTCCACGGGCTGTTCTTCTTCGAGGCCGGGAATACCTGGAACTCGACGCGGGATTTGGACCTTGGTGATCTTAGGAAATCCATCGGCTTCGGGGTTCGTCTCGAGGTACCTGCCTTAGGAAGGATCGGCTTCGATGTGGGCTACGGTCTGGACCGCGAGGATGGGGCCCGTTGGGAGCCTCATTTCCAGTTGGGTAACACGTTTTAGCAGGAGGGATTAGCATATGACTCGACAGCGGTCATGGGGTACGGTAGTCTGGGCCGTCTCTGTACTTTGCCTGACTGTTTCGCGCCCCGCTGTGGCGGCGGATCTGAAAATCGGCTTCATTGACTCCGAGCGCATCTTTGCCGAGTATGCGGGCACGCAAGAGGCCCAGAAGTCGTTCAACCGGGAGGTTCAGGAGCTCACCAAGACCGCGAAGGAAAAAAAGGTCGAGATCGACGATCTTCAACGCAAGCTCGACTCACAGGGCCCGATGCTGAGTGAGGCAAAGCGCGACGAGCAAAACCAGGCCCTACAGAAAAAGATCGCCGACTACGACGCCTTCGTTCAAAAGAACTGGGGTCCCCAGGGCTCTGTTTCGAAGCTGAACGAGCAGTATCTGAAACCAATCGTCGATCGCGTGCACAAGATAGTTTCGACCATTGGTTCGGGTGAAGGCTACTCGATCATCTTGGACGCGGCGGACGGCAACATCATCTTCGGCGACAAGTCGCTCGATCTCACGGATCGGGTTCTGGACCAGCTCCGGAAGGAAGATTCGGGCGGAGTGCCGACCGCGGCTCCAGCCACTTCGGGTGGATCGCAGTAGCGGGTCCCCGAAGCGGGGCGCGAACCGATTCAAGGGGAGTAACCATGAAGGTCACGCTGGAGGCGGTCGCGAAGGCGATCGACGGCACGGTCGTCGGCGATGGCTCCGTCGAGATTACGGGCGTGGCCGGCATTCGCGAAGCCCGCGAGGGTGACCTGACGTTTCTGGCGAATCCGCGGTATGAATCCTATCTCGATCAAACCCAGGCTTCCGCGATCATCGTTTCGGAGAACCACCGGAGCATCGGAAAGCCGCTGATCCAGAATCCAAATCCCTACCTCGCCTTCCTCAAGGCGATTCGTCTCTTCGCCGGCGAGGCCGAGCGTCCGTGCGCCGGCGTGCATCCGACCGCGGTGGTCTCGGAAGAAGCCTATGTCGCCCAGGACGCGTCGATCGGCCCGTACGTGGTGATCGAGCGCGGCGCCTCCATCGGCGCGCGCGCGATCGTGCACGCGGGCTGCTACGTCGGTGCGCGCGCACGGCTCGGGGACGAGATATTGCTCTACCCGAACGTGACGGTTCGCGAGGAGTGCGTCCTCGGCGACCGGGTCATCGTCCACTCCGGGACCGTTGTCGGAAGCGACGGGTTCGGGTTCGTCCGCGACGGCGACGTGTATCGCAAGCTTCCCCAGGTCGGGAACGTGGTCGTCGAGGACGACGTCGAGATCGGAGCCAACGTCACCATCGACCGAGCGACGACCGGAACCACCCGTATCGGGGCGGGCAGCAAGATCGACAACCTGGTGCAGATCGCTCACAACGTCCAGGTCGGCGAGAACTGCATCATCGTGGCTCAGGTGGGCATTTCGGGCAGCACCGTGCTCGGAGACCACGTGGTGCTCGCGGGACAGGTCGGCATCGTCGGGCACATTGAGATCGGGGACGGCGCGTCCGTCGGCGCCCAATCGGGCGTCTCCAAGTCGGTCAAGGCCGGCGAGCGCATGTTCGGCTACCCAGCCATGCCGCTCCGGCAAGCGAAGCGCATCGAGGCGAGCATCCGGAATTTGCCCGAGCTCATCCAGACGGTGCGCCGGCTGAAACGCCGCGTGGACGAGCTCGAGGGTTCCAAAGAGCCGCGGTGATCACGCCCAACCAGCGCACGATCGCGAAACCCATCTCGTTCGAGGGGGTCGGTCTCCACACAGGGCAGCCCTGCCGGGTGGAATTCCGCCCGGCTCCTGCCGATTCCGGAATTCGTTTTGTCCGGCTCGACCTGCCCGGCGCGCCGGAGATCCCTGTCTCGCCGCGGTACGCCTGCGCCGACACCGAGGAGATGCGGCGCACGATCTTGAAGAGCGGCGACGCCGAGGTGCACACGGTGGAGCACATCCTCGCCGCAGCGGCGGGGCTCGAGATCGATAACCTCGTCATCGCTCTCACCTCCAAGGAACCCGCTGAGCCGCGCGACGGCAGCGCCGCGCCCTACGTTCGCATGTTCCAGGAGGCCGGGCTCGTGGACCAACACGTCCCGCGGCGCTACTTCCGCGTGAGCGAGCCGGTGCGCTATGAAGAAAACGGAGTGGTGCTTGTCGGGCTTCCACACGACGGGCTGCGCATCACGTTCACGATCGAATACGATGATGCCTATTTGGGGACCCAGCACGCCACCTACGACATCGACCGCGACGTCTTCATCCGCGAGATCGCACCGGCGCGCACGTTCGTGCTCCAGCGCGACGTGGACGCGCTCCGGGCGCGGGGAATGATCCTGGGCGGCACCCTGCAGAACGCCGTGGTGGTCCAGCCGACCGGGATCTTGAACCAGGAGCCGCTCCGGTTCGACAATGAGTTCGTGCGCCACAAGATCCTGGATTTCATCGGCGATCTCTATCTATTGGGTCGGCCCGCGCTCGGACATTTCGTGTCGATCAAGTCCGGTCACGCGACCAACGTGCGTTTCGTCCAGCGGCTGGCCGCGACGGAGCGACCCGAGAAGGCCGGTCGTGCCGGCAAGGGAAACGGCGCCCGCGGCGCGTCCGGCGCGCGCAAATCGCTCCAACTCGACATCAACGCCATCATGAAGATCATGCCGCACCGGTATCCCTTCCTGCTCATCGACCGGATCCTGAGCCTCGAGGAGAACCGCGTCGTCGGGATCAAGAACGTCACAATCAACGAGCCCTTTTTCGTGGGCCATTTCCCCGGCCACCCCATCATGCCCGCGGTGCTCATTATCGAGGCGATGGCGCAATGCGGCGGGGTTCTGCTCTTAAACTCGTCGTACCAACCGAAGGAGAAGCTGGTCTACTTCATCGGAATCGACCGGGCCAAATTCCGGAAACCGGTCCGGCCCGGTGACCAGCTCCGATTTGAGCTGAAGCTCCTTCGCCTGAAATCACGGATCTGCAAGATGGAGGGGAAGGCCTACGTCGATGGAGACCTCGTCGCGGAAGCAGAGCTTCTCTCAAGCATTGTCGATCGCGATTCCTGAAGCGGACGGGCTCACCGGCACCTGGGCGCGCGTCCCGGGCGCGGTCGTTCCGTTCCCCGAGCTGCACGACACGCCGCCCGCGGTCCATCCTACGGCGATCGTGGCCAAGGGGGCCGAACTCAGCCCGGGCGTTGTGATCGGGCCGTTCGCCTACATCGGGCCGCGGGTACGGCTCGGTGAAGGGACGCAGGTGGGGCTCCACGTGATCCTCGAAGGCAGGACCACGATCGGGCCTCGCTGCCAGGTGCATCACGGGGCCGTGATCGGCAACATCCCTCAGGACCTCAAGTTTCGAGGCGCGCCGACGGAAGTCGTCATCGGGCACGACACGATCGTGCGCGAGTACGCGACGATCCATGCCGCGACGGAGGAGCGAGAGTCCACGATCGTCGGGGATCACGTCCTGCTCATGGCCTACACGCATATCGCCCATAATTGCCTCATCGGAAATCACGTCATCCTCGCGAACGCCGTGAATCTCGGCGGCCACGTGCGGGTGGACGACTACGCGATCATCGGCGGCATGACCCCGGTGCATCAATTCGTCACGATCGGATGCCACGCGTTCGTGGGAGGCGCGTCGCGCGTGCCGCAAGACGTGCCGCCGTTCGTCAAAGTGGCGGGCAATCCCCTCCGCGCGTGCGGGCTCAATTCGGTCGGAATGGACCGCCGCGGCATCCCTGCCGAGGTGCGCCTGGAGCTCAAGCGCGCGTATCGCATCCTCTACCGGTCTCAGCTCAACGTGTCCCAGGCGCTCTCGCGGATCGCGCGGGACCTGAAGCCCTATCCCGAGATCCACGAATTCATCGAGTTCGTACGCAGCTCGGAGCGAGGCATCGTGCGGTGAGCCGGCTCCGCGTGGGGGTGGTCGGGGTCGGACACCTCGGCAGCCATCACGTGCGCGCCTGGGCCAAGATCGAGGGGGCCACGCTCGTAGGGGGATTCGATCCCGATCCGGTCGCGCGGGAGCGCGCCGAACGAGAGCTGGGCCTCGAGTCGTTCGGGACCCTGGAGGAGCTGGCGGACCGCGTCGACGTGGTGTCCATCGCGGCGCCCACGCCGCGGCACGCCGACCTCGCGCTCTACTGCCTCTCGCGCGGGCTCCACGTCCTCGTGGAGAAACCGATGGCCCAGACCGCGGAGCAGGGCGCCGCGATGCTCGCCGCCGCTCGCGCGCAGAAGCGCGCGCTCTTCGTGGGACAGGTCGAGCGCTTCAATCCCGCGGTCCAGGCCGTCCGGCCGCACCTCAGGGCGCCGCGATTCATCGAGGCACATCGACTGGCTCCGATCGTGCCCCGGGGGATCGACGTCGACGTGATCCTCGACCTCATGATCCACGACCTGGACCTCGCGCTCTGGATCACGCGGTCCGACGTAACTGAGGTGCGTGCGGTCGGCGTGCCGGTCCTGACCCCGCGAATCGATATCGCGAACGCGCGCCTCACCTTCGCGAGCGGGTGCGTGGCGAACCTGACGGCGAGTCGGGTGTCGCGCGAGAAAGTGCGCAAGATCCGCTTCTTCGAGGCGAACGAATACGTTTCGGTCGATTGCTTGAACCGGAGCGTCGAGGCGTATGAGCTGAAGCCCCCGGATCCCAACGCGCCCGAGGACCTGTTCCGCCGCATCCGGCCGCTCGAGGTCCGCGTCGAGGCGCGCGACCCGCTCGAGTCGGAGCTCATGCACTTCCTCGCGATGGCGCGCGAGCCGGAGGGCTCCTGGGACGAGACCGAGGTCGCGCTCCGAGCGCTCGGGGTCGCGGAGGAAGTGCGGGCCCAGGCGGTACGGAACATGCCGCTGGATCTGCCCGTCTGAAGTTCCCGCTTCTCATCGTGTCCGCGGGCGAGCCCTCCGGGGACCGCCTCGGGGCCGACCTCTTGGCCGCCCTCCGTGCGCGGGGCGTGTCGTTCCAGGCTAAGGGAATCGGCGGGCCCATGCTCCGCGAGGCCGGGCTCGAAACGATCGCGTCCATGGAATCGATCGCCGTTATGGGCTTTGCCTCCGTTCTCGGCCGCCTTCCCGAGATCCACAACGCCCGCCGCGGGCTCCTCCGTCTCCTGGCCGCCCACCCGGACGCCGTCTTCATCCCGATCGATTCGCCCGGGCTTCACCTTGCGCTCGCGCGTGCCGCGAAACGCATGGGGAATCGCGTGGTCTACTACGTCTGCCCTCAGATCTGGGCGTGGGGTCGCGGAAGAATCCGCCGGCTGCGCGAGGACGTCGATCTCACGCTGCTCCTGTTCGACTTCGAATCGGCGCTCCTCGAGGAGGGAGGGGCCGCCGCGCGGTGGGTCGGGCATCCCGCGGGCGCGCTCCATCCCCAGCCCGAGCGCCGGGCCGAGGTGAAAGAGATGCTCGGGCTCGATCCCAGGGAGCAACTGCTGGCGCTTCTCCCGGGGAGCAGGCGTGATGAAGTGCGCCGGCATCTGGCTCCGATGCTCGACGGGGCGGCCCGCGTCATCGCGCAGCTGGGCGGCCGGGTGCGGGCGGCGGTGAGCGACGCGGGCCAGGTGACGGCCGCGCTCCGCACTCCGGAGATCCGCGCCCTCTGGGATATCCTGATGCCGCACCATTGGCGCGGCGATGCGAAGGAGCTGGTTCGTGGGGCGGATGTCGCGGTGGTCGCGTCGGGCACCGCGACGCTCGAGACGGCGGCCCTGGGCGTGCCCCAGGTGATCGTGTACAAGACCGGATGGGTCAACTACGAAATCGCCAAGCGCCTCGTGAAGGTTCCTTCCATCGGGCTCGCGAACCTTGTCGCGGGGACGCGGGCGGCGCCGGAGCTGATCCAGCGGAACGCGACGGGGCCTCGTGTGGCGGCCGAGCTGGCGAAGCTCCTGACCGACCCGGCCGCGCGCGACGCGCAGCTCCGGGCGTTCGCACGGATCTCCGAACGGCTGGGTGGGCCCGGGGCGGCCGATCGTGCCGCCGCGGCCCTGATCGAGTTCGTCGGATCGGGTGGAGCGGCCTGATGCCGCTCGGTCTCCTTGCGTACCGGAGCGCGGCGATGCTGGCCGGGGCCGCGGCCCCGCTCATCCGCGGCTTCGGCGGCCCGGAGAGCACCTGGCGGTCGGCCCTCACTGGCGCGAGCGAGGATCTCGCCGGCGCCGCGGGACGCGTCTGGATCCACGCCGCCTCGATGGGGGAGGTGGTGGCCGCGCGCGCCTGGGTCACGGCGCTCCTCGGCGCGGGGCAGCGGGGTCCCCTCCTTCTCACGACGCGGACCCAGCGGGGGCTCGCCCGCGCGCGCCGCGACCTGGGAGATCGGGTGATCGCCAGGATCGCGCCCCTCGACCTGCCGCAGCTCGTTCGCTCTTTTCTGGCGAGCGCCGCGCCGCGGCGTCTCGACATCGTGGAAACGGAGATTTGGCCGCATATGATCTTGGAATCGCGCCGCCGATCGGTCGCCGTCGTTTTCGTCAGCGCCGCGGTCTCCGACCGTACCCGCCGGCGTCTCCTGCGATGGGGTCTAGCGGGACGGGCCCTTTTCGGGGATGGAGTCTGGGTGCTCGCCCAATCGGAGCGTCACGCCGAACGGTTCCGCTCGCTGGGCGTGCCTCCCTCGCGGATCGCGGTGACGGGCGATCTCAAGGCCGAGCCGCCGCAAGCAGGCGCGCCGCGCGACCCGGCCGAAAGACCTACCGTCGTGTTCGGAAGCTTGAGACCGGGTGAGGAGGAGGTCGCGGTCGGGCTGGCGCGGAGCCTGGCCCGCCCCGACGCCCGAGCCCTCGTCGTGGCGCCGCGTCACAAGGACGGTACCGAACGCGTGCTTGCCGCGCTCGGGGCTTCCGCCGTACCGATCTCGATCCGCCGCGAGGAAGACCGCGGACGAGAGGACTTCTCCGCCTGGGTCGCCCGGCTCAAGTCCGCTCCTCCGCCCCGGGTGGGGGTCCTTGCGACCCTGGGCGAGCTCCCGCTCGCCTACGAATCGGCCGGGATCGCGATCGTCGGGGGAACGTTCGCCCCGTACGGAGGGCACAACGTGCTCGAGCCGGCCGCGCGCGGGTGCGCGGTGGTCGTGGGACCCTACTCGGACGCGGTCCAAGAAGGCGTCGAGGCGCTCGCTCGCGAGCGTGCGATCCTTGAGGTGAAGGATGCCGCGGAGGCGAGCGAGGCCGTTCGCGCCTTGCTGGACACTCCGGAAACCATGCGCCGCATGGGGGAGGGCGCGGTGCGGGCGGCGGAGGTTGCGTCCCGATCCGCCGCGCTCTCGCTCGAGGCGCTCGGGCGCTTCGGGCTCGCGCCTTGAGGCGCGACGTCATGAGAGGGATCGCGGGGCTCTTCGAGCGGTCGTGGTCGGGGGAACCCGCCGCCTTGCCGTGGACCAAGGTGCTCCTCCCGCTTTCCCTCGGCTACGCATGGGGCTCAGCCTTCTCGCGCCGACGTGCGGCCGCCCGGCGCCGAAAGCTGGAGGGGTGCCATGTGATGGCGCTCGGCAACGTGACGGTGGGGGGCGCGGGCAAGAGCAGCCTCGCCCGGTGGCTCGCCCTCGAGGCGACAGAAGCCGGCGCGGGCGCGGCGATCATCTTGCGCGGCCACGGCGCGGGGACCCCGTCCCGCCAGGGAGGCGTCGTGCCCGATTTCGCGGGGTACCCACTCTTGCAGTCCACGGGACGTTACGGCGATGAAGCGATCGCGCACCGCTTGGCGCTGCCCCGGAAGGCGGTCGTAGCCACGGACCCGGACCGCTTGAGGGCGGCCCGCGCGCTCCGTAGCGGCTATGGCGCCAGCGTTCTGGTCCTGGACGACGGCTGGGAGCAGGACCGGCTATGTTGGGACGAGCTTTGGGTGGTCCTAGACCCGCGGCTTCCCGCCGGGAACGGCGAGCTTCTGCCGGCGGGACCGCTCCGGCGGCCCCCCTCGACGCTCCGCGAAGCCTCTCGGATCGTTTTCCTGCTCGAGGACCCGCACGATCAGGTTCCGGACGCGACCTTGGCATGGGCCGCCCGGCTCGCGCCCGGGGTTCCCTCGCTTCGGTTTACCCGCGTCCTTCGGTGCCTCACGCCGGTCGGCGAACCCGCGGCGGGGGAGCGCCTGCGACCTGGAGCACCGATCGCACTCGTCTCCGGAATCGGCGCGCCCAGCCGGCTGGAGCGCTTTGTTCGCGCCGCGGGGGCGGACGTTCGCCTCCACGCGGTCTATCCCGATCACGCCCGCTGGACCCGAGCCTCGCTCACGGCATCGGCCGGGCGCGCGCACCGCGAGGGTGCGGAGGAGATTTGGATCACGGAGAAAGACGAGCCTCGCTGGCCGCCCGAGCTTCGCGTCGATTTGCCCGTGCGCGTCATTCGGACCACAATCGGTCCGCTGGATCCCGTCGAGGATGCGCTCGGTCCGCTCCGCGCCGCGGTAGCGAGGGTCGCACGGATCGTTTAAGCTCCATGGTTCCCCTAGCGAGCGAGCGATGAGGCGATCGTCCAACGAGCTGGAAAGCGACGTCCTGGTGGTCGGGAGCGGGATCGCGGGGCTCTCCGTCGCCCTTCACGCGGCACGTTTCGCGCGCGTGCTCATCGTCACGAAGCGTGAGGGGCACGAATCCAACACGAACTACGCGCAAGGCGGCATCGCGGCCGTGCTTGGAGAGGACGATCGACCCGACCTCCACGAGCGGGACACGCTCATTTGCGGGGCCGGGCTCTGCGATCCGGAATCGGTTCGGGTGGTCGTCGAGGAGGGCTCGGGGGAGATCGCGCACTTGGTCTCGCTCGGAGTCCGATTCGATCGCGATCCGAAAGCCCCGGGCACGCTCGCTCTCGGCCGGGAAGGCGGGCACTCGCGCCGGCGCATCGTGCACGCGAAGGACCGCACCGGGCGCGCGATTGAAACGACACTCCTGCGTCTCGCGCAAAAGCACCCTAAGATTTCGATTCTCGAGGATCACATCATGGTCGACCTGATTCTCGAATCGAAGCACCTGACGGGGAAAAAGGTCCCGGCCGCGCGGGACCGCGTGTGGGGGGCCTACGTGCTTCATCGGGCCACCGGGAAAATCCGCGCGTGCGCCGCGCGCTGCACGGTGCTCGCGACCGGAGGCGCGGGGAAGGCGTACCTCTACACCACGAATCCCGACATCGCGACGGGAGATGGTTTGGCGGCGGCCTTTCGGGCGGGGGCTCCGGTCGCGAACCTCGAGTTCATTCAGTTCCACCCCACGTGCCTCTTCCACCCGGAGGCCAAATCGTTCTTGATCTCCGAGGCGGTCCGCGGCGAAGGGGCGCGACTTCTCACCACGGACGGTAAGCCCTTCATGCATCGCTATCATCGGCTCCGTGACCTGGCTCCGCGCGATATCGTGGCGCGGGCGATCGACGCCGAGATGAAGCGCCGAGGCGACAAGTTCGTCCTGCTCGACATGGCGCGTCTGGGGAGACGGCTCCTCGAGAAGCGGTTTCCGAACATCACGAGCCGCGTGCGTGCCTTCGGGTACGACGTCTTCCACGAGCCCATCCCGGTCGTTCCCGCGGCGCATTACATCTGCGGGGGCGTCGTGACCGATTTGGACGGACGCACCGCGATCCCGGCGCTGTACGCGTGCGGGGAGGTCGCGTGCACCGGGGTTCACGGCGCGAACCGGCTTGCCTCGAACTCGCTGCTCGAAGCGCTTGTGTTCGCGCGGCGAGCGGGACGCGCCGTTTTGGAACAGCTGCTGGAGGAGGGGCGGGCCCGGCCGCCCAAGCTCCCCGCCTGGCGCACGAACGGCGCCATCGCTCCGAAAGAGCAGGTGATATTCGACCATAATTGGGATGCGCTTCGCCGGGTGCTATGGGACTATATGGGCATCGTCCGGAGCGACGAACGGCTGATGCGCGCGGCCACGATGGTCGGCGTCCTGCGCGACCAGATCGAGCGGGACTACTGGCGCTACCGGCTCGACAGCGACCTGGTCGAGCTTAGGAACATCGGGCTCGTCGCCGACCTCATGGTGGCCTGCGCGCTGAGGCGCAAGGAAAGCCGGGGGCTGCATTACAATGTCGACCATCACAAGCCCCTCGAGCGATTTCGAAACGACACCATGCTCACCCGTCGGGACGTGCGTTGATATGGCGGCCGATCTTGAGAGCGCGCTTCTGGATCTGGAGCACAAGCACGGGCGCTACCGCGCCAACGCGTATCGGTTCACGCTTGACGCGGTTCACTTCACCGTCCAGACCCTGGGAGAAATCCGCCACGTCTCGGGCGAGGAGCTTCTGGAAGGGATCCGGCGCCTCGCGCTGGAGCGGTTCGGTCCGATGGCCAAGACGGTCTTCGAGCAGTGGGGCATCATGCGGACGGAAGATTTCGGCGCCATTGTCTTCCAGTTGGTGGACGAGGGTCTCCTGGGCAAAACCGAGAAGGACAAGCTGAGCGATTTCGCCCGCGGTTACGACTTCAACGAAGCGTTCGTGCGCAACTTCGACTGGCTGGATCGGATTGGGTCGGATCCAACCGATCCCGCAGCGTAGGATGCGCGCCACCCCGGCCCGCCCATGAATTCCGAAACCACCTCGATTCGCCTGCTCCGCTACCTGAGGCCGTATCGCGGCAGGCTGATCCTCACGGCGCTCCTCATGGCGGGCTTCGCGTTCTCGAGCGGCGTTACAATCGGCATGATCTCCCCTTTCGTGAAGATTCTCTTCACGCCACGTTCCGTCCCCTCCGCGACCGTGAGCCCAGGGACCTCGGACGCGGCGCCGGTCGCTGGAACGGACGCGGAGCGGCCTTGCCTTGCGCCTCACGGCGTGGAAGCAGTCGCTTCGTACCTGGTTCGAGCATTTCTTTTTGACTGGGGATCCGCTTCGCTCCCTGACACGGATCTGCCTGGCGCTCCTGGTGGTGTTCTTGCTCAAAAACCTCTTCGATTACCTGCAGAGCGTGCTGACGGTCTGGGTGGAGCAGGCGGTGGTGCGCGATCTGCGAAATCAGCTCTATGCCCATCTGCACGATCTGTCGCTCTCGTTCTTCCACACGCGACGCACCGGTGGGCTTCTCTCCCGCCTCACGAATGACATTGCCCTCGTGCGCGGTGCGCTCGCCGCCGGATTCAGCAATCTGATCAAGAGCGCGCTTCTTCTCCTTGTCTGTATGTTCTGGATCTTCTGGACCTCGTGGCGACTTGCGCTGCTCTCCCTCATCGTGATTCCGCCTTCCCTGTTCCTCATCGTCTGGCTCGGGAAAAAGCTTCGGAAACGGAGCACGATCACACAGGAGAGGATGGCGGACCTGAACTCGATCCTGGCCGAGACGCTGACCGGGATCCGGGTGGTCAAGGCGTTCTCGATGGAGGAGTTCGAAAAACGCCGGTTCGCCGATGCCGCGCGTGACTACTTTCGGGCGTTCGTCAAGCAGCGGCGGCTCGGGGCGATGGCGGGCCCGGTTTCGGAATACCTCGGGGTGGTCGCCGCAACCTGCGTTCTCTGGTACGGGGGACACGAGATCCTGTTCCAGCACGCGCTCGAGCCGCAGCAGTTCTTCATTTTCCTCTTTGCGATGCTCCAGCTGATGAGCCCGCTGAAGTCGCTCAGCAACGTGAACGCGACGCTCCAAGAGGGGCTCGCGGCCGCGGTTCGCATATTTCGGATTCTCGACACCAAGCCGGCCATCGTGAGCCGCCCCGGCGCCCGCCCCGTGTCGACCATCCAGCACGGGATCGAATTCGACCGGGTTTGCTTCCGCTATGGGAATGGGCCCGAGGTACTGCGCGACGTGTCCTTCTCGGTCGAGGCCGGGGAGGTGGTGGCGCTCGTCGGGCCCAGCGGCGCCGGCAAATCGACCCTGGTGGACCTCGTCGCGCGTTTCTACGATCCCACGGAGGGTCGAATCCTCCTCGACGGTCACGAGCTGACGGACTACGACGTGGGATCCCTCCGTCGGATGATGGGCATCGTCACGCAGGACCCTTTGCTGTTCAACGACACGGTGGAGCGCAATATCGCCTACGGCGTGGTCGACGCGGATCCGGAGGCGGTCCGCCGCGCCGCGCTCGCGGCGAACGCCGATCACTTCATCCGCGAGATGACGGCGGGGTACGGCACGAAGGTCGGCGATCGAGGGCTGCGCCTTTCGGGGGGAGAGCGCCAGCGGATCGCGATCGCGCGCGCGATCTTCAAGGATCCCGCGCTCCTCCTTCTCGACGAAGCAACCTCGAATCTGGACTCCGAATCGGAGCTTCTGGTTCAGGAAGCTCTCGAGGTCCTCTTCCAGGGACGCACCGTCTTCGTCATCGCGCACCGCCTCTCGACCATCCAGCGCGCGGATCGAATCCTCGTCCTGGACCAGGGGCGGATCGTAGAGACCGGAACCCACACAGAGCTGGTGAGGCGCCCCGGCCTCTATCAGAAGCTGCACCGCCTGCAGTTCCGGCTGGCCGAGAGCGAGGCGTTGGGCGCTCTCACCCCCCTTCCTGGCGCGCTCGCAGCGGACCAGGCGGGTTAGCGCGTGCCCCACCGCCGCGCCGCGGCGGTCGTCCGGTTCTCCTCGCTGGGCGACGTGCTCCTCGCCGCGCATGTTCCCGGATACTTGAAGGAGGAGGATTCCAGCCGCCGCGTCCTCTTCGTGACCAAGGAGCGATACGCGGACCTCCTCCGCGGACATCCGCACGTGGATCGTGTCTATGCGGTCCGCGAGCGCCACGGCGCACAGCCGTCGGCGACGTCGTGCGTCTCGGGATCGCTCCGCGATATGATCCAGGCCATGCGCGGGGACGGCGTCGAGGAGATTCTCGATCTCCATCAGAATTGGCGCTCTTCCCGAATCCTGGCGGGCTTTCCCAATGTAAAGCATCGACTGCCTCCGAAGTACGCCCTCCGACGGCGGCTCATGGTGTACGCGCGCTGGCTCAGGCCCGCCCCGGTTCCGCCGCTCCTTCGGACGTATCGCGGGCTCTGCGGTCTCGACCCGGCGGGCGCATCGGATCCGTGGCTTCGCCGCGCGCTTTCGGATCGGGAGCTCGAGCGTGGAGCCGCGAAGGCGGGGGGCGCGCTCCCGGGCGGATTCGTCCTGATGGGAGTGGGGGCGCGGTGGGAAACCAAGCGATGGCCCGCAAGCCATTTCGTGGCGCTCGCGGATCGGATCGAGCGGGAGCGCGGCTTGACGTCGCTTTATGCCGTATCACCGGGAGAGCGGGCGGCGGCCGAGCTTGCGCCGCTCCTCTCGGGGCGGGGGATGGCGCTCACGCTGCCCTTTCGCGAGCTTGCCGCCGTCGCGGCCCACGCGCGCGCGGTCGTGTCCAACGATTCCGCGGTGCTCCACCTAGGGCCCGCCGTGGGTATCCCGGTCGTCGGGGTCTTCGGGGGAACCGTGCCCCAATTCGGATTCGCGCGACAGGGCCCCCTGGACGACGTTGCGGAGATCGAGCTTGGGTGCCGTCCCTGCGGCGTGCACGGACGGTCCCGCTGCCCGCTGGGTCACCACGCGTGCATGCGACGGCTCGAGCCGGATCGGGCGTTTCAGGTTCTCGCAGGCGTGCTCGACCGGGCAAACGGCGGGAGGAGCACCGCGGTGTCGCGCGCGTGAGCGACCGCGTCCTCATCACGAGCTCCGATCCCGAGGGCCTTGCCCGCGCGATCGAGGAGGAGATCGACGAGCCGTTCCCGTGGTGCAGGCTCGACGCCCGCGGTTTCGAGCAGTCGACCGTCTGGTTCTGCGCCGGGGCTCCTCCGGAATCTCCCCTCCGGCTCCCCAAGCTCGGCTGGATCCAGAGCGGGTGGGCCGGCGTGGAGAATTGGTTTCTCCGTCCGGAGTGGACGGGGGAAGTGATCCTCACGCGCACGGTCGGCGATTTTCCACAACGGATCGCGCAGCATGTTTTCGGCTACCTGCTCGCACGGGCGCTTCGCGTGGACGAGACGTTGCGGCAGATGGCGGAACGGACCTGGAAGCGTTGGACGCCGGAGTCGCTCGCGGGGAAGAACCTTCTCGTCGTCGGCATGGGCGCGATCGGTCTCGAGATCGCCGCCACGGCCAAGGCATTCCAGATGCACGTCGCCGGGGTCCGGCGCGGCGGGGGGAAGAACCAGCGGCCCTCTGTAGAGGGGGTCAAGGAGGGGGCACGGGATCTCCCCGACCTTCTCGGTTGGGCGGACGTGGTCGTGAGCCTTCTCCCGCTCACCCCCGAGACCGAGGCGTTTTGGAGCGCGGAGCGCTTCGCGTCCATGAAGGCAGGCTCCACGTTCATCAACGTCTCGCGCGGGGGCACCGTGGAGGAGGCTGCGTTGCTCCGCGCGCTCGGCCGTGGCAAGCCGCGAACGGCGATCCTGGATGTCTTCCGCGAGGAGCCCCTGCCGGCGGATCATCCGCTCCGGGGCAGGGACGATGTCTGGATCACGCCCCACATCGCGGGGGTGAGCACGATTCCGCCTTTGGCGCGCGACTTCGCGGAAAACTGGCGTCGGTTCCGCGCTGGGGAGCCGCTCCATAACCAGATCGACCGCGCCCGAGGGTACTAGCGCGACTCCGCGCCGGAGGTGAAAGGGCTTGATTCCGGGCACTCCTCTCCCATAATCCAGCCGGATCTTTCACCATGCGCTCAGGGAGAGGAGTGACCCTGTGAGCCTCGAGACCGCCACACGGACCCAAGTGACGCTCGACCGAATGTGGGCCATCGAGAAGACGAAGCCGGAGCCCGGACTGTGGCGCGTTCAGGCTCCGCTACCCGCCGGCGGTCCGGCCGATATCCGCATTCGCGTGACCGCGTTCGCGATCTGCGGCACCGATCTCCACATCGTGAACTGGGACCGTTGGGCCGCCTCTCGGATCAAGCCACCGCTCGTTTTCGGCCACGAGTTCACCGGGATCGTGGACTGGGTCGGGAATGAGGTTAAGTCCGTGAAGCCGGGAGATCGCGTCACGGGGGAAACCCACGTGTACTGCGGTCTCTGCTACGCCTGCCGCCGCGGGCTTCAGCATCTCTGCGAAAAGGTCGAGATCCTGGGTGTCGATCGACAGGGCGCGTTCGCTGATTTCGTCGTCCTGCCCGAAAAGAACGTGTGGAAGCTCCACCCCGACATACCCGAGGAGATCGCGGCGGTTCACGACCCCTTGGGAAACGCGGTTCACACCGCGCTTGCCGGCCCGGTCGCCGGTCTTCGGTTCGCGGTCTTTGGATGCGGACCCATCGGCTGTTTCGCCGTAGGGGTGCTCAAGGCATCGGGAGCGTCCTGGGTCGCGGCGGTCGACAAGAATCCCTTGAGGCTGGAACTCGCCGAGCGAATGGGCGCGGACCTGGTCTTGAACGTCGAGCGGGATGCGATCGTACAGCGCATTCTCGAGAAGACCCAGGGCCGAGGCGTGGATGGCATGCTCGAGATGTCGGGGCACCCCGACGCGTTCCGCGCCGGCTTCGAAGCGCTCGCGAACGGCGGGCGCGTTTCGCTGCTCGGCATTCCATCCAAGCCGCTCGAGATCGACGTAGCCAAGGAAGTGATTTTCCGGGGGGCCTTGGTGCAGGGAATCAACGGCAGGCTCATCTTCGATACGTGGTATCGCATGGAGGCGTTGCTCCTGAGCGGCAAGCTCGACGTGAGTCCCGTGATCACGCACGTTCTCGGCTGGTCCGACTTCGAGGAGGCTGTGAGCCTCCAGCGCTCCGGGAAGGCGGGGAAGATCGTTCTGAGGCGGGACCATCCGTGACCGCATCACCCGCCACCGAAAGCCCGCTCCATTACCTGGAAGACGCGATCGCTCAGCTGAAGCGCGACGGTCTGTACCGGACGCTCCGCGTGCTCGAAGGGGAGCAGCTTCCGCGGGCGCGGTTCGACGGACGCGAGGTCATCAATCTCTCCTCGAACAACTATCTCGGGCTGACGACCCATCCGAAGCTCAAGGAGGCGGCCGTCCAGGCCGTCCGCTCGCTCGGCGTGGGCCCGGGCTCGGTTCGGACGATCGCGGGCACGATGGCGCTCCATCTGGAGCTGGAGCGGCGTATCGCCGCCTTCAAGAAGACCGAGGCCGCGGTCGTGTTCCAGAGCGGCTTCGCGGCGAACGCGGGGACGGTCTCCTCGCTTCTCGGGAAGGGAGACCTGATCATCTCGGACGAGCTCAACCACGCGAGCATCATCGACGGGGCAAGGCTCAGCCGCGCCGAGATCCGGGTCTTCCCACATCGGGACGTTACGGGGCTCGCCCGCGTCCTGGACGAGACCAAGGATGTGAAGCGCCGCCTCGTCATCACGGACGGCGTCTTCAGCATGGACGGCGATATCGCACCCCTGCCTCAAATCGCCGCGCTCGCGCGATCGCAGGGGGCGATCATGATGATCGACGACGCGCATGCGAGCGGCGTCCTGGGCCGCGCGGGCCGCGGCACGGTGGATCACTACGACCTCCACGGACAGGTCGACGTTCAAGTCGGCACGCTCTCCAAGGCGATGGGAGTCCTGGGCGGCTATGTTTGCGGCTCGAAGAGCCTGATCGAGTATCTCTACCATCGCGCCAGGCCGTTTCTCTTCAGCACATCACACCCGCCCGCCGTCGCGGCGGCCTGCCTTGCGGCGATCGACGTGCTCGAGCAGGAGCCGGAGCGGATCGAACGGCTCTGGTCGAACACGAAGCGCTTCAAGGAGGGTCTCCAGCGTCTCCGCTTCGACACGGGCTCGAGTGAGACCCCGATCACGCCGATCATCGTCGGGGAGGCGGAGCTGGCGATGCGTTTCTCCGACCAGCTCTTCGCGCGCGGCGTCTTCGCCCAGGGCATCGGCTATCCCACCGTCGCGAAGGGGAAGGCACGCCTGCGCACCATCGTGACCGCGACCCACTCCCAAGAGGATCTGGACCGCGCGCTCTCCATCCTGGGGGAAGTCGGTCGCGAGCTGGGGGTCATCCCCTAGACGGGGGCAAGGTTCCCGTGTCCTCGTCGGCTTTGCCCCCGCGTCCGATCCTGGTCCGCCTCCCCAACTGGCTGGGCGACCTGATCCAGGCCCTTCCCGTCGTCTCCGCGGCCGCGGGCAACCCCTCGCGGCGCGCGATCCTTGTCGGTCCCGCCGGCTTCGGGCCGCTCCTTACGCCTCGGTTTCCTTCGGCCGAGTTCATCCCCTGGTCCCGCGCGCGCCGCTTCGCCGCGGCGGGTGCGCTGAGGCGCGCCCGCCCGGGCACGGCACTCCTCCTGACCGACTCTCTCTCGTCGGCGATCCTCGCCGCGGTCGCCTTGATCCCGGAGCGGATCGGGTACGCGGCCGAGCTTCGCGGCGCGCTGCTCACTCGGCGCGTTCCGCGGTCCGGCCCATCGCGCACGGGGCCCCGTGTCGAAGAGTACGCCGCGCTCGGGCGCGCGGCCGGGCTCCTGGTCGGCGCGGCGGTGCCGCGGCTGACCGCGCTTCCAGAGGAGCTCAGGACCGCGGGGGAGCTGCTCCAAGGTGTCGGGCTCGCCGGCGCTTCCTACGCCGTGCTCGCGCCGGGCGCCAGCTACGGTCCCGCGAAGCGGTGGAATCCGGAGCGCTTCGCCGCGGTCGCGACGCATCTCGCGACCCGGTTCGGCCTGACGTCGATCCTCGTCGGCACACAGGAGGACGTGGCGGCGGCGGCGGAGACGGAGCGGATGGCGGGGGGCTTCGTTCGAAATCTGACCCGCGCCACGAATCTCTCCGCCCTCACGGGTCTCCTGGGCGGGGCGAGACTCGTCGTGTCGAACGATTCGGGTGTCATGCATCTCGGGGCCGCGCTCGGGAGGCCTACCGTCGCGGTGTTCGGTTCGACGAGCCCCGTCTGGAGCGCCGCGGACGCCCCCTGGGTGCGGAATCTCTATGCGGCCTACCCATGCTCCCCGTGCTTCCGGCGAACATGCCCGATCGGGTACGGATGCCTTCGCTCGATCGGACCGGAACAGGCGATCCAGGCCGCGGACGAGCTGCTCGCCGCGGATCCGTGAGATCGAGGTTCTAGCGGGCCGTCTTGGAGTAGGTGGTCCCGTCGCTGTGGTAGTCGAAGCGGCTGTAGAAGAAGGAAACGGCCGCGGGCGGGAGGTAGCCTTCGCGAGACAACGCCCGCAGCTCCGTCGGGTACTCACCCCGGATGGAGTGGTAGACCTCGAGCGCGAGCGCCAGGCGCTGAGAATCGTCGATGCTCGAGGAGAGCGCGGGAGCGGGCCTCGCGCGCTCCGCCCGGACATAGAGCGCCGGCGTGGCCCACCTTCCTATCGCGATCGAGAGCAGGAGGAAAAAGATCGCGACCGGGATCGACATGCTCCGCGCAGGGGGCGCTTTGACCTCATCCTTCGCGATCGGCGTGACTTTGGGCGGTGCCGCGCCGAGGGAGACTTCGACGATGCCCAGCTCGAGCAGGTGATGGGCCGCCTCGTAGACCTCGAATTCCACGAGCTTCGATTGCGCGACGATGTCGCGGAGCGGACGCAGGCCGTCGACCAGCGGAAGGACGCGCCGCTCCTCCGCGGTCATGTCTTTCGGCGGAACCGCGAGCGCTTTGGGACGCAGGACCATCGCCGGCGAGGAGAGAACCTCCTTGTAGCGGGCGGCCTCGTCCAGCCGCCGCATGGACTCCATGAGGAGCCCCTCGGTGTTCAACCGGACGTTTACGGCGAACTTGGGCACCGTCTTGGCGTCACCTGAAAAGTGGTAGGTGCCTTGCTTCCAGGTCAGGAGCTGGTGGAACGTGTCCTGAATCTGCTTCTCCAAGGCGCCCGAAAGCTGATCCCCGGGGACGTAGTTCCCGGTCAGGAGAATGTCGGTCAGCTCGCGCCGGCTCTCGGCCTCGATCGTCTCGATCTGCTTGAGCTGGGCCTCTGTGATGTAGCCGGTTTGAACGAGGAAGGTCTTGAGCGGGTCGCGCGCGTTTCGGCGCCGGTCGCGGGTCGAGACCACGCGGCCTCCCTCGAAAAAGATCACCGCGACATCCGAGCCCGCCGTGAGCTTGAGCACTCCGGATTTTTGCTGGACGGAGATCAGCTGCAAGATCTCAGGGAGGCTGAAATCGTCGAGGTTGCCTTGCAGTGCCATCTAGAGCCCGCCTCCTTCGGCCTTCTCCCGGGGCGCCGGACGTCCCGAGGGGCGGCCGAGACTGTGCGCGATGCCCGGTACCTTGGTCGTGGTCTTTGCGTAGTAGCGCGTCACGGTGAGCAGGTAGGTGAGGGCGAAAAGCAGGGTCAGCGGGATTCGCTTCGCCCAGCCCGCCGAATCGAGCGGCAGCACGTCGATCGATGGAACGAGCGAGCCGTTTCCGACGACGAGCACCGCCGCCAGTACCATGATCAGGATCGCGACGAAACCGCTCAAGCTTGCGCCGCGGAGCATCTGCCCCGCGCCGGGAAGTAGGAACGTCGTCGCCGTCTCCCAGAAGGTTCTCCGCCGCGCGGCGCGCCGGTCCCGCCCGGTGAGGAGGAGCCGGGTGAACTCCATCGATTTCAGTCCCTTGACCGCGGCGAAACACCCGTCGCAGAAGGCGCGTTGCTGCATGCGGTAGACGCAGCGGCGGCAGACCACTTTCTGACAGTTTGAGCAGTGGAGGGTGGCGAGCGCCCGCCCGAGGATCTGTCCCAACCCCGAAAAGAAAAGGAAGAGCGCGACGAGAAAGAAAATCGCGAACGGGGGCGGCGGCGCGAGGCGCTCGAGGAAGGTTAGGTAGGGATTCGACTGGGTCGCCGCGATTCCACGCTCCGGCGCGGTCCTCCGCGCGAGGTCCCAAAGCGCTTGTGCTGCCAGCAAAAATCCGGAGTGCTCAAGCTCACGGCGGGCTCGGATGTCGCGGTGATCTTTTTCGAGGGAGGCCGCGTGGTCTCGACCCGCGACCGGCGCCGAAACGCGCGCGACCCGCTCAAGACCTTCCTCGTTCAAACCGGCTACATCACAGAGGCCCAGCTCAAGCAGATCGAGACGATCGAGGCCGAGAGCCGGCGCTCCGCGGTCTCGAAATCCCCTTCGCGGCGGGCGATCGTCCCCGCGGCAAAGGGGTAGAGGGGCTCGGTAGGGTCGCGGGACTCGAGCGCCTTGAGCGCCGTCCGAATCTCGGGATCGGAGCCCGAACGGAGCGCGCGATCGACGAGCAGGCTCGGCTCTTCCAGGCTTGGCGGTCCCGCCCAGGGCGCGATCGACCTCATGGAGCTCGAAAGCGCGATCGCCGAAACAATGAAGAGCCCGACGAGGAACGCTTCGCGCCGTCCCACCCGGAACGAAAGGAGCCCAGCGTATACCGTCGCGGTGGGGATCACGCCCAGCCCCCAGAGGAGCGGCGACAGCGCGATGATCGTGGCGCCCCCGCGCGCGGCGAAACCCTTGGAGCGTCCGACCAGCTCCAGAATCACGTGGTTCAGATGAGGAAGGTGCCGAAGGGTGATCCCCGCGACCGCGACCAGGAGGCTCAACGTCCAGACGACGAGGAAGGCGGTCAGCGCGTTCGCGAGGAGGTGTCGCTGCCAGGAGTAGCTCCGGCCCACGATTCGGAGCGCTTCGCCGAGCTCTCCGACCGCGCGCTCGGGGTTCTTGAACGCAAACGCCCGCGCGAGGGTGAAGTGAGGGTCGGGATATTCGGGGTCGAACTCGGCCGCGGCCGCGAGGAGCCGGGCGGCCTCCTCGTCGTTTCCTTTCGCGAGCGACTCGAGCGCCTCGCGATAGCGGGCCTGGGCGGGTGCCAAGGCGCGGACTTGGCCCGCGTTCCGCATCTGCTCCAGCTCTTCCCGCACGGCGTCCGGACCGGAGTAGGCTGCCGCGGTATCCACGCACGCGGGCCCTATCGGCGCGATCAACGCGAGCGCGAGCGAGGCTGCCGCCGCGTGGACAAGCGGCTTGAGCCACGCGCGTCGAGGTCTCAAGGGCTCAATTCGCGCCACGGGCGCACGTTAGGCGCGCGGCGTCGGGGGTGTCAAGGGAAATTCCCCCCGCCATGGTATCCTCTCCGGCTTCGAAGCCCGCGAATTCATCGCATCCAGCGGAGGTGGCGAGATGAGTCGTAACGCGACCCGAATCGGGGCGCTGCGGGAGAGGATCGGCGACGAGATCCTTCTCGAGGGATGGCTCTACAACCGTCGCTCGAGTGGCAAGCTCGAGTTCCTGCTCGTGCGGGACGGGAGTGGAATCGTTCAGTGCGTCGCGGTGAAGGCGGAGCTCCCCGAGGGGGTCTTCGCGCGGTGCGCGACCGTGACGCAGGAATCTTCGGTCCGCGTCACCGGGGTCGTGCGCGAGGACAAGCGCGCTCCGAGCGGCGTCGAGATTTCCCTCCGCGACATCGAAATCGTCGGGGCGAGCACGGACTTCCCGATCACGCCGAAGGAACATGGTCCCTCGTTCCTTCTGGATCAGCGCCACCTCTGGATACGGTCCCAACGCCAGGCGGCGGTTCTCAAGATTCGCCATACGCTGGTCCAGGCCTGTCGCGATTGGCTCGACGCGGACGGATTCATTCTCGCCGACGCGCCGATCTTCACGCCGTCCGCTTGCGAGGGGACGACCACCTTGTTCGAGACCCAGTACTTCGACGAGAAGGCATACCTCACGCAGAGCGGGCAGCTCTACAACGAGGCGACCGCGATGGCGTTCGGGAGGAGCTACTGTTTCGGGCCGACCTTTCGTGCCGAGAAATCCAAGACCCGCCGGCACCTGATCGAGTTCTGGATGGTGGAGCCCGAGGTGGCGTTCGCCACTCTGGACGACGTCATGGTGTTGATCGAGCGTTTCGTGGAGGGCATCGTGGGCCGTGTTCTCGAAAAGCGGCGGGAAGAATTGAAGATCCTCGAGCGCGATGTGGCTCCCCTCGAGCGGGTCCGCGCTCCCTTCCCACGGGTTTCGTACGACGATTCTGCACGGCTCCTACGCGGCAAGGGGGTTCCCTTCGAGTGGGGGAACGATTTCGGAGCGACCGACGAAACGGTGCTGACCGAGGGGTACGACCGACCGTTCTTCGTCCACCGGTTCCCGGCCGCGGTGAAGGCGTTCTACATGAAGCGGGATCCCGGTGATGATCGGCTCTCCCTTTCGTGCGATCTTCTTGCTCCGGAGGGGTACGGGGAGATCGTCGGCGGAGGGGAGAGGGAGGACAGCCTGGATCGGCTGGTCGAGAGGATCCACGAGCACAAGCTCCCGCTCGACGCCTTCCAGTGGTACCTGGATCTCAGACGCTACGGTTCCGTGCCTCATAGCGGGTTCGGGATGGGAATCGAGCGCACCCTCACCTGGCTGTGCGGGATCGAGCATCTCCGGGAGACGATCCCGTTCCCTCGGATGCTGAATCGCCTGCGACCGTAGCCCCGGGCGGGGGCGCGCGGCCAGAATTCCGTTGACAGAATCTCCCGCGCCGCACTAACTTCCAGCCTCTTTTCGATTACCCGGACGCGCTGTGTGCCACCCTCATGAGGGTGGCGTTTTTGCGTGCAAGGCGATCACCCTGGCCCCGCGGCGCTGTCCGTCCGCTGCCCCCTTGGGAGGAATAATCGTGAGCGGAACGGGGTAGTACGAGCAGGGCGCGGTCCCGCCGGCCTGAGAGGGGCGGCGTTGACAGAATCGGGAGCGGTGGGTACTCTGGAACCGTGAGAGTTACAGGCCGGGCGCAAAGGCACCGGCTGATTTGGGCGACCGCCACGCTGGTGGCTTCATGCGTTGCCTCGTGTTCGTCGCCTTCCCCCCCGCGCGAGACCCTACCCGTATCGATTGTCCTTGCCGGCGCCGAGCATCTGGTTCCGTTGCTTCGCGGTGAGGTCTTGGCCTTCCGGGACCGGTACCCCAAGGCGGCCGAGATCAGGATCGTGCCGAGTGGTTCGGCGGAAGGAATGGAGCAGCTCGTCAACGGTGAAGTGACCATGTCGATCATGACGCGAGAATTGACCGATCCGGAAGTCCAGGCCGCGGTGGCTCGCGAGGGCCTGAGGGCCTTCCCCATCGCCTGGGACGGGGTCGCGGCGATCGTGAACCCGAGCTCGCCGGTCCGCCAGATCTCGCGAACCGAGCTGGGCGCCGTCTATCGGGGAGCGATCGGGGACTGGTCGGAGCTGGGCTGGAAGCAGGGGGGTGCCGTCATCCCGCTCACCAGCGGCCCGAGGCTCGGGC
>VBOX01000070.1 GCA_005893265.1 Candidatus Eiseniibacteriota bacterium | reverse complement strand
GACTCAGGTCGGGTATACCGGCGGTCGGATGGCCAATCCCACGTACGAAGACGTCTGCGCCGATAAGACCGGGCACGCGGAAGCCGTCGAAGTGACGTACGATCCCGCGCGGGTCTCGTACGACGACCTCCTGAAAGTATTCTGGGAGAACCACGATCCCACGACGCCGAACCGCCAGGGTCCGGACGTGGGAGAGCAGTATCGCTCGGCGGTTTTCTATCACTCCCCTTCGCAGGAAGCGGCGGCCCATGCGTCGAAAGCGCGCCTCGAAGCGGAGCGGCATTACCGCCGTCCCATCGTGACCCAGATCATCAAGGCTGGGCCGTTCTACCGCGCGGAGGAATACCACCAGCAATACCTCGAAAGGCGCGGACTGTCGGTCTGTCACATCAAGTAAGAGTCGCGGCGAGTTAACCGTTTGTGGCGGGTGGCGCAAGCCCCCGCCATTCCCGTTCGTGCTCGCGCGGGCTCAGGCGATGACGTAATCTGAGGCTCGTCGGCCGAAGGGCAGCCGGCGGGGAGGTGGGGATGCGGGTCGAAATCCGCGAGGTCGAATCGGAGAGGGATCTAGGGCAGTTCATCCGCTTTCCCTTCGACCTGTACAAAAACAACGACTGCTGGATCCCTCCGCTCGATTTTGACGAGCGAAAAACGCTGCACCGCGATCATAATCCCGCGTTCGATTTCTGTGAGGCGAAGTACTGGCTGGCCTTCCGTGGCCGCAAGGTCGTCGGGCGCGTCGCCGGCATCATCAACAAGAGCTACGTCGAGACGTGGAATCAGCGGTACGCGCGCTTCGGATGGATCGATTTCATCGATGACCTCGAGGTCTCGCGCGCCCTCCTCTCGGCCGTCGAATCGTGGGCCGTGGCGGGGGGTATGGACGCGGTCCACGGGCCGCTGGGGTTCACCGACATGGACCGCGAAGGCATGCTGGTCGAGGGATTCCACGAGCTCGGGACGATGGCGACGATGTACAACTACCCCTACTACCCCGTCCACCTCGAGCATCACGGGTACGAGAAGGACGTCGACTGGGTGGAATACGAAGTCCGCACACCCGAGACGATTCCGGAGCGCGCGGAACAGATCTCGCGCCGCGTCCTGGGGCGCCGACGCCTTCGCATCCTGGACGCGAAACATCCGAGGGACTTCCTTCCCTACGCCCACGCGATTTTCGACGTGATCAACCGCGCCTACGGCAACCTTTATGGATTTGTCCCGCTGACGGAGCGGCAGATCGATTTCTACACCAAGCAGTACTTTCCGAACGTGGTTCCGGACTACGTCAAGATCCTCCTCGACGAGCGTGATCAGCCCGCCGGGTTCGTGATCGGGATGCCATCGTTGTCGCGCGCGCTCCAGAAGGCGAAGGGGCGGCTCTTCCCGTTCGGCATTTTCCATTTGCTCCGCGCGCTCCGCCGTCCCAAGCACGTGGATCTCCTCATCGGCGCGATCCGCCCCGACCTGCAGGGGAGCGGCGCCGACGCCCTTCTCATCACGGAGCTCGCCGCGACCTTCATCCAGAATGGAATCCTCTCGGCCGAATCGAATCCCGAGCTGGAGGAGAATCTCCGCGTGCAGGGGCACTGGAAGCATTTCCATGCCCGCCAGCACAAGCGGAGGCGGTGCTTCATCAAGCATCTGTCTCAAGCGCAGCACGGCGAAGGGCGCGCCGTGGTCCAAGCGGCGGGAGCCGGACAAGGATGACAACTCCCTGGGCCCTCATTCAACACGTTGCGATCGAGGGCCCCGGGCTCGTTGCGTCCGAGGCCGCCTCGTGCGGCATCCCGCTCGACGTGAGGCGGATGTTCGCGGGCGATCCGTTACCTAGAGCGGAAGAGATCGGCGGGCTGATCGTTCTGGGCGGCCCGATGGGCGCCAACGACGACGCGGATTTCCCGAATCTGCCGCGGGAGCGCGAGCTGCTCGCGGAGGCCGCGGGCGCGGGACTCCCCGTGCTCGGGATCTGCCTCGGAGCGCAGCTTCTGGCCGCCGCCCTCGGCGCGCGCGTAACCCGAGGGGTAGAAGAGGAGGTCGGCTTCGGGGAGGTGACGCTCACGGACGAGGGTTGTCGCGATCCGGTTCTCGGGCGCGGCCCCCGCTCGATTCCGGTGTTCCACTATCACGGCGACGCGTTCGACCTGCCGAGGGGCGCCGTGCTTCTCGCGGCGTCACCAAGCTACCCCAACCAGGCGTACCGCTTCGGCGACCGCGTCTACGGATTCCAGTTCCACGTGGAGGTCGATCGCGGCCTCCTCGACGCGTGGACACCGATCCTGCCGGCGGGCACATCGATCGACCCCTCGCTCCATGCCGAGGCGGAGCGGGTGGGCCGGAGGGTGCTCGCGTCTTTCTTCCGGACAAAAAACCGGCCCCACGCTCGTGGTCCGGTGCGTGCGCGAGATGTCAGTGTGTCCGGACCGAACTAGAGCGCGGGGCCGAGTCCCCGTGCTTTTCTTACCTGTTAGAAATGGAGCCCTAATCCCAGGGACATATCCCAGAAGTCCGGGTTGAACTCCTTGGGAACGATGGCCGTTTCCTGTTTCTCCAACCAGACGTAGCGTCCGTTCATATCAAGCGCGACTGCCGGAGCGATCGGAACGCGTACGCCTCCTCCTAAGTGAACACCGAACTTCTGGGTGGTCTCATCCTGTAGTGGCGAGGGGGCATTGTAGTCTAACGTGGTGTGATACCAGCCCACCCCGCCACCTGCGTAAATGACCCGCAGCGGCGTCAGCCAAGCCGAAGCCGTGATGGGCCACATCTTCTCGGTAAGCTGCCCGTTGAACCGATCCTGCTTCCGATACTGTCCCTTCAGCTCGATGGCCAGGACGCTCGGAATCGCGGACCCTCGGATCGCGAGGCCGACGGTCGACTTCGTTTCCTCTGTGTCGACCGATCGCGTGAGTCCGATGGACGGAATGATCTCGGTGGCTCGGGCCTTACTCGCGGTCGTTATCAGCAGTACGGCGAGTGGTGCTATTGCCGCGGTACGGAAGATATTTCGAGTCGTCTTCATATTCCCTCCATTTCTTCCATGAACCCGACAGCTCGGCTCCCAATCGCTCCGCGGCGGGTCCATATCCAGGATCGTGCCAGCCAGGAACAAACACCTATTTCCTAGATTTCGCCGCAAGTTCGCGCGTGGATCGTCCGCCATCGGGCCATGGATCGTCCCGTGCGGGACACCCATTGTTCCAAATTACTTGCAAATCTTTCCATGAGGCGAATCGGCTAATGGGTCGCGCGCCCAACTCGTTATCGGGGGCGATGCCGGTTTTCACCCCTTCTGGCACGCGCCTTGATGTACTCACATGACGAGGGCGGGGGTAGCGGCCTCTTCGGGGAACTTGAGGTCAGATGCAGGGATAGCGTGAGAGGACACGAGACCTTTCTGGCTCCTGCATACGGCGCCACGGAGAATTTCCAAGGAGGGACTTGAGGCGATCCGTGCCGTCGTGCTACTCCGCCCGCCGAATAGGTTCACGGACGAGAGCTACGAGAACCGTAGGGAATCGGTAGGGAATCGTCGGATGGGGACGAGGCCCGCCAGGCCTAACGGGGCTGGGTCCGGGCGTGAACCCTGACCCTGGCGGGCCTCCCCCGGATCCTCAACGGACCGACGCAGACGGCGGTCCGACGCGGACACAGAAACAAATCGCGCGATCGCTAATGAAGCGACGCTTTCAGATCCGCTTCCACCTGGGGCGACCAGGCGAGGAGCGGATTTTCTTCTTGGGGCGTGATGAGGTCCAGAGGAGCTCGGTGCTCGAGCCAGGAATTGTCGTCGGTATTGATCGGCCCGGGCCCTGCCTCGCGCGCGACCCGGTCCAGGCGACCGCGGTAGGCGCCCAGCACATCCTGGATCGTGCGGACTCCGATCCGCGCGAAATCCTGAGCGACCGCGGGTCGCGAGAACGCCGCGCTCATCGCGGCTCGATCGAGGTTGAGCTCCCGGTCCGGAGCGGACAGGATGATGAGGTCGCCTGACGATTCGACGTAGAAGAGTTGCCCCTTCGGGAACGTGGTCGCGACCGTGCGGAACACGGTGGAAAGTGTCGCCGGTGAGACCGAGTAGGTCTGAATCCACTGGCAGAAAACACCGCCCGGTCTGAGTCTCCGGCGCGCTTCCTCGTAGAATTCCTTCGTAAAGAGGTTCCCCACGCCCGCGATCCACGGGTTCGAGGGTTCCGAGATGATCACGTCGAAATCCTCCTTGGTCGAGCGAAGGTAGGTGCCCGCGTCCTCGACCACGAGGCTGCTTCGAGGATCGGAGAGAGGCCTCAATGCCGCGTCCTCGAAGAAGGGCGCCGCTTCGATCACCGCGCCCTCCAGCTCGATGGTGAGAGCCTTTCGTATCGGATGCGTGAGCACGGCGTGCGTCGTCACGCCGCTCCCATAGCCCACGACGCACACGGATTCGGCGTTGGGCACCATGAGGAGCGGCATTTGCCCCACCATGACCTGCTGCGCCATGTCTTCGCCGCTTCCCGTCGTCGCGTCCGTCTTGCCGTTGATCAGGAGCGCCCGCCGGTCGCCGGTCTCGAGCACCGTCACCGTGGCAAGGCGCCCCTCCTTGTAGAACAGGAGCCGCTCCAGGTCCTTCGACCGCCCGATCTTCTCGATGATCCGGTGCACGAGCCCCTCCCCCCCGAACTCGTACGCGCGGAGCAAACGCACGAACCCGAGGCTCATCCGCTCCGCGTTCCAGGTCGGCGTCGCGAAGGCCGCGACCGCGATCGTCGCCGCCGCACCCGCAAGGGCGGCGCATGCGCGCTTCCAGAGGACGCCCTTGGCGAGGAGGAGGGCGATGCATCCGATCACGGCGTTCGCGAGCGCTGCCGCGAGGAGCGATTGGAGCGATCCGATCGCGGGAATCAGGACGAACCCGGTCAAGACCGAGCCCGCGATCGAGCCGAGCGTGTTGGCCGCGTAGATGGTCCCGACCGAGGCCCCCGCCTCACGGCGACCGCGCTGATAGATCGCCGCCGCGAGCGGGAAAAGGGCGCCGAGAAAAAACGTGGGCAAGAGCACGATCCTCGCGGTCACACCCGCCTCGCCGGAGAAGAGGTGGGAAGCGCTCCCGCGCGACTGAGCGATGAGGGTCGTTTGCATGTTGGGGAGCGAGTCGAATACGCGAGAGCCGAGGACGACCGCCCCCGCGAGCAGGAGCTGAAACAGGCCGAAGAGGAGCACCGGCGAGCTAGACCCCTTGAGGAGGAGCGCCGCGAACGCCGCGCCGAGCGCGATCCCAAGCAGATAGACCGCGAGGATCGCGGAGAAGGAATAGACCATGCCCCCGAACGGCACCGCCAGGATTCGCGTCCACGCGACCTCGTAGAGGAGGGCGCAGAAGCCGGAGACCGCGAAAAGAGGGACGATCAGCTTCGCAAACAGGCCGGAGGCAGCAGGGAGCGCAGACACCCCCGCCACCGGGTCCCGGGCCCGCTCCGCGCTCGGGCCGCCCGGCGCCGCGGGGCGCTCCGTGGAGATCTCGCGCAAGGCTCCCGCGGCACCGCCGGGCTTGACAGCGAAAATCGCCCCGGCGACGGCGAAATCCAGGATCCCCGCCGCGGCCGAGGTCTTCCAGAGCCCCAGCGCCGGGATCAGCGCGAACCCGGCGGCCGCGACGCCGAAGACCGCACCCATGGTGTTGATCGCGTAGAGGCGCGAGACCGACGAGCCGAACTCCGCCTCGCGACGGGTGAACGCCGAGACCAAAAGTGGAAGGGTGGCGCCCATCGCGATCGTGGGAACCAGGAGCGCCACGAAGAGGATCAAGAAGCGCACGAGCAGGAATGCGGCTCCGCTTCCTCCCATCGCCCCGTACAGGCTCGCGAAAAGAGGCCGCGCCGCGTGATAGGCCAGCGGGCTCGCCAGCCCCATGATTCCAATGAGCAGCTCGAGCCCCGCGTAGAGCATCAGGGGTTCGCGCGAGCGTGACGCCAGCCGGCCGCCGACGACGGCGCCGATCCCCAACCCGCCGAGAAACGCCGCGACCACGGTGGAGACGCCGTAGATCGAGTTCCCGAGGAGGTAGGACAGGTACTTGGACCAGACGATTTCCAAGGTGAGCCCGGCCATGCCCGAAGCGAAAAAGCAGACGTAGAGCAGGCCACGACGCTCGACCTGTTGGCCATGACGCGGGGCCATGCCCGGGGTTGGGTGGTGTTTGGCTGCTTGGCTGGTGCGACGCTTCGGCATCAGGTCCTCCGCCCTAAAACCGACGTAGCTTACCTGTTCGTCATGCCGCTGGCATATAGTCCCGGTGTGACCACGCTGCAATCGGGAACGCTCCTCTCCCACTACCGGATCGAGGGAAAGCTCGGCGAAGGTGGCATGGGGGAGGTCTACCGGGCGATCGACACGAAGCTCGACCGCCCCGTCGCGGTCAAGCTCCTCTCATCATCCGCCACCCAGGATCAGGAGGCGCGCCAGCGGCTCCTTCAGGAAGCACGCTCCGCCGCCTCGCTCAATCATCCCAACATCGTCACGATCTACTCCGTGGATCAGGCGGACGGCCAGGACTTCATCGTGATGGAGTACGTCGAAGGCGATACCCTCCGCGTGCTCTCGCACGGCGGTGGAGTCGATTCTTCCGCATGGGTGGAGATCGGGGTCCAGGTCGCGGATGCCCTGGCCGCGGCGCACGCGCTGGGGCTCATCCACCGCGACATCAAGCCCGCGAACATCCTCGTGACAAAGCACGGCGTCGCGAAGGTTCTCGATTTCGGCCTCGCGAAGCAAACGTCGGCGCTCGAGGACCTCGGTGCGGGCGACACCACGGTTGTGGCGCTCACCGCGCCTGGGCTCATCGTGGGGACGATCGCCTACATGTCCCCCGAGCAGGCGCGCGGCCAGCCTCTCGACGCGCGGTCCGATATCTTCTCGCTGGGGTCGACGCTCTACGAGGCCTTGACGGGCCGTCCCGCGTTCACGGGAGAGAGCGCGCTCGAGACCATGCACGCGATTGCCGCTAAGGATGCCACGCCGCCGAGCGTGTTCCGGCCCGAGATCCCGAGCGACATCGATCTCATCCTCGCCCGCGCGATGGCGAAAGACCGCGACGAGCGCTATCAGTCCTCGCGCGACCTCGCGGACGCGCTGCGCGGGCTCAGGGCGAGTGCCGAGCACGTCACGAGCACGGTCGTGCTTCCCAGGCACCTCGCCGACCGCGGGCCGAACAACCTCCCGAGCCAGCTCACGAGCTTCATCGGCCGCAGGCGCGAGCGCGCCGAAGTGCGACGGCTCTTCGGTTCCGCGCGGATCGTGACGTTGAGCGGCACCGGCGGATCAGGGAAGACGCGAATCGCGATCCAGGTCGCCATGGACATGCTCACGGATCAGCCCGAGGGCGCATGGTTCGTGGAGCTCGAGACCCTGGACGATCCCACGTTCGTTCCGCAGAGCGTCGCGAGCGTCCTGGGCGTACAGGAAGAGCCGGGGCGGCCCCTGCTCGCGACCTTATCGGAATACATCGTGGCCAAACAAATGCTGATCGTGCTGGACAACTGCGAGCACGTGGCCGCCGCGGTCGCCGCGCTGGCGGAAGGGCTACTCAAAGCGTGTCCTCATCTCCGCATTCTCACAACCAGCCGCGAGCCCCTGGGCTCGCGGGGGGAGATGGTCTGGCGCGTGCCGATGCTGAGCGTGCCCGACATCCACACGTCGGCCATCCGGACGAAAGAGGTGGTCGCGCGCTACGAGGCCGTGCGGCTCTTCGTGGATCGCGCCGCCGCGGCCGATCCTTCCTTCCAGCTTACCGACAAGAATTCGTCGGCCGTGGCCCAGATCTGCCACCGCCTCGACGGGATTCCGCTCGCGATCGAGCTGGCCGCCGTGCGCGTGAAGGTTCTGCCCGTCGAGAAGATCCTGGCGCGGCTCGAGGATCGATTCCAATTGCTTACCGGAGGGAGCCGAACCGCGCTGCCTCGGCAGCAGACGCTTCGGGCCGCTGTGGACTGGAGCTACGACCTTCTGACGCCCAAAGAACGGATTCTCCTGTGCCGGGTGAGCGTATTCGCCGGTGGATTCACGCTGGAAGCCGCCGAAGGCGTGTGCCCGAACGGAGACGTTTCCAACGCGGAGGTCCTCGATCTCGTCAGCGCGCTCGTCGACAAATCACTGGTCGTCCCCGAGGAAGCGGAAGAGGGTTTCGGGCGCTACCGCCTGCTCGAGACGATCCGGGATTACGGTGCGGAAAAGCTACGCGCGGCCGCGAAAGGAGCCGCTGTCGCGGAGCGGCACGGCGCCTATTACATGGCGCTCGCGGAGACCGCCGAGCCTGAGCTTCGCGGACCGGAGCAGGCGCTCTGGCTCAAGCGTCTCGAGTACGACCACGACAACCTGCGTTCGACGATTCGCGGGTTCATGGGGCGCGGGGAGCCCTCGGGAGCGCTCCGAATCACCGGCGCGTTGTGGCGGTTTTGGTACGTCCACGGATACTGGGAGGAGGGGCGGAAGCGGCTCGGCGAGGCATTAGCAATGACGGGAGCCATGGAACGGACGGTGGCGCGGGCGAAGGCCCTATACGGCGCCGCGGTCCTGGCGCGGGTCCAGGGAGGGTTCGCCGCAGCGCAGTCCTTGCTCCAGGAGAGCCTGGGGATCGGCCGCGAGCTCGGGGTGAAGGGAGCGGTCGCCGACGCGCTCTACGAGCTGGGCAACGTCGCGAATCACCAGGAGGATCTGCCTGCCGCGCGCGGTCTCTACAGACAGGCGCTCGAGTTGCGGCGCGAGCTGCACGACCGGCCGGGGATCGCGCTCACGTCGCACGGGCTCGGGGTCGTCGCGTACGCGATGGGGGATCCCCTCGCGGCCCGCGCCCTGTACGAGGAGGCGGTCAGGATCCAGCACGAGCTGGGGAACCTGCGCTCCGAAGCGGCGGGCTTGAACGGCCTCGGCGACGTCGCGCTCTACCAGGGGGACCTGGCCGCCGCGCGCGAATACCAGAATCGAAGCCTCGCGATCCAGCGCGACCTGGGGGACAAGTCGGGGATCGCCTTTTCGCTGCGACTGCTCGGCCGGATCGCGGTTCGCGAGGGGGAACTCGCCGGAGCCCGCGGGCTGCTCGCGGAGAGCCTTGAGATCTTCAAGGAGGTTGGGGACACGGGCGGGGTCGCCGACGCCATCGAGGCGATCGCCGAGCTTTCCGCGGCGGCCGGTGACGCCGAGCGCGCGATACGCCTCGCCGGCGCCGCCGCCGCGCATCGCGAGGCGATCAACGTGCCGCTATCGCGCCCCGATATGGAGCAGCTCGAGCGAAGCCTTGCGGTCGCACGCGCAACCCTCGGAAAAGGCGCCGCCGAGAAGGTGTTCTCCGCGGGTCGAGCGCTTGGCCTGGATCGGGCGATGGTGGAAGCGGCGAGCGCCGCGTAGGTCGGATACGCGGCGCTCTGTGGAACGGAGGACTTCCTACCGACCTTTGTGGGCGACTACCAACCAGCCTTTCCGCACTGGTACGTTGAGAAGTGGGAGAGAGGGGCGTCGCGGCTGAGGGTCGTGAGGTTGGCCGTCGAGGGGATGACTTTCCACTCTTTGGCGCTCGGATCCCACCACATCATGACGTCCGTCTGAGCATCCGCGGTGGTCGCCGACCGGCACGACAACGTGACCGGAACCCTGAAGCTGTTGAGGAGCGACGGGAATATCTTGAGATCGCAGGACCGGACGCTCGCGTCGGGCACGGTGACCGTGATGACTCCGATCCCAGAGAAGGCGCCTGCCGGGATCTTGACCGTCCAGTCGCCGTTCTTGATCGCTCCCCCGAGGAGACCGTCGATCGAGGCCGAGATGACCTTCGTGGTCGAGGTGAGAAGTCCGGCGTTCGATCCGGCTGAATCGGTCGTGAGGCCTCGATTCGGCCCGGCCGCCTGCTCCGGCGCGAGCGGCGAGGTGGAGCATCCCACGATGAGGGCCATCGCGACGAAGAGCGGTAGGGCGGCGATTCGCATTCCCTGGTGCCGTCTCAAGAAGAACCTCCTGCATGGCAGGGCGTCGTTCCAACCGCGCCGGATTCCTGCCCTTTCCGGCGCACCTCGTTGAGGTGAACCCCTCCCTTGTGCACCGGCCGTGCCGCGAAGTGCCATTTCTCGACGTGCAATGTGCCTTGCCGCCAACTCCGCCAGAGCCATGGGTCGCCGGGCGCGTCCCGGGACGGCGATCAATACGCAAGGTGGATTCTGTCGGGTGTGGACCCGGAATTCGGGGGCGTCTGGGGGAAATCGCGCCGTTTTTGAGGGTTTCCTCCCCTCCGGGATCCGACGGGAGTACGCTTGCCGCTGAGCACGCATGCCAGAACGCGGTCGAAAATCAGGAGGTGATCGAACCATGTCCAGAGTAGCCGGGGTCGTCCTCGCAGCGCTCACGCTCGTTCCGATGCCTGCCGCTTCCGCTACCAGACCGACCGCCACACCGCAGCGTGTGTCGGCCCAGGGCTTCGTCCGGTTGTACGTGAATGCGATGAACAAGGCGGACGTCGCGACCATGATGGGGATGTTCAGCAAGAGACCCGGAGTGACCTCGATCGGAGACGGCGAGATCAGCCGCGGATGGGATTCGATCCGGACCGACGCCCAGCAGATCGTAGGCAAGGAAGGAACCTTCAAGTTCACGATTGGATCGATCGACGTGACGCCGCAGGGGGCCTCCTACGTGCTCGTCGTAGCTCCCTTCACGTTCGCGATCCTCGGCCACCCGGATTCCGTCGAGCTGCCTGCAGCGATGACGCTGGTTCTGGAGCGATCCGGCACGACCTGGAAGGTCCTCCACGAGCACTGGAGCAGCAAGATGACCGACGAGGAAAACCAAGAAGACAACGGGGACGAAGGGAACGTGGACTAAGCCGCCGGGCGTCCACGTTTGAGCGCGAGGAGCGGCGGAAGGGCGATCAACAACAAGAAAGCCGAGTTCATGAATCCGCCGATGATGGCGATCGCGAGAGGACGGAGAAGCGCGCTGCCGGATCCGATGCCGAGCGCGAGCGGTGCTAAGGCGGCAATTCCCGCGGCGGTCGTCATGAGCACCGGGCGGAGTCGACGGCTCGCGGCGGCGGTTGCGGCCTCGTTCGCCGTCATCCCGTTCGCGAGCCCGTCGCGGAAGGCGGCCACCAGGAAGTAGGCGTTCTCGGCCACGATCCCCACGACCATGATGGCACCGACGAAGCTCGCGATATTGAAGGTCGCCCGCCCGATGTGGAGCGCCGCGAGCACCCCGGTGAGGGACGCGGAGGCGACGAAGAGCACCGCGCCCGCCTGAGACCACGACCGGAACGAGACCAAGAGCACCAGGAGCACCGCCGCCGCGGCGCCGAACAGGACCGCGGCGAGCCCGCGGAAGGAAGACTGCTGCTCCGCCCAGAGCCCCGCATAACGCACGTCCATCCCGGGTCCCAGGACGACGTCGCGTCGGATCCGGCGTTGGATCTCGCGCATCGCCGAGCCTAGATCGCGCCCGGAGAGGCGCGCGGTCGCGGCCGCCATCGTGCGCTGGTCGTCACGAACGATCTCGGTCTCGCCGGCCTGGACGCGGACGTTCGCGATATCCCCCAGCCGTACCCATCGCCCGCCCGGCACGGGCACCCGCGCGTCCCCGATCGCCCCGGGGCCGGTGGCGCCGGGCGGTTGGGGCAGCACGATGCGAACCGGCCACTCCCGCGCGCCCCGCGCGATCTGCCCCGCATCGACGCCCTGCACGTAGGGAGCCACGCCCTGGGCCAGCGCAGCAGCGTCGAGGCCGACGCGCTGAGCGGCGATCCCAGGCGCGATGACCAAATTCGACCCGCTGACCACGACACGGCTCCGCACATCCACGACTCCCGGAATGGTCTCGAGGATTCGCGCAATTTGCGCCGCCCGCTGCTCGTCGAGCCTTCGATCCTCGCCCAGAATCCTCACCTCGATCGGCTCCGGCGAGGTCGTGAGGTCTCCGACGACGTCCTCCACCAGCTGGCCGAACTCGATTTCGAGCGCCGGCTCGACGATTCCGATCCGTTGCCGCAGGGCATCGGCGATCTCTTCTGCGGAGCGCTTCCGGTGACGTCGCGTGAGCCGCAACGTGTAATCCCCCTGGTTCGGCTCGGTGATGAAGAAGCCGAGCTGATCTCCGGTGCGGCGGGACCATTCGGTGATCTCGGGGATCGTGGTGAATTCATGCTCCACGTGTCGGAGCATCCGATCGGTCTCCTCGAGCGAGGATCCCGGCGGAGCGATGTAATCCAGGATGAGCGACCCCTCATCCATCTCCGGAAGAAACCCGGATCCGATCGTGGCGGTGAGCGGGAACAGGCACAACAAGAGCGCCACCGGGATCGCGAACGCGAGCCAGCGGCGCCCCATGACCCCGTGGAGCGCGCGCTCGAAACCCTGCCGCAGCTTGCCTCTGTGTGGAGGGGGCGCCGCGGGCCCAATGCGGAACCGTGGCACGATCAGAACGCAGAGGAAGAGCGAGCTCGCCAACATGAGCGCCATGGCGAGGGAGAGCACGCGGAAGAAGGCGCCCGTCACGCCCCCCAGATAGATGAACGGGATGAAGATCGCGAGCGTGCAGAGGCTCGACCCCGTGAGCGGGGGGAGGATCTCGGCCACCGACCTCCGCACGCCCTCGGGCGCGGCGGATTCCGACGCGCGGTGCGCGACGTGTTCCACGACGACGATCGCATCGTCGAGAACGAGCCCCACGGCCGCTGCGATGCCACCCAGGGTCATCATGTTCAGGGTCTGCCCGGTCCAAGCCAGGCCGCAAAGCGTGACCGCGATGCTGCCGGGCAGGACCAGCGCGGCCGCGAGGCCAAGGCGGACACGCCGCAAGAAAAGGATCACGACCAGGATCGCCATGAGCGCGCCTACCACCAGGCTGTCCCGGACACTCACGACCGAGGCCCGGACGAGATCGGACTGATCGTAGAAGGTCTCCACGTGCACGTCCGGTGGGATGACGCCCGCGTGCGACCGAAACCAGTCGTGCGCCGCCTGCGAGAGGCGAATCGCGCTGGCCGATGGCTTGCGAAGCACATTGACGAGAACAGCCTGCCCCGGACCGGCGGCATAACGCGTGAATGCCGGCGCGGGGACGAGCGCGATCCGCCCGAGCGCGCCGAGCGGCACCGGCGGGCCGCTGTCCACCGGAACGGGCACCGCGCGAAGGGCGTCGAGCCCATCGGGCCTGGCGTCGGAGAGCCCCAGGTAGAGCTCGCCGTTCGCCGACATCAAGCCCAAGGACTCGAGCCGCCCCGCGCGCAGGACCGTCTCCGCCACGTTGGCGGCAACCAGACGGCGAGCTTCCAACGCGCGCGGCTCGAGGGTCACACGCGCCTCGAGCCGTTGACCTCCCTGGATGATGATCTCCGACGCGTCGGGCAGGCGCGCCAGCTCGGGCTTGATCCTCATGATCGCGAGATCGCGCAGCTCGGCGGGGCTGCGCGAACTCGACGAGAGCGAGAACCCAAGCACGGGGAACTGCACGGGGCTCATGATGCGAGCCTCCACGGTCGTTCCCGCCGGTAGCCGCTCGCGCGTCGCGTCGATTTGTGCCTGCGTGAGCTGCAGCGTGCGGATCATCGGGGCACCCCAGTGACAATCGAGGTTGATCTCCGTCGTGCCGCGGCTCGTCGTGGAGCGGACCTCCCGAAGCTCGGGGACGCGTCGTACCGCGTCCTCGAGAGGGCGGGTGACCGTGCGGACCATGTCCTCGGGAGGGCGTTCGCCGCTGTCGGCGATGATCGTGATGCGAGGAAAGGCGACCTCGGGCAGGATCGCGGCGGGCATGTGGAACGCGACCCACGCGCCGGCCGCGGTCAGCGCCGCGAGGACGGCGATCAGAGCCTTGCGCTGTCGCTCGAGGAAATCGAGGAGACCGATCACTGCGCGATCACCGCGCGGGCGCGACGCGGGCGCTATCCGGCAGACCCCGCTGTCCTTCGACGACGACGCTCGCTCCGGACTTGAGGGCGGGCGACTTTAGCTCGTGCCATCCCGCGAGGCCGGCCCCGAGCAGGACCGGGATCCAGTGCGCGCGCATCGTCGGGTCCACGAGCGCCACGCGCCTCTCGCCGGTGAGATCGTCTTCGACCACCGCCGAGTCCGGCACCGCGATGCTCGCGTGCGCCGGGCCGATGGTGATCGAGGCGCTCCCGAAATGCTGGAGCTGTGGGGCGGGAGTGGGTGTGGTGGGGGCCAACCAGACCAGCGTGGTCTGGTCGGTCGGATCCGCGGCTGGAAGAATGCGCTCGACTACGGCCGCGCGCGCCGGACGTCCTTCCTCCTGGATGAGAGCCCTTTGTCCTGGGTGCACGCTCGCCCCCTGCAGCGCGGGAACGTGCGCTTCGAATACGAGGCTGGTCCACGGTGCGAGGGCAAGAATCTCGGCGCCTTCCGCAAGCTGCGCTCCGGACTCCGCCGAGCGGCGCACGACGACGCCGCCCTCGGGGACGACGATGGGAACTTGAACCAGGTCGTGCCGGGCCTGCTCGACCGCCCGCTCCGCCTCCCTCCTGGTGAGCGGATCGCGCGCCTCACGGAGCAGCAGCTCGGCTCCCTTCAGGGTCGCGTGGGATTCGAGCGTCGTCATGGTCCCGACCGTGGCCCCCGCGTGGAGCCCGTCGCCGACACGGGGAAGAACTGTCCCCAGCACGCCCGCGAAGGGTGCGGCGACGATCTGGTCCGCTTTGCTCCGCCATTGCCCGGTGGCTTGAACCTGGTCCTCGAAGGTGAAGGACTTAAGGCGCTCCACCCTGACCGGAACGATCGGCTCGGGGGGGCGCTGCTCCTCGCCGTCCCCTCGCGTGCAGGAGCTGAGCGCGAGCAAGGCGGGCAGGCAGAGAAGGGAGAGCGCGGCAATCAGGCGGCGCGTTCTTATCGTCACGGAATCCCCGCTTCGTAGTGTGCCCGGCGAGCCTCGAACCTGGCGTCCGTGAGTCGGGCGCGGGCGTCGTCGAGCTGCCGCCGCGCGTCCAGCACCTCGAGCAGTCCGGCTCCGCCGCCGGCGTAAAGGCTTCTCATCCGTATCAGGTTCTCCTCTCCCCTCCCGGCGGCGGCCCGCTCGATCTCGAGTCGTTCGGCGGCGGCCCGCCATCGGCCGAGCAGATCCAGCGCATCGCGCCGGGCCCGAAGCGCGGCGGTCTTGCGGCGCAGGGTCGCGGCCTGGAGCGCTTCCTCGCGCGCCGCGACCGATGCGGCGCGCGCGTGGTCCAGGAGCGGGCGGCTGAAATTCAGCGAGACCGAGGCGCCCAGGTCCCGCCTCAAGCGATCCGAGAACGTCGCGTCAGGGTCCGAGAGGCGCATGTCCTCTGGGACGAGCGCCGTGAGATCCGCTCCCTTGAGTCCCGCATCCGCCGCGAACCCGACCGCGAGCGCTTGCTTGCGCTGGGCCTCGAGCACCACGACGCGCAGCCGCGCCTCCTCGATCTCCGCGGCGCGCACGGCCGGCAGCTCCGCGGCGCGCGCGATGAGCCGGGCGGAATCGGATGCGGCCGGAGGCTCCTCCGCGAGTGGGTCGGGCTCGAGAACGCGGACAGTTCCCTCTTCGACGCCGCCGATCAGCTCGGCAAGCTCCCGGTCCAGCTCCGCGCGCGTCCGCCGGGTATCGACCAGCGCCGAGGCCGCCGTGGAATGTTCGAGCGCGGCGCGGAGGGCGTCGGCGCGCCCGTGCGCTCCCGATCGCACGCCCGACTCCACCGAGGAGGAAAGCTGCTCGAGCCATCGAGCCGCGTCTGCCTGATGACGCTCGTTCTCTTCCTGCCGGAGCCAATCGAGCGCCACGGTGGCCGTCCGGAGCCCCGCGTCGCGCGCGGCGAGGGCGAGCCCCGACGTCGCGGACGCGGATTCCAGCGCGGAGCGCGCCCGCTCCCGCGCGCGGGCTCCTCCATCCAGCAATGGCCACTCCATGCCGAGGGTAAGCTGGTACTCGCCTAAGTTCGTGATCACGGGGTCGTAGAATCCCTTCGGTGCGACGGCCGCGCCGCCTCTCAGCGCAAAAGAGGGCCGCCGGTTGTACCAGGTCGCGATGGAATCCGATCGTGCCGAAAGGCGGAGCGCCGCCGCGGCGGTGACGTCAGGAGCGCGTTCCCGCGCCAGGGTCACGCACTGTTCGACGGTGAGGGAAATCGCGCCCGGAGGCCGTGAGGTTGTATCGGGCGGCACGGCGCTCGCGCCGGCGGGCGCGCCGTGCGCCGCGGGTCCGCTCCAGAGCGCGAGGGCGAGGGCCGTGATCGTGGGCTTCATCAAGCATCACCGCTTCAATTCGGTTGCCATGTGGGAAGGGTCATCGTGAACCGCGCGCCTCCCGCCGGGGAGTCCGCGACGGTGACCTCTCCGCCGTGGGTACGCGCGACCTGTCGGATAATGGGCAGCCCGAGACCGAAGCCCGGGTCTCGGGTCCGCGCCTCCCCCCCTCTGTAGAAAGGATCGAAGACTCGCTCCCTGTCGCCGGCGGCGATGCCCTCTCCGGCATCGTCGACGATCACGAACGCCGAGCCATCGTTGCTGCGGAGCGTGATGCCGACACGCTTCCCGGGCGACGTGAACTTGATCGCGTTGTCCACAAGGTTGCGAACAGCCGAGGCGAGGAGCGTCTCATGACCGGACACCATGACCTCGTCGGGCGCATCGACCGAGATGTCCGCGGCGCGGTCAGGACGCTCGTCACGCGCGCTCTGAACGGCCCGCGTCGCCAGGTCGGTCAGATTGACCGGCTCGAATTCGTGCCCCTTCGCGGGCGTGCTGGCCGCTACCCGTCGGATGAACAACAGGGCCTCCACGAGGTCTCGCATCGCCCGCACCTGATCGGCCGCCTTGTGGATCCCCGGGGCAAGACCCGGTGGGAGGCTCGGACTCGCGAGGGCAAGCTCCAGCTCTCCCGAGATCACGGTCAGCGGGGTGAGGAGCTCATGCGATGCGTCGGCCGTGAATCGACGCTGGGCCTGCAGGTGGTCGTCCAGCCCCTCGAGCAGGCGGTTGATCGACTCTTGCAGCCGATCCACCTCCTCGATGCCGCTCGGCTCGCCCAGGGAGCGCACTCCGGATTCCACCGAGACGTCCCGCGCTCTCTGCGCCATGCGCGTCAACGGCTGCAATGTGCCGCGCGCGAGTCGCCGGCTCATGAGCACCGTGAACACCAGCAGCGGCAATGCGGTCGCGATGATGGCTCCGGTGAGCGCACGCATGGTGGTCCCGTGGATTCGCTCCGAAATCGAGGCAACAACGCGCGCGCCCGTACCCGTCAACGCCGCCACGCGAACTCGCCCGCCGTGCCGATCCACACGGCCCGGAGTCGGCAGGGGGAGTGCGAGGGGCGGGGAGCCGTCATGCCGGGTGGAGGCCACAAGCCTCCCGCTCTGATCGAATATGTCGATGCGAAACTCGGCCGAGGTTTCCCCCGCCAAGCCGTCCCGAGCCGCTTTCTCGAGACCACCCGCCTCGTTGAGCTCGTCGTCGACGGCGGCGGCCACGCGGTGCGCGGTTTCGCCGAGGAGTCGCACTTCCTCCGAACGGAGGGTCCGCGCCGTGAGCCACAGCGATGCGACCGCGAAGGCGAGAATGGCCGCCCCCGCGACACTCTGCAGCAGCAGCGTCAGCCGACCCGCGATCGAGCGGCGACTCATGACGGCTTGTCCAGCACGTATCCCTCGCCTCGAACCGTGCGGATCCAGTCGCTCCCGTTGCGGGATCCGAGCTTCCGGCGGAGCCGGCTCATGATCACGTCGAGGCTCTCGGAGGCTCGCGCTCCGGTCTCTCCCCACGCCATCTCGAGCAGATCATCCCGCGAGACGATCCGCCCGGCGCGTTCCGCAAGGATCTCGAGGACTTTCCACTCCCGGGCGGTGAGCGGAATTTCCCGACCCGAGATCATGAGCCGGCGCGCACGGAAGTCTACGGTCCCGTCGGACCACTTGAGGAGTGTGGGCGGATCGTGACCCCCGCGCCGGGCAAGGGCGCGGAGCCTCGCCTGAAGCTCGGCAAGCGCGAATGGTTTCCGCATGTAGTCGTCCGCCCCCGCGTCGAGGCCCGCGATGCGATCCGCGACGTCCCCCCGAGCGGTGAGAAACATGATGGGGGTCTCGATGCCCTTGTCACGAATCTCCCGACACAGGTCGATCCCACTCCCATCGGGGAGCATGATGTCGATCACGATGACGTCAAACTGCTCCGCGACGGCGGCCGCCCGTCCGCTCGAAACGCGAGCGGCCGTGGTCAAGCGATGGCCGCTCTCCTGGAGCGAACGGCGCAACAGGTCTCGCGTCGGTGAGCTATCCTCGATGAGAAGGATGTGCACTCTGGGGTCCCCGGGTCGGCGTGCGATCGAAGCCGTCGCGGCAAGACTTCCACCGCAGGCAACAACCTTCGGCTCCAAACCCTAACGGAATGTTAACGGATGCCAGGTTGCCGGGAGGGCCTTACTTCAACCCGTCGATCACGAAGAGGCGCTGAGCCGCGACTTCGCACGCCCCGCTCTTTACCGCCGCCAGAAGAGATGATCGAGGGAGAGAACGTCGTCACCGCGCGGCATGGCGAGGAGGAAGATCAAGAGGGCCAGCCGCGGAATGACGTGCGTGTGGAACTCGTAGAGGAGGTCTTTCAGCAAGTGGCCGTAGGTCACGATCACGAGGATTGCCCCCAGCGCCAGGAGCGCGGGGCGAACGAAGAGCCCCCCGACCAGGAGCCATCCGGCGGCAAATTCGACGTAGGGTATCGAAACCCCCAACCCCCAGAGCAGCCAGGTCGGGATCCAGGTCGACGCGTAGGGATCCAGGAAGTATCGGTGGGCGTGCGCCGTCGCGCCCATCTGGAAAAGCTTTCCCCAGCCCGCCATCCCGAAGATCAACCCGAGAACGAGCCGGGCAAACAGAATCGCCCACGCGCGGTCGTGCACCGCTCCAAATATCATGTCAGCGTAGGAGGACCACCCGGGCGCGGTTCTGGGGGCTCAGACCGTATTGGAGGAAGTAGATGCCGGACGGAAGGCGATGCCCCGCGGCGTCCGTGCCGTCCCAATCCAGCCGCATTGGCCCGAGAACGGCAGGACTCACGTCCGGCGATCCCCAGCTTCGAACCATGCGCCCTCGGACGTCGTAGACCGAGACGTAGCCATATCCCGGCGCCACGATCCTCGCCCCTTTGTTGAACGGGTTGGGGTAAACACGGAGCGCGGACGCGCCCGGTGGGCTCTCATCGACTCCCGCCGCGGTCGGAAACACATTCACCGAAACGCCCGAATTGTTCGTGAACGTGATCGGGGTTCCACTCGTGCCGGATTGGAGCTGGAAGCGGGCGGCTGCGTCCTCGGCGAGCGGGCAGAACGTTGCCGTGCCGTCGTCAATCGTGCGCACGAGCGCCGTCGCGAGATCGGTCGGGAGCGCCGCCGCGGACGTGGTTCCGGTCTTGGGCGTCGTGACGGATCCGTAGGCCAGCGAGTTGACGAAACAGCTGGGCTTCTCAAACGAGACCTGACCGGTCCCGACGAGCAGCCCCGGCTTGATGCGGAGATCGGGCGTGATCCCGAATATCTTGGCGAAGTTGTCTGTCGCGCAGAGAATGAATCGCCCAGCGATCCCGTTCGGAACAGAAGCGGCAAAGCTTCCCAGCGAGTCGCGTTGGACGGCGGCCCCGTCGTAGACCTTGATCGACATGCCGGTGACGAGGTTTTCGCCGGACGCGAGCATCTTCAGCTCGACCGCCTGGACCGTGTTGTTCCCGTTCAGGCCGACCATCACCTTGGTGATTTCGTTCAGATGGAACGCTGCGTTGGCCGGCGCGGGGTGGAGTAGCGCGAGCAGGGGCAGAAACCTGAAAGCGGAGCGGAAGCTGGTGCCGAAGAGGACAACGGGGCGCGGGCGCATGGCGTACCTCCAAAATGTGCCGCGGCCGGCGGGGGAGAGGCGGCCGGACGCGCGCTTCCGTGGGAGGATACCACGACTCGGACGGCGGCGGAAGCCTTCGGGATCGCTTGTGATCTCTTCTTGGCCTAGAATGCCCCGATCATCGTCGCCTGTCACACATCCGTATCGATCCACGAGTCCGATATTGTCGAGGCCTGGGCATAGGAGGTCAAAATGGTGTCGATTCCGACGCTGTGGCTCCCGATCTTGGTATCCGCGATCATCGTGTTCCTCGCCAGCTGGCTCCTCCACATGTTTCTCCCCTATCACCGCAGCGATTTCACCAAACTCCCGTCCGAGGACGAGGTGCAGGGGGCGCTGCGCAAATTCAACATCGCTCCCGGCGACTACATGATTCCCTGCGGCGGAGGGCCCGAGGCGATGAAGTCGCCGGAGTTCAAGGAGAGGTTTGAGAAGGGGCCGGTCGTGCTCATGACGGTCCTCCGATCGGGCACGATGAACATGGGCACGAGCCTCATGCAGTGGTTTGTATACTGCATCGTGGTCAGCGTTTTCGCGGCGTACGTCACCGGCCGCGCGCTGTCACCGGGATCGCCAACCCTTTCGGTTTTCCGTTTCGCCGGATGCACCGCGTTCATCGCCTACTCCATCGCGCTCTGGCAGGACTCCATCTGGTACCACCGGAAGTGGAGCACCACCATCAAGAACACCTTCGATGGGCTGGTGTACGGGCTCCTGACGGCGTTCGTGTTCGGGTGGCTGTGGCCTAAGTAGGGGGTCCGGGCGCGGCGTGACTCCACTCCTTACTGCCGTTGCCCTAGTCGCATTCGCGTCCAACTCGATCCTCTGCCGGCTCGCGCTCGGCGCGCGCGAGATCGACGCGGCAAGCTTCACGTTGGTTAGGCTCTTGTCCGGCGCCTTGACGCTGCTTCTCCTTCGCGCGGCGGCCGCGTCCAGGGTCGCGCCCAAGACCCGCGTCCCGACGCGGCATGGTCCCTGGCTCCCAGCCGCGCTTCTCTTCATCTACGCCGCTCCCTTTTCCTTCGCCTACATCCGACTCAGCGCCGGCACCGGCGCTCTGATTCTCTTCGCATGCGTGCAGGCGACGATGCTGATCGGAGCCATCCGATCGGGGGAGCGATTCCAATGGTTGGAGGGAATCGGCCTCGCGATCGCGCTCGCGGGGCTTACCTATCTCGTTTCGCCCGGGCTTTCCGCGCCCCCGCCGCTCGGGTCGGCGCTCATGGCCATCGCGGGCGTGTCGTGGGGCCTCTATTCGCTCCGCGGGCGCGGCTCCGCGGATCCTCTCGGCGACACGACCTTGAACTTCATCTGGGCCCTGCCCCTTGCGCTCTTCGTCAGCCTGGTGGCCGTCCGCGGCGCGCACCTTTCTCCACGAGGGATTGCGCTCGCCACCGC
>VBOX01000069.1:13692-14194 GCA_005893265.1 Candidatus Eiseniibacteriota bacterium | reverse complement strand
GTACCGTCGCCGACGAGGTCCCTGCCGGCTCCGATGACCCAGGCGCCACGTGGACGTTCCCCGCCGTCGCGCTCGTCGTCGTCACCGCCATGAACGCCGGGCCCGAAACCTTCGAAAAGGTCAAAGCGGTGCCATCCGGATCCGAACCCGTGATCGCCTGATCCGCCGTCGCGCCCTGCGCCACCGACATGTTCGCAGGCTGGTTCAACGTCGGCGCACGATTCACGTTGTTCACCGTGATCGTCAGCGACTTCTGGTCCGCCAGGGATCCGTCGCTCACCCGCACCGTCGCCGCCGCCGTCCCGGCGTTCGAGAACCCAGGCGCCAAGTGCAAGTTACCCGTCGCCGTTCCCGTCCCGGGCGTTGTGGTCGTGACCGATGCATACGTCGGTCCCGAGGCCAGGCTGAACGTCAGCGCGTTCCCGTCGGGATCCGTGGCGTTCAGTGTCTGATCCGCCGTCGCGCCCTCATTCACCGTCATGTTCGTGGGCTGACTCAACGT
>VBOX01000069.1:0-13639 GCA_005893265.1 Candidatus Eiseniibacteriota bacterium | reverse complement strand
GGGCCCGAAACCTTCGAAAAGGTCAGAGCGTCCCCGTCCGGATCCGAACCCGTGATCGCCTGATCCGCCGTCGCCCCTTGCGCCACCGTCATGTTCGCGGGCTGACTCAACGTCGGCGCACGATTCCCGGTGACGTTAACGCTTGCGGTGGCGGGGCTGGAGGCGTTGCCGCCGGTGTCGGTGGCGATCAACATGACGGTGTAGGTGCCGGAGGCAGCGTAGGTGTGTTGCGCGGTCGCCGTGGGTGCGGTGGTGGTGACCGCGGTGGAGCCGTCTCCAAAGTCGAACCGGTAGCTGGCGATGGGCGTGGCATCGCCGTCGGTGGAGCCGGAGCCGTCGGCGCGCACGGTGAGCGCGGGGCTCGCGAGCTGGGCCACGGTGAGCCGCGCGCTCGGCGGGTTGTCGGCAGCGGTGGCGGTGTAGGTGGCGATCCCCGCCATCCATGTGCCGCTGGTGGATCCCGAAGCGGCGTACGCGCCGGCCGAGCTGGTGACGCCGTAGGCGGCGCCGAGATTGTCGCCTCCGAGGGTCAGCGTGGGGAGCCCCGTCCAGCCCGCGGACCACCCAGGGGCGGAACCGGACTCGTTGCCCACCGCGCCGTACAGCAGCTCGATAGGTTGCGAGGTCGAAGGCGTCACGCCGGAGTTGAAGGTTGAGCCGTTTCCCGACGCCGAGGCGATCACGTCCCTGGCCGCGAGGCCGGAGAACTCGTCCACGCTGATCATGTACGCGCCCGACATGGGGAAGTTCACGGTGATCGACGCGCCGGCCGAGAGTGCGCGCACGTTCGTGGCGGAGATCACGATCGTGCGGGACAGGCCGAGCCCATCCGCCTGGTCGATGTCCACCTGATAGGTGTTCCCGGCGGCGTCCGTCGCGCCGATCCCCCCGAACAAGGAGGTGCTCAACTTGAGCGCGATCAGCAACGCGTCCCCGCCGGCGACCGGCCGGCTCGCGGTCAGAGTCACGCTCGACGTGGGGAACAGCGGGGTCGCCTGGGTTCCTGCGACACGGCCGACGTAGGCCGGGGCAGCCACGGCGCGGGTGGCGACCGCGCCGAGCGAGGCGATGATGAGTACTAAGGCGCCCACCCAGCGAGTCGATGCCGTCATCCGCTGGGGTCGCGCTCGGGGAATCCAGCGTGAAACAGGCGGAATTGCCGACTTCCGAGGCCGGGGCCGATCGATTTCGAAAGCGAGCGTCACAAGCCCTCCTGCCAGACATTGGTCCAAGGCGAGCGTCACAAGCCCGTCCACCAGGAATGATGATTCATGCGGGGGATAGACCGGTATCAGGGGGTTCCCTAAAAGGGCCTCAGGGAATCACCTGGGGCCTGTGCCGCCCGGCCAGGGAACCGGCTAAAGGGGCGAGGGATGTCTACTTCGCTGGGCGCGGGAGACGTTCATCATCCCAGGCTTTTCGCCGATACATCCGTGTATGGGTGCCCCTCTTACTCGGGCTGTTCTCTGCCTGGCCGTTTTGAGCAGCGGCTGCGCGTCCTCGGGAGTGATCCGTGGCACGCTTTCGACAGGCGCGCCGACAGACTCGGCCATTCCGTCCCAAGAGCCCAGCGCGGACCGTGCTTCGGTGCGCGGCTCTGTCCTCGATGCCGTGGTCTACGTCGAGGAAGTGCACCCGCGAGGCGAATCGCGTCTCCCCGCCAGGTACACGTCGTCCCGCCTCGAGCTGAAAGGTCAGACCCTCCGGCCGCGGATCCTCGTCGTGCTCCCTGGCACGAGCGTCGAGTTCCCGAACCACGATAGCCTCTTCCACAATATCTTCAGCGTTTCTCCGGCAAAGTCCTTCGATCTCGGGCGCTACGGTCGCGGCGAATCCAAGCGCGTAACCTTCGACAAACCGGGGCTCGTCAACGTCTACTGCAAACTCCACCCGAACATGGCGGCATACATCCTCGTCGTGCCGAACCGAGCGTTCGCGCGGCCCGATTCCTCGGGTCGATTCGTGCTGCCTCCGCTCCCAAAGGGACAGTACGTCGTGAACGTATGGCACCCGGACTTTCCCGCGATCCGTCGCGAGGTCACCGTCACGGGCGATAAGAAGCAAGAGCTCGTGATGACCCTGGGGTCATGAGGATCTGGCTTCGGTGGAAGATTCTCCTCTTTACCGTGCCGCCGCTCCTGGCGGTTGCTCTTGCCGCGCTCTGGACGGTGCAACAAACGGTCTCCGCCGAAGCGCGGCGAAACATTGATGCCGACCTGAAGCGGGCGTCCACTCTGTTCGAGACCAAGCTCGCGGAGCGCGCCGGATATCTCTCCATGGCATCTCGGGTCATCGCCGAGGATCCACGCTTTTTCTCGGCACTGACGCTGCCCGGGACCTACCGCGATCCCCAGGTCAGAGCGACCGTGGCGGGCGTCGCGCGGTCATTCGCGGGCATCACGCGGACAGATCTGTTCGAGGTCTACGACGCGCGCGGGCACCTGATTGCCTCCGTGGGCCCCGAGGAATCGGACGAACGGGACCGCTCCGCGATTGTTCTCCCTGCCCTTGCCGGACGGCCGCAGACCGCCGTGTCGGCGACAGCCGATCGCCACTACCAGGTCGCGGCCACTCCGGTGGTGGCGGGTAGACGGGTTGTAGGCTCGCTCTTGCTGGGCGACCGGATCGGCAGGAAGGTCGCCGAGGAGCTGCGGGAGCTGACGCGCAGCGAGGTGACGTTCCTCACCAATCGGGTCATCACGGGTACGACGCTCGACCACGAGGAGGACCGGGCGGCTGTGCTCCGAGCGCTCGGGGCGGAGCGCGACCGGCTGGCGGGCGGGGGAAGGGTCGTCGAGATCCGGACCCAGGGCCAGGTACGCCTCACCCTTTTCGATCGGCTGCCCGAGGCCGGTTCCCGCGGCGGGAGCTACTACGCGATGCAGCGTTCGCTCGACACTGAGACCGCCTTTCTCCGCGAGATTCAAGCGCGGCTGGTGGAGCTGGGGATTCTCGGCGCAATCGTCGCGCTCCTCTCGGGGCTGGTGATCTCCCAGCGGATTACTTCTCCGATTCGAAAGCTTGTGCGCGGGGCCGAGGAGATGGAGCGTGGGAATTACGATTACCCGCTCGAGGTGAACAGCCGTGACGAGATGGGCTACCTGGCGGCCCGCTTCGACGTGATGCGCCAACACCAGCGTGCGTACGTGGGAAATCTCCAGGAGATCGCGCGCCTGAAGAGCCATTTCCTCAGTGTTGCATCCCATGAGCTCCGGACCCCCGTCAGCGTGATCCGGGGCTACAACGATTTGCTCTCGGCAGGACTCATGGGTCCGACCACGGCGGCACAGAAGAAGGCGCTCGAGGCCGTCGGGCGAGCCGCGCTCACATTACACCGGATCGCCGAAGACGCGACCCGCTTGGCCCAAATCGAAGGAGACCGCCTCTCCCTGAATCTCACCGAACACGATATCGGCGCCCTCCTGTGGCGCGCAGTCGATATGGCGCGTTCCGAGGCGAAGGGCCGGTCCGTCGAGGTGATTTTGGATACGGGACGCCACGTAGGGACCGCCATCGTCGATGGCCCGAGAATGACCGAAGCGGTCGCAAACCTGGTTCGCAACGGAATCCGCTTCACCCCTGATGGCGGGAGCGTCGAGGTCAACGCGATTCGCGAAGAGGGCATGCTTGTCATCGAGGTGGCGGACTCGGGGATCGGGATCTCGGAGGAACAGGCCAAGGGGCTCTTCGATCCCGCCGTGATGATCCGCGACTCGAAGCACCATCATTCCTCAGACACGCTGGAGTTCAACTCCGAAGGTCTGGGGTTGGGGCTCTCCATCGCGCGCGGCATCGTGCAAGTCCACGGAGGTACAATCGAGGTGGAAAGCAGTCTTGGTCGCGGGAGCAGATTCCGCATCCGCATCCCCGTCGGTGCGGCGCGCCTCGATCCCCATGTCGAAGGTGGACCGCACCGGCCGCGCGGCGCCTTGGAGCACGAGCCCCCACTCGAATTCGCCCCCGCGGACTCGAGCGCCCGTCGAGCCTTGTCCAGCGGCGGGAACGACCGTCATAACGATCGAAAGGCTGCAGGTCCCCGAGGCCCTGCCACCCGGCGCGCGAGCGCGCCGACTCAAAGGGGAACCCGGCCCCGGCCGAAGGGTCCCAAGGGGTCGAAGCGAACGAACCGTGTGCCGGGCCGCAAGCGCCTACGACCGCCCCGCTAGTCTGCCCAAGGTGCGGCCGGTCAAGAAACGGATCCGGTTGCCGATAACGCAAGGAGGCCAGCCTCAATCGCACCGCATCGCGTCGCGGTCCCGCGCCCGAAATGCGGGGTTGGGCTCCCGAGGAAATCGAGATGACCAAGGAAAACAGAGTCCTCGCAGCCATCGTCGGCGCCCTGGTATTAGCCCTCGTCGTGGCTACCTGGGCCTCACACCACCGGAATGCACCGGGCGTGAAGAGCGCTGACATGCCCGCGGACAGGCCCCCTACGGTGCCGGGGGTGACCCGACCTCCCACAGCCGCTCCGACCGCCCCGAGCACGGTCCGCCCCGTAGACAAACCGTTCTACGAGCCCGCACCTGCGCCATCGAGTCAGCCCCCGCCTCCACAACCGACCGCCGCTCCAGCGCAGCCCTCGGCTCCCGAGATCAGCACCACCGTCAATGGGGAGCCATCGAACGGGGAAACCGACGAGAGCGTTACCGCACCCCAGCAGGAAACCGCGTCACAGCGGCTAGGGCGGCGCCTAAGACACCGCTGAGCGATTGTAGAGAGGCGCGCTCGCGGCTGCCTGGGCAGAGGTTGCCATGAAACCGAAATCGCTGATCATGATCGGGCTTGTGGTCGGATCCACCATTGGAAGCTACCTGCCGATGGTGTGGGGCGCCAGCTGGCTGTCGATCACCTCCGTTCTAACTGGAGGGATTGGCGGCCTGCTCGGCATTTGGGCCGGCTACAAAGTCTCCCGACTTTGAGGCTTGATTCCACGAAACAGAGCGGCGACCGCGTCCGTTACGGTCATGAAGTAGATCGATACTGTCCTGCATGAGGACCCTAGCCGCCGTGTTATTAACCATGTGGTTAAATACATTCATCCGTCAGACACTTCCTCATCCTCCAAGGACCAAGTGACCGCGAATCGAGTCAATTCCCCTCGGTAACTTCCCGGAGCCGCTGTCAGCAATTACCCGCCCCCAGTTTCGGGTTTCTCCCAATAGCGACGATGATTTGCCCCAACTAACCTTTTCTATATCGAGGTGACATTCTCCCAAGGTTCAGATCACAAGGTTCACATGAGGAGATGCACCGTGACGACAACGAGGAGAGGACCATGAAGACGATGTTGAGATGCACAACAACAGCGAAGACATCCCGAGGCTCGAAATGGCCGACCTGGGCGCTCGCGCTCCTGCTTGCCGCCGGTACAACGATGCTCGTGTGCGGTCATCTGGCGTTCGCTCAGCTCCCTCCGCCCTCGCCGTTACCATTGCCGGTCCCGCCACCGGGGTTGCCCCTGGGGCCCCCGGAGCTGCCCGCGATTCCCTCGCTACCCCAAGTCCTGCCCTCGAACGCGCCCACGACATCGGGCTCGACCGAGCTGCCGGTCACGTCGGCGACTCTCGACGCGAGGATCTTGGTCATCTCCGCCGACGGGACCGAGCCGGTGCTCGGAGCGATCCGCCAGGCGGCGGAGTACAGAGGGATTCCGTACACGTTGTACGTCGCGAGCAAGACTCCGGGCGGATTCACGCCGACCATGCTATCCGATGGTGACGCTCACGCGTACTACCAGGGCATCGTGCTTACCACGGGGGCCCTGGCGTACCTCAACGGAACGACTTGGTCCAGTGCGTTCAACGCGTCGGAATGGCAGACGCTGTGGGATTACCAGGCCAAGTACCGGGTCCGCACGGCGATCGCCTACGCGTACCCGACCGCGGACTTGGGTTACGGCCCGGCGACGGGAGTGGACGCCACGACGAGCCCGATCTCGGCGCGGCTCACCTCGACCGGTCAGTCCGTGTTTCCTTACGTGAACGCGGCGAATCCGATCGTCATCACCAAAGCCTGGACGTACCTGGCCCCGACCGCGGGAACCGGAACGAACGTGCTCCTGACCGACGCGCAGGGCCACGCCCTCGCACTGGTCCGGACCTATCCCGACGGCCGCCAGGTCCTCTCCCAGACGTTCGATGGGAATTTCTTCCTGGTGCACAGCCTGACGCTCGCGCACGGCCTCATGAATTGGGTGACGGGCGGGCTGTTCCTGGGAGAGCGCCACGTCTACGTGTCGCCGCAGATCGACGATATCTTCATCGATAACGACGTGTATGGGGGAGGAACCTACCGAATCAACGCGATCGACTGGGCGGTCAACGACGCGTGGCAAACCGGGAAGCAGCTCCAATCCCAGACGTCGGATCTACACCTCCACATGGCGTTCAACGGCGAGGGCACGACCGGCGAGTATGCCTTCGACACGCTCACCCCAGCGGCGGACGCGACGGATTCCCAGTTCCCGTGGATCAACCACACGTTCACCCACCAAAACCTGGACCCCGACTCCGCCAGCTATGACCAGATCTATTGGGAGATCACGCGCAACAACCAAACGGCCGACTCCATGGGATTCGCGAACTATGATCGCCGCGCGCTGATCACGCCCGACGTCTCCGGGCTCTCGAACCCAGACGCCATGAGAGCGGCCTACGACGCCGGCGTCCGCTTCCTCATCACCGACACGTCCAAGCCCGGGATGGACAACCCGACGCCCCAGGCCGGCATCTACAACCCGCTGGAGCCTCGCATCCTCATGGTCCCGAGGCGGCCGGTCAACCTCTACTACAACGTGACCACGCCGACCGAATGGACGAACGAGTACAACTACCTCTACCACAACTATTGGGGACGCAATCTCAGCTACGACGAGATACTCGGCAAGGAATCTGACGTCCTGCTCCAGTACCTGCTCCGAGGCGAGATCGACCCCTGGATGTTCCATCAAGCCAACCTGCGCGCCTATGACGGCGTGCATTCGTTGCTCGGGGACCTGCTCGATCGGACCTTGGAGAAATACAGCAGGATCTTCGTCCTGCCCATTCGTAGCCTGACCCTGGCCGGTCTCGGAGAGTGGACGCAGGCTCGCATGCAGTACAACGCGGCCGGAATACAGGCTTCATTCGTGCCCAGTCAGGGGACGATGACGATCACCGCCACCGAGGCTGCCGTCGTGCCAGTCACCGGCTTGTGCGCTGAATCGTCCGAGGTCTACGGAGGCCAGTGCATCAGCCACGTCTCGCTTTCCCCCGGGCAGACCGTCGTGTTGCGCATCGGGAACACCCCGAACACGGGTCCGTCGGTCGCGAGCGTCGCGCCCACCGGCCAGTCGGAACTCGCGGCGATCAAGGACCTGCGCCCCAATCCATTCACTCAATCGACCACGATCGCCGTGGCCATGCCGCGGCGGGCCCAGTCTCATCTGGCGGTCTATGACGTCCAGGGCCGGGTGGTCCGGACATTGGTGAACCGCGTCCTCGAGGCCGGCACCCACACGATCACGTGGGACGGTCGGACCGACGCCGGCAATCGGGTAGCGAAAGGCGTCTATTTCGCGAAGCTCGAGAGCGGGGGCCTGACCTCGGCTCGCCGCATCGTGCTCAAGTGAGAGCCCATGGATCCTGGCCAGCGACGGCGTTTCGATTGCGGCAGATGGGGAATGGCCGCGGTTGCTCTTGCGTTAGTCACAGCGGGCGGGCGGGCCTGGGCGCAGGCGCCGTCCGCCCCGGCCGGCACGGTGGAGCGTGCGGCGTTCCTGGTTAAGAACCGATCGTTCGAACAAGCGGCGACGATGCTCCGTCGCCTCCTATCGGTCGATCCGGCGAACCGCAGGGCGAAGGAGATGCTCGCGTTCGACCTCGAATCGATGGGGGATCTCAAGGGTGAGCGGCAGGTGCGATCTGCCTTGGCGGCGGAAATCCCCGACGATCCGCGCGTCCAGACCGACTATGGAAGGGTCCTCGAGCGCTCGGGCGATGTCGGCGGGGCGCTTCGCGCGTATCGCCGCGCGCGAGAGCTGAGCGCCGGTAGGTCGACTCCGGAGCTCGAAGCGGCGATCGATCGCATGAGCGGCCGGACCGCTTTGGAAGTCGGGACACCACTGGCGGTCATGTCCGATCCGGACGCTACCGCTTCATCCGTACAGGCGGGCGCCGCGGTTCCTTTCGGATCCCGTCGCCATCTGGCCCTCCTCGGCACGCGCAACGTCGCTGACGGAAGGACCGATCCCGGCAGGATGACGTCCGACGTGCTCGCACTGACTTTCGTGCAACGAAACGGGGCGGGCGCATCATACGCCGTGGGCCCACGCCTTCACGTGGTCGCACCGCGGGGCGTCGCGCGACGGGACCTCGCTGTCGGTGGCGCGATCGCGGGGCGAGCGTTTTTGGGCCCGTCGTTCGAAGCCGAGGCGCGGGCCGAGGTCGAAACTCCCTGGGACGAGGCCGCGGTCACGGTGCTTCGCGGCGGACGGACCACGGCCGCGGAGGGACACCTGTATTCGCACTCCTTTTCCCGGCGCCTGCTCCTTCAGGCCGGCGCACGGAGGCGCCAGCTCTCGATCCTCGCCGCGGATCCCCATTCGACGCGCCGCCCCAAGGCATGGCAGTCCCTGTGGGTGGCCGGTGCCGACATCGTCCTGTGGAGCAAACCGGGCGCCTCGGTCCGGGGCGAGATGCTCGACGAGTCGCTGATCGAACCCACGTCGCTGTCGTCGGCCCTGACGCTGGCGTACCGCCACTACGGCGTGTCCAGCCAGACGACGCCCGAGTTTGCCGAGCTTATCGGACTCGCCCCGCGTGGATCGGTCGATGAGGGTTCGGTCGCAACGACCGTGGTGTCACCGCGAGGCAACCTGGGGTTGGAGTTGCGTGCCGGGCTCGCTCGCGACTCGGCGCGCCAGGCCCGGATCTGGAGGGCTGGAGGCGGCGTGATATGGGCGCCGATGCCTGCGACCCGATTTGCTCTCAGGTACGAGGAGGCCAACGAGGTCGCCACCGGGCTCGTCGGCCAGCGCCGCACAGGATGGTTGAGCTTCCATGTGGATCTCTAAACAACTCCGACATCCGGATCGGCCGGCGCCGAGGGGACGGGCGCTCGATACTTTCGGTCTCGTAGTCGCGCTCGCCTTCCTCCCGGAGTTTGTCGGGGCGCGTGCCGGCGTCGTTTTGCAGCCGCACCCGGGCTGGATCGCCGTGCTCGTCCTGGCGGCGCGGTACGGCAGCGGCGGGCTCTTCACTGGCTTGATCGCGGCCGCCGGCGCCGTCGGAATCGGATCGGCGGTCGCGGGCTCCGGCCTCGTGGCCTCGTGGAGCCGCCTCGACTCGGGGCCCAACTTGATCGCGTTCGGCGCGTGCCTCGCGGTCTCCGGGATCGCCTCGTTGCATTTGCGACGTCAGGCGGACCTTTGCGAGCGGATATCCGCGCTCTCCGATCGAGCCGCCGAGGGCGAAGCGACGATCCAGACCCTTCGCGGCGTTGTCGCGAGCCTGCGAGCGCGGGTTGATCGTACGTCGACCTCCCTGTCCTTTCTGCGCGAGGTTGCGGCGCGCCTGGAGGGAACGGATCCGGTGGCCGCCGCCGAAGGGGCGGCCGACCTCGTGCTCGCGCGGACGGGGGCGTCCGCCGCCGCAGTCCGGGCGGGCATGAATGGATTCCAGCGGCTCCTGGCCGTTCGGGACGCGAGGGGGCCCATGGCGCTCGCGCCGCTGACGCCTCAACACGCCGATCTGACCGTGCCGATTCGCAACGGAAACGATCGGGTCGGTCTCATCGCGCTCTGGGGGATCCCTGACTCCGGGCTCGACGATGCGATGGCGCACGATCTAGCAGTCATCGCGTCGTGGTGCGCGCAGGCCCTCGCTGTCGCCGGGCGACATCCGGAGCAGGCGGCCGGCGGCGCCGGGAGGGTCGAATGATCGCCGCGGCGCCGAGAATCCGGGTGATCGGGCCCTCGGATCGCGGGGACCGCACGCGCGGGGTTGGTCTCCTCGCCGCGTGCGCCGCGCTCGATGCCGTCGCAGCAGGGATCCTGCTCCTCGACACACCGCTCCCGCCGCCACTCAAGGGCGTTGCGGCAGCGGTCTCGCACGGAGCGGCGGTTCTGCTCTTGTCCTGCTCGGCCCGCGAGCAACCCAGCCGCCGCTGGCTAAGCGCCGCAGCCGTGCTGGCGGTTCCGTGCGTCGGGACCGCCGTGGCCATCGCGATCCTCCTCACGAGTGGACGCGGATCGACCTCGATGGGGCAACGTAGGAAAGCGCGCTGGAGACGATCGCTCCCGATGGCCGCGATGCAACGCCTTGGGACTGCGCTCTCGCCCTGCGACGCGTTGGACCGCGGTGATGAGGAGCAGCGTCGCGCCGCGCTGTCGGCACTCTCACGGCGCGAGGACCCCGAGGCGATCGCCCTGTTGCGCCGGACGGCGGCGGGTCGCGATCCCGACCTTGCCCTGCCCGCCGCGCTGGTGCTGGACGAGATCGGCGAGCGCGCCGAACGGCACGTGAACCGACTCGATCCCGCGGAGGTCCGACATGAAGCCGGTTGATGTCCATGGTGGCACCGCGGGCGCCGACGTCTGCCTCGTGCTGGAAGGAACCTATCCGTACGTGAGGGGGGGCGTTTCGACGTGGGTCCACGATCTGATCGGCAGCCTCCCGGACCTCCGATTCGCCCTGGTGCACGTCGGCCCCGAGCAGGGGACCTTCACCCGGAAGCTTTATTCGCTGCCGGCCAATGTGGTCACCTTGTCCGATATGTATTGTCGCGAGCCGCTCGCGCGCGGCCGCGATGCGGATATCATGCAGAGAGTGGCGCATTCCGAGCGCAGTCGTCACGCGAATGCCCGCCAATCCTCCCGTGTCCTTGACGGTATCCGCCGGTTGCATCTCGAGGACCGAGTGGACCCGTCGCTGCTCGACGACCTCGCCAGCGACGATCTCTCGGTCGGCGCGTTTCTCCACGGCCGGGCGTCCTTCGATCTGACGGCGGAGCTTTGCGAGCGGCTGGCGCCCGACGCTTCGTTTCTGGACTTCTTCTGGCATTTTCGATCGATGAACCTACCGCTCGTGCGCCTGCTCGGTGCCGAGCCGCCAGCAGCAGCCACGTACCACGCCCTCTGCACCGGCTACGCGGGGATCCTGGCGGCGGTGTGGAGCCATCGGACCGGTCGCCCATTCCTCTTGACCGAGCACGGGATCTACGCGCGCGAGCGAAAACTCGAACTGGACCGAGCCGCGTGGTTCCGCGAGACCCGCGACCGCCGACGCTCGGACGGAACGGACGGAACGATCGACAACGAGACGGCCTCGGCTTTACGAAGGATTTGGGTGCGCTTCTTTCGCGCCCTGGCGCGATGCGCCTATGCTCGAGCCTCGAGCGTCGTCTCGTTGTCCGAGGTCAACCGAAAGAGGCAGATCGCCGACGGTGCCCCAGCCGGGAGGACGCTCGTCGTCCCCAACGGTATTGATCTCGAGGGATTCCGTGCGCGCGTTGCTGGGCCGTCTCGGGCCGCGGAGGGCCGCCCCGTGAGGGTCGCCTTCGTGGGACGACTGGTGCCGATCAAGGACATTGCCACGCTCATTCGTGCCTGTTTCCTCGCATTGCGGGTCGTCGACCTGGACGTGCGCATCATCGGTCCGATCGACGAGGATCCACCGTACGCCCGCCGGTGCCGGCGCCTGGTGGCGAAGCTCGGTCTCGGGCACGCGATTCGCTTCCAGAAGGCGCTGCCGATCGAGCGCATTTACTCCGATATCGACATCCTGGTCCTCACCAGCTTCAGCGAAGGGCAACCCCTCGTCATCCTGGAGGCCAACGCCGCGGGGATTCCGGTGGTTGCCTCCGACGTCGGGGCCTGTCGCGATCTCCTCGAGGGGCGGACCCACGTCGATCGACGGATCGGCCCGAGCGGCATCGTGACGCGGCTCGCCGCCCCCGAGGAGACCGCGGCGGCGATCGTTCGACTCGCTCAGGATCCCGGGCTGCGCCGTCTCATGGGAGCGGCAGGCCGGCGGCGCGTGGCCACGTATTATCGAAAGAGCGCCACCGTCTCGACGTATCGGACGCTCTACTCGGCCGGAGCGTGGCCGGCATCGGCTGGCGCCTCGAGCGCCTGATCCACCGGGGAGTATCCGGAGCCACCGCGGCTTACGCCACAGGCGCGGCCGTCATGGCTCTGCCGTGGGTGCTGACCACGGTGGTGCTGGTCTCTCTCCCGGCCGTCATCGGCCGAGGCAGGGCGGATACCGCCACCAGCGGAACCGTCGTGAACGTCGCCTACGCGGTCGCGCTGTTGGTGGCCGGACCGGTCCAGATCGTAGTCTCCCGCTACGCCGCGGATCGCCTTTACGAGGGACGGCTCGGAGCGATCGCGGCTCCGTTTTGTCGTGGGCTCGCCACGACGTTCCTTGTCTGCTCCGTTCCCGCCGCCTTCACGCTTCTCGCGTTGGGCCTGCCGCTTCGTGCCGCCTTGTGGGGCGCAGCCCTTTCGGCCACCGTCGGCGCTGAGTGGACCGCGTTGTCGGTCGGCAACGGACTCTGCTCACCCGCCCTCGTGCTCGGCGCCGTGGGTGCCGGATCGGCACTGAGCTTCCTCCTAGCGGTCTTTTTCGTCGCCGTCGCCGGGCTCGGCGTTCCGGGATACCTCTTCGGGTTGATCTCGGGTCAGACCCTTACGCTCGTGATCCTGCTCGTCGGCATCCTCCGGTCCCTGCCGGGCGAAGTCGACGAGAGGGCACGCCTCCTGCCCGCGTTTCGCGAATACGCGGCGCTCGCCGGGGCCGGGCTCGCCTTCAACGCCTGCCTGTACGTAGACAAACTCATCGCCTGGTGCCTGGTGGGCGGCGAGACGGCGGCGCTGCACGCCGGGGCATCGACCATCGCGTGGTTCTCGACCATTCCTTGCTTGGCGTGGATATTCGTGGAGGTCGAGACCAGGTTTCACCGACGCTTTCGAAGGTTCTACTTGGCCCTGGAGGGCGGAGCGCCACTCGCCGAGCTTCGTCGCGACGTTCGAGCACTCGTGGACGAGGCCGCACGACTCCTCCGCGGCGCCGCCTCCGTCCAGGCGGGAGTGACCGGATTCCTGCAGCTTGCCGCGGAGCCTTGGGCTCGTTGGCTGGGGTTGCCGCACGACGCGATCCTGCCTTATCGGCTCCTCCTTGTCGGAGCCGGCGCGCAAGCACTCGGCCTGCTCGGGCTCATCCTCCTCTACTACTTCGACCTGCGACGCGAGGCCCTTCTCTCCGCCGCAGGTCTCCTCCTGGCGATCGCCTTGTTCACCGCGGCAGCATCATGGTCAGGGCTACCGCCGAGTGTCGGAACGACGCTGGGCTGTTCGCTAGGTGCGATTCTGACTTGGGATCGCGTCTTTCGTGGGGTAAGTGCGGTGCTGCAGCACACGCTGCTCGGTCAGCCGTACGGTGCGGAACGAAGGGGGAGCCTGCGAGCGGAACGGCAGCAGTCGATTCGCTAGAGGAGCGGAGGCGGGCCGGAGACGCGCCCTATCGGGTCCGCAGATCGGCTACGGGCGCCGGGCGATTCGTGTCCAGCCCGCCGCTGGCAAACTCGTGCGCGCCGATATCGATGGCGCTTCCCCTGAAGCGGGGCCCCCCGTCGACGTCCCACGCGCCTGAAAGGGGTT
>VBOX01000068.1 GCA_005893265.1 Candidatus Eiseniibacteriota bacterium | reverse complement strand
ACGTCGCTGACGTAACGGGAGACGGCATCCCCGATCTGGTACTGGTGGATCGCGCGGGGGGGAGGCTCGCGATCCACGCGGGGCGCGGAGACGGCTCGTTCGCCGCACCAGTTCCGGTGGGCGTCGGGGCACACCCTTCGACGGTCGCCCTCGGCGATCTCGACGGCGATGGCTTGCTCGATGCCGTGACCGGAAATGGTGTCGAAAGCAGCGTTTCGATCCTCCGTGGTCAGGGCGGGTCGCTCGCGTTGATCGCCGTTCTTCCCACCGGCCGATTTGCATTCGACGTGGGGCTGGAGGACCTCGATCGCGACGGGCATCTCGACCTTGTCGTGGTCGGGGACGACGGACTCCACTCCCTGCGCGGGCGGGGGGACGGGACGTTCGAGGCGGCGAGGGCCGCGCCGACCCTGGGGCGCGGCGGCGGGATCGTAATCGGGGACTTGAACGGTGATTCCATTCCCGACGTCGCCACTGTCGGAAGTAACTTTGTGTCCGTGTTCCCGGGCGCGGGCGACGGAAGTTTTGACCCGTACATCGCCTTCGGGACCGGGGTCGGGCCGGGGGGCCTGGCGCTCGGGGACCTGAACGGGGACGGCCGGCCGGACTTGATCACGGCCGACCACACGGACAACGCGGTGGGGCTCCTTCTTAATGAGGGGGCAGCCCGGCCCAATCGGCCTCCCGCCGCCCGCGCCGGCGGCCCCTACGTGGGGACCGCGCGAATCCCACTTGAGTTCGATGGTTCCCGCTCGGCCGATCCCGACGGAGATCCGCTCCGGTTTGCGTGGGATTTCGGGGATGGCAGGACCGGCCTGGGTGTCACGCCCTTACACACCTACGGCGCGTCGGGCGACTATCACGTGGCTCTCACCGTGAGCGACGGCACGCTCGCGGGCGTCGACTCGACAATGGCGCGGATCGTCGCGGTGCTCGAGGCGCGGGCGTTTGCGGCGCCCGAGAACCGCACGGTACGTCTCTTCGCGAGCCGGCCCTCCGCCTGCATCCAGCTCGAGCCTGTAGGCGGAGACTTCGCGCTCGCCGACGTGAACCTCGCTACGGTCCGGCTCCGTTCCGCGGGCACCGGAGTGATCGAAGAGATCGCCGCTCTGTCCGGGAAGCTCGGAATCGCGAGGGACCGGGATCGTAACGGCGTCCCGGAGCTAAGCGCATGCTTCGCGTCCGAGGATGTCCGGGAGCTCTTTCAGTCCGTCACGGGACGGGTCCAGGTCGACGTCACGCTCGATGGCGTGCTCGAGTCCGGAGCGCGGTTCGTCGCCGCGTTCTCGCTCGAGGCCCAAGGGGTGGGTGGGTACCCCGCGGTCGCGGTCGCACCCAATCCGCTCAATCCTTCTGCGAAGATTTCCGTGGTCACGTCACGTCCGGGTCGAATGGTGCTTTGGCTGTTCGACGCCCAAGGGCGACTCGTTCGCGTGGTCCTGAATGAGCCCATGGCCGCTCCGGGTGTTCACGAGGCGCATATTGGAGAGGGCCGGGGGGGCACGCCACTGCCGTCAGGGATCTACTTCTACCGCATCGAGACGGCGGACGGCGCCGCGACCGGCCGGGTCGCGATCTTGAAGTGATGCGGTCCGTGGCCGAACGGAACCGCGTGGTCACCCCACGTGCTTCAGCAGTTCCTCGTTGGTCGGCCACTGCTCCAGCGCTTTCCGCAACTCGACGATGGCCTGCTTGGGTGGCAGTCCCAGTGCGTGACGGCGAAGCCGGTTGATCGCGTCGATCTCTGCCTTGGAGTAGAGGAGCTCGTCCCGCCGCGTTCCGCTCTTGGCGATGTTGATGGCGGGGAAGACCCGTTGCTCGGCAAGGGCGCGGTCGAGCACGATCTCGTTGTTTCCCGTCCCCTTGAACTCCTCGAAGATCATATCGTCCATGCGCGAGCCGGTCTCGATCAAAGCGGTCGCGAGGACCGTGATCGATCCGCCATCCTCCACGTTTCGCGCCATTCCGAAGAACTTGCGCGGGATCTCGAGCGCGCGAGAATCCAACCCGCCGCTCATGGTGCGGCCCGAGTCGGAGCCGTATGAATTGAATGCGCGTCCCATCCGCGTGAGGCTGTCCACCAGCACGACCACGTGGTGACCGCACGTAAGCTCGCACCGCACTTTGGCCATGCACATGGTCGCCAGTTGGACGTGATCCTCCAACGATTGATCACTGCTGCTTGCGAGCACCTCGGCCGAAATCTTGCGCCGGAAGTGGGTTACTTCCTCGGGTCGCTCGTCGACGAGCAGGACGACCACGCTGGTATCCGGCGCGTCGGCGAGGATCGCGGTCGCGAGCTCCTCCAGCAATTGGGTCTTGCCGGCTTTGGGGGGCGAGACGATAAGCCCGCGCGTGCCGCGTCCGATGGGTGCGAAGAGATCGATGATGCGCGTCGATACGTTCCCATTGGCGCCCAGGCGGAAACGCCGGTCAGGATTCGTGGCCGTCAGCTTGGTGAACGAAGCGCGCTCGCGGAAGGTCTCCGGCGCCATGCCACAGATCAATTCGACATCGTCCAGCCGCAGGCCCTGCCGCTCCGGTTTGGCGGTGCCGGAAACGAGGGCGCCCGAGATCAGCTGGAAGCGGTTGATCAGGGCCGCGGGAACGAAGACGTCCTTCCGGGTTGGCGCGAAGGAGCGCGCGGGGTCGCGGAGAAAGCCGCCGCCCCGCTCGAGGACTTCGAGGACTCCGGAAACGGTCATGGGGGGCCCACCAGCCGCTGAGGCACCTACTACTCCTTTTCCGGCGCGATGAACTCCGCGAGTCTCTCGATGACGCTGCCGTCCACGTGTCCCGGCTTGTCGTATTCGGAAGGTCCGGGCTTTCCGCTACCCGCGATAAAGAGATGGTTCAGACCGGTCAGGATCACGGTATCCACGTTCGGCAGGCCGGCCAAGCCCTTCCGCCATGCGGCCACGTCCTCCTCCATGATCTGATAGTCGCGAGTCCCTCGGAGCACGAGCACCGGCGCCCCAAGCTTCTTGGCCATTCCGATACCGTTGTGGGCCGCCAGGTCCTTCCAGTAGCTCTGAGGGGCTCCGAGAAGACGCTCCGAGCCGAGGGTGCCGGCCTTCAGTCGAGCCACCTTCTGTTCCATTTCCGCGATCTCCTTGGGAGACGCACCGAGAAAGCGCATTTGGGATAGAACGATGTCCCAGGGCGGTCGACCCGGAGGTGCCAGAAGCACGACCCCCGCCACAGGCGCGGACCGAATCCCGATCTCGGGCGCCAGAAGGGCCCCCATGCTGTGGCCAATCACGAAAATATGCCGGGCATCGATCTCCGGGCGGGCTCGCAGCGCGGTGACCGCGGCGGCCGCATCCGCCATGACTTCATCATCCACGGAAATGCTGTCGCCGAGCTTGGCGCCGTACACGAAGGTTCGCTTGTCGTACCGAAGCACTTCGATGCCTCGAGACGCGAGTCCTTCGGCCAGATCCTTGAACACCTTGTTCGCGCCGATCGTCTCGTCCCTGTCTTGCGGCCCCGACCCATGCACGAGCACGACGCCGGGAAAAGGGCCGAGGCCCACGGGGACCGTGAGCGTTGCGCCCAGGACGAAAGGCGCCTTTCCTATGGAAATCTCCGTAGAGCGAAAATCGGAAGGGTGAACGTAGAGGGCCGGCGGCGCGGGCTTCGAGGACGAGGGCACGGGCCTGATGAAGAATCCACCCACCTCCTGATTCCCCGGATGGACCGACACGAGCGCCTGGAGCTCGCCGTGGTCGAACTTGAGCAGCGCGATGCGGACGTCGAGTCCCTGAGCCTGCGTGCGCTGCGTGATGGTCCACGAGACCAGCGGCCCGTACGTGCCCACCTGGGCTGACCAAACCGCCTTGAGCTTTTCTTGGGACACGGCGGTCCTCATGGCTGAATCGAACATCTCGAATGCCGCCGGGTAGTTCTGCGCCTTCATTGCGGAGAGAAGCGCTTGCGCGGTCTGATCGCTCGCGTTGGCGGCCGGGGTCGGATTGTCCGCCGCGCGCGCCGATGAGCCCGCGAGAGGAAACGCGCAGAAAACGAGGAGAACGGCCAGCACTCGATTCGCTGGAGACATGTCAGTTCCTCCTACTCGAAGCGACAAGCGATGCGTCTCGACCGTCCGTCAGTACGCCAGGAGCTTCATGGTGAGTCCTACCGATCCGTACGTGCCGCTGGCGCCGGTAAGCACACCTCCGACCAGCTGGAATCCGAGGTGCCGGGTAGATCGACGGGGATTTCGACCGTGCGGCGCCTCTCGCCGCGGAGAAACGGTGCGGAGAGCCCGCACGTATCCCGGGAGTCTACTCCGACGCAAGCGCTACAGGAATTGCATCTTGCAACGCCGGCACCCCCCTCGCGCGAATCTATCCGTAAGGGTCCCCCTCGATCTGCCGATCCATCCGGGTGGTCGATCGGAGGTAGCCAGGTCGATGCGACCAATGGAGCTGCGCGGTCCATCTTGCGCTCGTTCGCACCACGTCCTCCTACGGCTACTCGCCAAGTTACGCCCGGATGCCAACTTTCCACGGAGGACCCTTGGATCCCGTCCAAGCTGCTGGGACCGCGAGACACGCTCGCCCGCGCCCGATCCATTGCCTCGCTCAGGGCATCGTCATCGCCATTGCCGCGCTCATGATCGCGCCGCTCCATGCCTACGGGCAGACGGAGCAGGTCGTCGAACCACCCAAGACGCTCAAACAACTGAGCCTCGAGGAGCTTTTCGACCTGGAGGTCACCTCAGTCTCGAAGAAGCCGGAGCCGGTCTCCAAGACCGCGGCCGCAATCCACGTGGTCACCGCCGACGATCTGCATCGGATGGGTGTGCTCAGCCTTCCCGAGGCACTGCGATACATCCCAGGTGTCGACGTGGCCCGAGTCGATTCGCGGAGCTACGCAATCACCGCGCGCGGCTTCAATGGCACGGTTGCGAACAAGCTGCTCGTGCTCATGGATGGGCGCAGCGTGTACACGCCACTCTATTCGGGAGTCTTCTGGGATGTCCAGGACGCGTTCTTGGAGGACCTCGAGCAGATCGAGGTCATACGGGGCCCGGGCACCACAGTTACGCCGGTCGCGGCAGGATACCCGGGGTTTGCCGATGGGCAGTGAAACCGTCCTGCTTGTGGAGGACGACGAGTCCGTTCGGGCGCTCTCCCGAAGTGTATTGGCAATGTCGGGCTACACCGTGCTGGAGGCGAACGGCGCCGCCGCGGCGTTGCGCATCTGTGAACAGCACACCGGATCGATCCAGATTGTCGTAACCGATGTGGTGATGCCCGAGACAGGCGGCCGGATCCTCGTGGAACGGCTCCGCGCCATGCGGCCCGCTATTAGGGCGCTTTACGTGTCGGGCTACACGGACGACACGGTTCTCCGGCACGGCGTTCTAGAGGAGGGAACCGCCTTCCTCCAGAAGCCGTTCACGCCCGCGGCGCTGGCGAACAAGGTGCGGGAGGTGCTGGACCAGCCGAGCGCACCGCAGTCCACAACAACTCGCTAGATGAAGTCCCGCAGCCAACGGCTCAGTCTGCGGAGCAGGCTGCTCGTCTCCGGGAAACAGGCATCGAGATCCTCAATTTTCTCGGGCCACGTCGCGGTCTCCATCAGAAACGCGAAGTCGATCATGGCGGGTAGGCAATCCTCGCCGGCCACGGCCGTCAGCACCTCCCCGTCGAGCAACATGCTCCGTCTGTCTTGATTATGCGATCCGAGGGTGGACATGGCGATGGCATTGCCTCGTCCGAATGCGCCGGCGGAATCCCCAAGGCTGCTGCCGGACAGCGTCCCTCGGGTAAAGGATCCCCGGATCAAATCGGGGCTGATCGCGTCGTCCCGCGAGGCGGTACCGCAGGCCTGCCTCCGGCGAACTTCCAAATACCTCGTTAGTACACCCGCCCACTCTTCGCGTCCCAGGAGCGAGAGCGCTTCCTTGTTCGCGAAGAATTGAGCCTTGAGATGAAGGTGCGGCTTGTGCGGGTGATCGATCTGCATTGCATGCGCCGGTTGCGCGGGATCCCCACACATCCGCTCGTACTCCTCGCGAAGGACCCGAGCCACCGATGGATGGATGCGAACCTGATCACACAGCGGCGCGTTCCGCCAATCCTTGGCAAGCATCCGGCCGACCAGCGAGCGTACGTCTCCTACGTCCAGCTGGTTGGTGTAGAGGCCGACGCGCAATGTCCCCCCCGCGGCCCCGATGGGTTCGGCGAGCAGCTCCGCGGCCCGGAAGAGCATCCACATGGTCTCGTGCATGACGCCCATCGTCGAGAGGGCGCTGCTCGGAGCGTTTTCCAGTGCCGGTGCGATCGGAAAGACGTGGCATCCGCGAACCGCCGCGGAGACGAACATCGCCGCCCAGAAATCGCTCGTCCAGAGCGAGTCCGGCGCCAGCAGCACGGCCCCTTGCTGCATCAGGTTGTAAATAGCGGCCTTGAGCACCGTCGCCGACTTGGCGCGGAAACCGGTTCCGTTCGTCACGGTGAGCACGTTTGCGGTCCACCCCGCAGCGCGCAGCGAGTCGCAGGTCTGAGCAAATGTCTCCGGGTAGGGGCGTTCGCGCAGGAAAACGGGCAGCTCATCGGGACGTAAGCCCTGAGAAATCAAAAGCGCGCGCGCGGCGGTCTTCACACGCACGGTCTCGGTGCCCCGCACAGCGAGGGTTCGGTCCTCCCAGTGGGGACCGACGTAGTGCTCGCCGATCCCCATGCCGGTGAAGAATGCCTCGCCAGACGCCGGGTCCTCCTCGAATACGTCACGGAACGCGAGCTTTGTGTGATCCCGCATGACCATGTCGTCCACGAATGTCGGGTCGTAGGGGTGCGTGACGACCACCTGAACTTTGACGCGCTCCCGCACGTAGCGCTCACCTCGAGCGCGCAGTGCGCTCGAGGCCGCGATCGCCGCGCGTAGGCGCGTGACGCCGGCCTGAACGCGAGTACGGAGCGCCCCTGGTGGAAGATCGGGCGCTCTCGTCGTGCCGAGATTCTCCAGGAATGAAATCACCCCCTCGGACCCGTTCCCTCGGTAATAGAACTCGTCGAGAAGGATGAGAAATTCGGGAAGATCGTCCCGTTCTCCGCGGTCCATAGCCTGAATCGCGCGCACGAATGCCTCGATGTACCCCTCCACCGCCAGGCCCCACGCGATCTGGTCGGGAGTCTTCGTGCCGTTCCGTCCGCTGTAATCGTGAATCCAAAGGACCTGGTATCTCTCCGTGTCGAGGATGGATCGCCGCAATTCGGGCAGGAACTGATCGTTGTAGATGTAACGAATCGTATTGGTCGAGGAGAATGGATGCTCCACCAACGTGCCGATGACGGCATTGACCTCCTCCTGGGAGTCGTACTCATCGGGGCGCAGACCGAAGTTCAGGGGTATCCAGACAAGCCGCCACGAGTGCCACCGGTGGCGGGACGCCTTGGCCACGTCGCCGAGCTGGGCCAGAACTTCCCGAAAGACCTCGCGCGCCGCCGTCCGCTGCTCCGCCGCGAGCTGGAACGTCGGTCCGGCGAGGGTCGCATCGAATTCCGCGTCCGCCTGCGTCAGGAGGCCCGTCAGCTCCCCCGGCCTCTTGATGCGGCCGAGGAGCCGGTTGTACGGCACGATCACGCGCCGGAGCAGGATCGCCCGGGCGTTCGAGGCCAGCGCCTCGCCGGTCGCTTGGTTTTTCCCGGCCGCCGCGGCAAACGCCGCGCGCAGACCGGCATGGTAGCTCGAGTCCTCGGCAGCGAACGAATGTCCGGGCGCGCGGAGGTGCTCGGCCAGCGCCTTCGCCTCCTGCTCGAATGCGGCGCGGCCCTTCCGGCTCGTGAGGCTTTTTGGCGCCAGGTTCGGGGTAAGTAGCCGGTCCAGCCAGATCATCGATTGACGCAGCCGCGCCATTTCTTCCGCGGCCCAATACGCGGAGTCAACGGTGGCCCGATTCGGAAGCCTGCCGCGCGGCATCGCCACGCAGGCGTTGCGCGGGCGCGTTGCCCGGTAGTTGGCCCAAGGGAAGGGCATCTTGATTCCGGCTTCGAGAGTCCTGCGCGCAGGCGTGTAGTCGATGCGCACCCGATCTCCCCTCCCGAAGATCCCGCCGCGACGAGGAGCCCCCTGAAGGGAGAGCTTGATATAGGGCTTTCCCTCACCGAGGTCGTACTCGAGACCGCCGTGGACATTCAGCAATTTCAGCGACGCCCCGAAGGAGCCCTGCGTTTCTTCTCCTACCCGCCCGTATGTGCCCTCGAATCCGACGTCGAGCAGACCGAATTGCGGCGCGGCGACCCTTCCGTCCAGATCGACAAAGAGTCGATACGTCGATTGTTCCGATCGAAAGCCATACCCGCCCATGGATCCCCATTCGAAACGGTAGTAGCGCGGTTGGCCGATTGGGAGAGGCCCGGGTGGTCGTGCAGCGGGTGGCGGAGCGGCTACCGGACTCACCACCGGGCTTGATTCGCACGTCGCGCGGCTAGGGTGGAGAAGGCATAGGGATAGAACGAGAAGCCATGCGCGGGACACAATGTACATGGGGCATCTCCTGACCCTAGGGAGGTGACCATTGAACGCCCCGTGGATGGGAGTGTCAATCGGATAACTCCTTGAAATGGCCCAGTATTGCAGCGTTTGCCGAGGGAGAATCACCCGGTTTCCGGGGTAGAAGCCTTCACATGACGCATGGCGCCTTGCTGGCTCTGATGGTCTTGATCGCGTGCACCTCGGGGTGCGCCTCGTCCATTCACCAGCGACCCCACGTCGACGGTGTCCTCTACCCGGAGCCGTCCGCGAACGCGATCACGTTCTGGGGCCATGCGTGCGCCTACATCGATGTCGGCGGGTTCGGCATCGTCACCGACCCTGTATTCATGCAGAGATGGGTGGTTGTGCGCCACCGGCTGATCCCGATCCCCCCTCCCGAAGCATACGATCAGACGCAGCTCATTCTCATTTCCCACGCTCACCACGACCATCTCGATCCCAAGACTCTCGCTCGTTTTTCACCAAACGCGGTAATCCTCGCTCCTGTGCCGGCCGCGAGATATCTCTCGCGTCATGGAATCCGCGCCCACGTCATGAGCCCCGGATCCGAGTACCGCATTCCCGGCGGCTCGGTCACCGCCGTTGCCGCGAACCATCCCGGGGGACGAAACGCGGTGAAACCGAGCGCCGATGGGCGAGCCGTGGGGTACGTGATCCGGACTTCCACGGTGACGATCTATTACACCGGTGACACGAAATACTTCCCTGGATTCGCCACGGTCGGCGCGCAATACCGGCCCGACATCGTTCTCCTCAATGTGAACAGGCATCTTCATTCTACAGACGCGCTTCTCGCCATCGCTGACCTCGGCGCGCCCGTCGTGATCCCGGCGCACTACGGCGCTTATAGCGGCCCGAGTGTCCGCCTGGAACCGCGGTGGCGCGGCGAGCTCGTTCAGGCGTTGGGCTCGACCATCGTTCCTCTCGAAGTTGGAGAGAGCATGCGGATCCCCGGTCCCCGATCGGGAGTCGCGCCCGCGCCCGCATCGGTCGAGGACACATCGAAGTGCATCCTCCGCTAGCGCGCCGCGTGGAAGGGCTGGACGCCGGACGAGGCGATCGAGGAGATGAGGGTCGGACCCCCGTAGACGCCGTGGGACCGGGAGCATAGAGTAACCTCCGCTCTTCGGGCACGACTCACCACGGGGGACAACTGGATACGCTGCTCGGCAAAACGCTCTCCCACTACCGCATCCTCGAGCCGCTCGGCGCCGGCGGGATGGGGGAGGTATACCGTTCCCGCGATCTCCACCTCGACCGCGACGTTGCGGTCAAGGTGCTCCTGCGCGGCGCTCTCGCGGACACGCCCGCGCGAGAGCGTTTCCGCCGCGAGGCGCACGTCTTGTCCCGCCTGACGCACCCGGGCGTCGCGACCATCTTCGACTTCGACACCCAAGACGGCGTCGACTTCCTCGTCATGGAATACGTCCCGGGCGGCACACTCCAATCGCGATTACAGAAGGGCCCGCTCGATCTGGACGAGCTGACCCGGCTCGGAGCGGATATCGGCGACGCCCTCGAGGCCGCCCACCGCTTGGGGTTCCTGCATCGCGACCTGAAGCCCGGCAATGTCGTTCTGACGGCGGCTGGGACGCCGAAGATTCTCGATTTCGGTTTGGCCGGCTTGCTGCACGCGTCCCAGACCGCGACCGAACTGACGCGGTCGGGCGCGGTCTTCGGCTCGCTTCCGTATATGGCGCCCGAGCAATTGCGCGGTGATGTGGGCGATTCCCGCACCGACGTCTACGCATTCGGCGCGATGCTCTACGAGATGGCTACCGGCCGGCGGCCGTTCGAGAAGGACCGGCCCGAGGCCTTGATGTTCGAGATCCTGCATGGGGCGACGCACCCGGTTCGCTCGCTTCGGCCGGAGACTCCCGCCGAGCTGGACCGCCTGATCGACTCCTGCCTGAGCAAGCATCCGGAGTCGCGCCCCGCGTCCGCGGGAGCCGTGAGCAAGACGCTGCGCGGTATCGGCGAGCAGCCTCGGCGCGGAGTCGAACAGGCGCCCGCGAGGGATATCGTGCGTTCTTTGGCTGTGCTTCCGTTCGACAACGTTTCACGCGACCCCGCGCAAGAGTATTTCGCGGACGGCATGACCGAGGCGCTCATCTCCGAGCTTGCGCGCCTCAAAGCGTTGCGGGTGATCTCGCGCACTTCGGCCATGAAGTACAAGGGCGCCCAGAAAGGCCTCCCGGAGATCGCGCGCGAATTGAACGTGGACGCCATCCTCGAGGGATCGGCGCTCCTCGTCGGCAAACGCGTGCGCGTCACGGTACAGCTTGTCTCCGCCAGGACGGACGAAACGATGTGGGCTGACCGCTACGACGGCGAAATCGAGGATGTGCTGGATCTGCAGGGCCGGGTGGCGGAAACGGTGGCCAAGGAGATCGCGGTGCAGGTGACCCCGCGCGAGGCGACGCAACTCGCGAAACGGCGTCCCGTGAACCCCCAGGCACACGTCGAGTATCTGAAGGGCCGTCACACGGCCTCCGCCGGTTCGCCCCAAGCGATCGAGCTGGCCCTGAGGCATTACGAGCACGCCCTAAAGCTCGATCCGACATACGCTCCCACGTGGGCGGGAATCGCATACTGTCACAACGTCCGCGCCGGACGAGGAATGGCTCAACCGGCCGAGGCGAATGCGCAGGCCCGCGCGGCCGCTTTGAAGGCGCTGGAGCTGGACGATTCCCTCGCCGAGGCCCATGCCGCACTGGGCGCTGTTGCGGTGGACGAGAGAGATTTCCCCGGCGCGATCCGGTTCCTGCAGCGCGCCGTCGAGCTGAATCCCGGATTGACGGCCGCACACACCGGCCTCGGAAGCCTCTATTACTGCTCCGAACGCCACCAGGAGGCGCAGGAGGCGATGCTGAAGGCGCTCAGCCTCGACCCGTTGTCGATGCTGATCCACACATGCGTCGGGGACGCCTACTACTACGCCCGCGAGTACGAGCGCTCGCTCGTCTACTACCGAAAGGCTGTCGAGCTCGATCCCCGCTTCGACGGCGCGCACACGGATCTCGCGCGCTCGCTCGAAGCCCTCGGCCGCTTCGACGAGTCCCGCCGCGAGTACGAGGAGGGCCGGAGGATGAGCGGTGGCGTTGCGGGGCCCTCGTTCGGTCTCGGGCACCTCGAGGCCAGCAGCGGGAACGAGGCCGCGGCGAGGCGTATCCTTCAAGAATTGACCGAGGCCCGCTCGAAGCGCGTGGTCTCGGCGTGGGGTATCGCCGCGCTCCACGCGAGCCTGGGTGACGTGGACGAGGCGTTCCGGTGGCTCGACGTCGCGCTCGAGGAACGTGCCACGGGGCTCATGTTCCTGCGCGTCCACCCTCGTCTCGATCGGATCCGCCAGGATCCCCGCTATCAGGCCTTGGTACGGAAGGTAGGCCTCGACACCGTCTAGGCCGGGGAGCGTCCCCGGTGGCGAAAGCTGCCGGGACCTTGGCGCTTGTGGGACGAATACGTGTGCCGGCCGCGTGGCGTATCGTGGCGTATGATGTACAAGAATGGCCCTAGCCCTCCTCGGCACCGCCTACCTCGTTCTCGTCTCGATCGCGACGCTGTTTCCGATTCCGCTCCTGTGGGGGCTCCATCTCCCGGCGTTCCTGTCGCCTCCTGCGCGCATGCTCGTTTTCGCGCTCATGACATCGGGCGTCGCATTCCTCTGGGCAAGCGCATATCGGAGCAGGCGGGAGGGCCGGCCTTCGGTCGACCTCGCGGGCGGCGGAGCCTCGCCGGGCCTTACCCGGTGGATGCCCTGGTTGCTTCTTCCCGCCGCCGGAGGGATCTTCTGGGCCCTGCGTACGAGGACCTATTTCCTCGGCGACCAGGCGCTTTGGATCGATCGACTTCGCCACGGCACGAAGGTCGTCTACAGCGAGCCTCTGTCCGCTCTGGCGTGGCGCGGTTTCCGAGCGCTGTTGCTTGCGTTTGGAATCCCCATCGAGCCTTCCGTGCTCGCGATCCTCCCGGCTCTCAGCGGCGTGCTCGCGATTCTGCTCTGCTGGGGTATCGGGCGGGAGCTATCGCTCCATCATCGCGCGAAGTGGTACGCGGCCGTCCTCCTGCTTACCGGTACGTCCCAGCTCTACTTTGGGTACATCGAGACCTACCCGATCGTGGGACTTGCGGTCCTATCTTTCCTCTGGCTCGGGCTCCGCGCCTCGAATGGGCGGGCCCCGGTCATCGCACCCGCGTTCGCCCTCGCGGTTGCCGTCTCCAGTCACCTGGCCGCTCTGTTTCTCGTGCCCTCGTACCTGCTCCTTGTTTTCCAGCGTCCGATGCGTTGGACCTGGCGCGTAGCGGCAATCGCGCTACCCCCGGCGCTCATCGTGGGGGTGTTCTCGCTCATTGGGTTTGGCCCGCAAAACGTATGGCGACCGTTTCGTCTGACTTGGTCCGCCTTTCACGTGGCGGCGGGACAGGTGAACCGGCCAATGGGGCTCTTCCCGCCGCTTCGGGTCGTGCTCGATATGGGGAACTTGCTCCTTCTGGTTGCGCTTGTGCCCGTGATGCTCATCGTGGGAACGATCGCACTACGGCGAGGGTCTGAGCGTCGCACTGATTCAGGCAACCCGTTCTTGGGCCCAGCGGCCCTCTCCGGCCTCTTGGTCGCCTGCGCTCTGTCCGTGCCCGGAGCGCCAGCCCAGGACTGGGACCTCCTCTCCGTCTTCGTGCTCCCCACGCTTGTCCTCGGAGTCGCGATGGGGCGAGATATCCTCGACGGCGTTGCGTACGCCAACGCGCGTAGTGGGCTCGTGCTCCTTTCCGCGGGAGGGCTCCTCGCCTTCGTCCTCGTAAACGCCGATCCGGCCGCCGGCGTCCGCCGCTTCGAGACGCTGATGAGCGAAACCGCGCCTCTCTCACCCCACGAGCGAGCCTATGGCAGCGAAAAGCTCGCGGATTATTACGCGAACGCAGGAGATCGACCGAAGGGGCTCTTGTACGCGCAGCGTGCCCTCGCCGCCGACTCGGCGAATGCCCGGTACTGGGGCAAGGTGGGGCAGGCTCTCTATCAGCTGAGGGAATACCCCCGCGCCATCCACTATTTCGAGCAGGCGGCGAACCGTGGTGACTTGCGCGGGCCCGCCTTCTTCTACATCGCCTCATGCCACATCCAGATGGGGAAACCGCATGGAACAAGGGCGCGCCATCTGGCGGAAGGTCCTGATCCGATGGCCGAACGATGGCGAGACGCGCGAATCGTACCGCATGGTTTTCGGTTCGGATCCGTAAGCGACATATCTGCAGCGTCTTACCAGATCTCCATTCCTTCGGGCGAGGGACGGGTCGGGGCGCGCACAGGGCTCAAGTGACCGGCCCCCTGCGCCGATAAACCCCTAGGCGGTAAGCCCCTTACCCGGAGAGGAAATACCATGAACCAGGACGCGCAGTTTTGGATCGAGACCATCGCGCTTTGGCAGCCGGTGACCCGTGCGTTTCTCTTTGCCTGGGGGGCCGGCGATCCGTTCTGGCTTCTCGCGATGAAGCGGCTCTTCCTGCTCATGCCGCTCGGCGCGGTAGTCCTGGGCTATTGGACGAGCGTTCTCAGCGTGCCGACGATTGTCGTTCGGGCGAAGCGTCGCACCTTCGTAAGTCTCGTGCTCGTCACCTGGTGGGATCTGGCTCGGGCCATCTTCACGTTCTGGGGGGGAGTGTTCCGCTTCCTGGTGCGATTGGTGATCTCCCTTCTTGGCGCGTGTCAGATGATCCTCGTCGGCGTCTGGGCGGTCGTCCAGGAGCTCATCGCGTTGCCCCTCCGCATGATCCGAAGCGTGGGCAGCAATGTGCTCCAGCCGGGCATTCCCTGGATCGCGGTGGGGATGACGTTCTTCTGGTGCGTGTTCGAAGCGATGATCTTTACCTACGTGATGACGTCCCTCGTCATCGATACGCTCTCGAACCTCGCCGGAACAGAGATGACGGAAACCGCGGTGCGGATCCCGCTCTTCCTCTTCATGCTCTTCATTGTGCTCGGCAGCTACGCGGTGCTTTCCACATGGGCCGCGGCGCTGAAAAGCCGTGACTGGCCCACGATCGTCAAGATCGGTGTCATGGAATTGGTGGCGATGTTCGTCGAGGTGGTCTTCCTGTACCGCGAGTTCGTCGATGCCCTGGTGCCCTGGTTCGCTCAGCATAGCTCCGGGAACTTCGATCTGGGCATTGTCGGCACGCTCGTGATCGCGGGCGTCACCTGGCTCGGCATACGCAGCATGACCTGGTTCCTGTTCGCTTCCTCGGGGACCCCTACGATGATGGCGATCATTCAGCGTCAGGGGGTAGGCAACCGGGACGCCGCAGGCGAGGCTCAGCCCGGGTTCAAATTCTTTTCCGACAATTTCGCCGGCCAGCTCCGGAATGAGTTCCAGTGGGTCGGCGCCGAAGGAGAACGTCTCCTCGAATCGTTCCTCGTGCCTCCGATGCAGGTCGTCGCGGCCGCACTCAACTTCGTGACGCTACTGGTCTCGAACCGGCACTTCATCGACCTGCCCCTTCAGAAGGTAGAGGACTTCAAGGACGCGCGACTGCTGGTCGCGGAGCTGAACAACGCGCGCGTCAGGAAGGCGGCCTGACATGCGGATCCTTTCCCTTGCGCTTCTCCTCGCAACGCTTCTCACGCCGGCGCGCCCGGCGACCGGTGTACAGGTTGCCCCCCATGCCTCCGATCATCCCGTGGCACAGCCCGGTCGCCTCGTCGTCTTCATCGGCGTTGATATCAGCGGTTCCTTCATGGACGGCGTGTATTTCGACGATTCGATCGAGTTCCTCGCCCGCTACATCCACGCGCACCTGAACGGGCTCGGCGGCATGGAGATCCCGAATGCCATGTTCGTCGGATCGATCGGAGGTGCAAAGGTGGGCGAAGCGAAAACGCTATTCCCGATCCAGTCGTTTCAGGATCGTACCGTCGAGGAAATCGAGGCGCAGCTCAGAGTCATTTTCCCGAGGAAGAAAGAGAATCCGTTCACCGACTTCAACTCCTACTTCGCGCAGGTGGCCGAGATGGTGGACTCGAAGAAGCTGATCCTGAAGCCCATTTCGATCGTACTGCTCACCGACGGTAAGCCCGACGTGGGCGGTACGAGGGCGGATAAGTTCCGAGCCATCCGGCTCAAACCTCTCGAAAACCTATCCCGTAACATCACCCTGCGCGTCCTCTACACCGACGCGATCACCGCAAAGGGTTGGCGGAACAAAGTGCCCCGCAAGCGCGTCAAGGTCTGGACGCAGGACGCGATCGTCATGACGGAATGGAAGGATCCCAAGACCCTGATTCCCGGCAGGGACCCTGCCGCGCAGCAAAAGTTCTTCTCCTGGGTCAAGGACAACGTCGACTTCCAGCCGCGCTTGCGCCGGGTGGACTGAGAAGGTTCGAAGAGGACTTCTCGCGAACGGCCCACGAGGCCTCGGGCCCCGGCAGCTCTCGCTGCCGGGGCCGTCACCACCACTCACCAAGCCGCACGGCTACTTCAGGGTTTCCCCCCCGATTTCGGCTTCTCCGCTACTACTTGGGCCCGACGACGGAGCACCGGTAGACTTCATCGGTTGCCCGGATCGTAATCTCGCCGTTCTGCGCGGCATCCGTGACCTCGGTGTCGGAAGTCAATTGGCGGGGCGTGTGTCCGTTGCTGAACGTGATCTGGAACTCGCGCCAGAGCGGATTGAATCCGTCACCCTGAATCGCGTCGAGCACCGAGATAAAGGGTTGCCCCCCCGGCAGACCAGGATCCGACATGAAGATCTTGTTGATCGCCGCATTGTGGGCGATCGCGGACTTCTCCGCATCCGGCGGCAGCTCCTTGAAATTGATGGTGAAGACCTTCCCGTCATAGAAGGCGGGCATGTCCCCGGCCGATCCGTTCGTGCTGCCGGCGCGGGCAGGGCTCCCGGACAAAGAGACCAATACGAACGCGAGGGCGATGAGCGACAGGTGTCTGGTCATGGTATTCCCCTTGGAATGGCAGGCCCGTCACCGGCCCGGGCCAGGCCTGAACCCAATTTAAGGTCTCCCACGGACCGGGCTTCCGGTGTCCCGGCGTCTATGTGAGAGAAAGGCCGCGGGGGGTCGCCGCGATGGTCCTCCGCCGGCACCCGCAATCCGGCCCTGCCCCACTTACGGCAAACCCGCGTCTTTGTGTCGACTCGATGGCGGTCAGACGCGCCGCGGGAAAGCTCGGCACAAAGACGCGCCTTCGGCGTAACTACAAAGGGGGAGGATGTGACCCTGGACACGGGAGAAACCCAAATGCGAAACAAGATTGCGCGCGGTGTTGTGAAGTTTGTCGTACTGACTCTGGGGCTGTACTCGGGCACTGAAATGACCGCGATGCTCGCGCACCGGACCCCGGTGAGCGCTTCCGCGGAAGTTCCTGGCGAGAAGCATCCGGACGACTCACGAAAGGCGCAGATCAAGGCGATCGACGGGCAAGTCCGAGCGCTTCGGGAACAATACAAGGCGCAGATGGATCCCCTCCAAGCGCAGCTCCAGTCCCTTCGGGAGAAGCTCGAGGCCGAGCTCAAGTCGCTCGAGGCGCAGCGCGAAACACTCGTGGAGCAGGGCGAGTCGGAAGGACTCAAGTCTCTCAACGAGGAAGAGGCGACCCAATTGGCTACGCTCGCAGATCAAGAGAGAGCGGAGGTCGAGAAGGTTCACCAGCGTTACAGCGAGCAGCGGAAGAGCATCCGGCAGGGATTTCAGGAACGGCGCCACAATCTGGAGACCGGCAAGAGATAGGCTACGCGGCGCGTTCAACGCGCTGGACGATCTCAACAGTGGTGGAACCGCTGACTTCAAGTCCGGATATGGTCTCGGCGGTGGGCTGACGTATCTCCTGACCGAGCACTTCGGGGTTCGCGGCAACTTCACGTTTGCCCGATCCCAGCTACAAGACGCCGCGGCCCCCATCTTGGATCGCACCGAGGTCAGCCGCTATTTCTACGACGCGATCCGGTCTGGCATGCAAGGATCGCCGGGAGTAAGCTCCTCCAGTCAATCCCCGGACAAACCACGATTCTTCCCGGAGGTCCGCCATGCCACACCTGAATGAGATCGAAACCTTCCGCGCTGTCTGGGACCGCGAGGCCCAGGGAACCATCCGTCTCCTCGAGGCCCTTCCAACGGGACAGTACGACTACCGCCCCGATCCGAAGGGGCGCTCGATCGGCGAGCTGGCATGGCATCTGAGTGAGATCGACGGGTGCGTGAGCTTCGGAGTCGTCGAGCGCAGGTTCAAGCCCGAGGACACCCTGCCTGAGCTCGTGCGCCCGCGGGAGGTTGGCCTCCTGGCTCCAGGCTATCGCCGCGTCCACGAGCTGGCCATGGCGCGGCTCGATAAGGTAAAGAACGAGGAGCTCGAAAGCTCCGTTACGTTCTTCGACGGTAGTCCGATGACAATCCGCGACGTGCTCTGGGTGGGGCTGCTCCACCACATGATCCACCATCGCGCCCAGCTCGCGCTGATGTGCCGCATGGCGGGTGGCATACCGCCGGGCCTCTACGGCCCCAATCGTGAGGAAATGCAGGCTATGCGGGCCCAGATGCAGGCCGCGAAAGGCTAGCGCTTCTCCGGTCGCGTCTTACCTGTTCGCAGGGCCTACTTCTTTGTGCCGCCCTCCGCGGGCTTCCCACCGCCGACCAGATCGGTAACTCGCACGAAGAGGGCACGGTAGTCCTTCATCTCGATCATCATCCCGGTAACGGTGACGGTTTTCGCGAGCAGGGGCGCGAACACCTTCTTGAGATCCGCCTGGCCGTCGCGCCGGGGGTGATGCTCCTCGGCGAAC
>VBOX01000067.1 GCA_005893265.1 Candidatus Eiseniibacteriota bacterium | reverse complement strand
ATTGTGACGTCGTTCTCGACCAGATGCCGCTCGAACGCGTTGATCTGGTCGTAGCGCGCTTCCCAGACCGATCGCGGCTTGAGCCCGTGCACGCGCACGACGATCACGTCCTCGTAGTGCGACCGGTTGAAGATCCCGAAATCGCCTCGGGGGGGCACCGCCTGGTGGATGCGCCAGAGAAAATCGTGCTCGAGCTCTTCCTCGGTGGGCACCTTGAACGCCCTGACGCGGCACCCGGACGGATTGAGTCGCGACATGACGTGGCGGATCGTGCCGTCTTTCCCGCCGGTATCCATGGCCTGAAGCACGATGAGCAGGGCACGCTTGTTCTCGGCGTAGAGGAGATACTGTAGCTCGGAGAGGCGCTCGATGCTCTTCTCGAGGATTGTGTCGGCGTCCCGCCGGCCCCGGAATCCAGGCGTGGCCTGGGGATCGTGGTCCGCGAGCGCGATCTTGCGCCCGGGCTTTACGCGCAGCCGCTCGCTCAGGTCCATTCGACCCAGTATGCGTGGGCGCCCGCGATGGGTACAATAGGGATCCCATGGCAGGACGTTCCTCCAGAACCCTCGGCGCGGAAGTCCGGTTCGATGCCGGCGAGGCGGTCTCGCATCTCCGCGGGCGAGACGCGAAGCTGGCCCTCCTCATCGATCGAGTCGGGACCTTCCGTCTCAAGCTGGATCCGGTGGCCACGCCGTTCGCGGCGCTCTCCGAGAGCATCCTCTACCAGCAGATCACGGGCCGGGCGGCCGAGACCATCGCGGGCCGTTTCCGGGACCGCCTGGGGAACGGCCGCTTCCCCCCGCCCGAGCGCGTCCTCGAGGCGCCCGACGCGGTGCTCCGCGAAGTCGGAATCTCGAGGCCGAAGGTCGCGGCCTTGCGCGATCTCGCGGCGAAAACGCTCGACGGGACGGTCCCATCGATGCGGCGGCTGGGCTCGATGAACGATGAGGAAGTGGTCGAGCGGCTCACGGTGGTGCGTGGGATCGGACGGTGGACCGCCGAGATGTTTCTCATTTTCCGGCTCGGACGGCCCGACGTGCTTCCCATCGACGACTACGGGGTGCGCAAAGGATTCCAGCGCACGTTTCGAACGCGAGGGATCCCGGAGCCCAAATCGGTCGCCCGCCGCGGCGAGCGCTGGAGGCCGTTCCGCACCGTGGCGAGCTGGTATCTCTGGAGGTCGCTCGAATGAAACCGGACCCCGATTCAAAGGCTTCGGCGCGGCCCGTTCGCGACATCATCGCCGATTTTCTGGCGCAGGGTCCCTACGCCGTCGTCGGCGCTTCGACGAACCGCGACAAGTTCGGGAACAAGGTGCTCCGCGCGTATCAAAGGAAGGGGTTCAAGGTCTACCCCATCAACCCGCGTGAGCCCGAAATCGAGGGGTTGAAGGCCTACGTCGATCTCAAATCGCTTCCGGAAACCCCACGCGGCGTCTCCATCATCACGCCGCCGCCGGTCACCGAGCGGATCGTGCGGGAGGCGGCCGATGCGGGCGCGCGGTTCGTGTGGATGCAGCCGGGCGCGGAAAGTCCGGAAGCGATCCGGCTCGCTCGCGAGCGGGGGCTGGAAGTCATCGCCGACGGAAGCTGCTTCCTGGTCGAGACCAAGTTCCGGGGATAGCGGCGCGGTCGCGGTTCGTGACCGCTAGAGCAGGACGAAAAACACGGCTCCCCCTTTCTAGGCGAAGAGCGGCGGACGCTCTTGGTGAAACCGCGTCCGCGACTGAAAGATCTCCCCCAGATGGAGGAGCGTCGCTTCCTCGAAAGGGGATCCCATGATCTGAAATCCGACCGGCATGTGTTCCCTGCCGAATCCGCACGGTAGCGCGATCGCGGGAAGGCCGCACGAGTTGCCGACGGCCCCGGCGGGGTCCGCGTACGGGAGGGCCTTGTTGAGGTCCCCGTGTATCGAAGGCGCCACCGACATGAAGTTCGGCGTCACGATGACGTCGTAGCGCGAGAAGAAATCGGCCATCATTTCTTGTAGGTGCGTTCGCATCCGCCATGCCTTCACGAGATCCGCTCCGTTCAAGGCCCGGGTGATCTCGCGCTGGTAGGGCGCGTAGGGATCCTTCAATTCCCAGACCCCGCCGCTCTTGTAGAAGTTCTCGAACGTGGAGAGCGCCTCGGCGGTGATGATCAGGCCCGCCATCTCGGAGGCGGGGAAATCGGGCAGCTTCGCCTCCTCGAGCTTGAGACCCAGGCCCTCGAGCTCCGTGACCGCGTGATCGAACGCCGCTTTGACCTCGGGCTCGGCCCCTTTGGTTTTCGCGAAATCGAGCGGGACCAGGGCGCCCTTCAAGCGCGAGACGTCGACGCCTTGCCGATCGAGCCGGAGCGGCTCGGCCGATGCGCTCGGGTCGTCGGGATCAGGTCCCGCGATCCCCTGGAGCACGATGCGGCAGTCGGCGGCGGAGCGCGTGATGGGCCCGATCTTGTCGAAGGTGTACGCGCCGACCATTCCCCCGGCGCGGCTCACGCGACCATACGTTGGGCGGAGCCCCGTCACGCCGCAGAACGCGGACGGGCAGAGGATCGAGCCCCACGTTTCGGTCCCGATCGCGAAGCCGACAAGCCCCGAGGCCACGGCGGCCCCGGAACCGGACGACGAGCCTCCGGTCCATCGCTCGGGATCCCAGGGATTCCTCCCCGGTCCGCTTGTCGATGCGTCCGCGAATCGATAGCCCAGGCAACCCGCGAACTCCACCATCGCGAGCTTTCCGAGGAGAACGGCGCCCGCCTCGCGGAGCTTCCGGACCACGGTCGCGTCCTTGTCGGGAACCTGATCCTGCGTGGGGTGGGCACCCCAGCCGGTCCTGATCCCGGCGGTGGCGAGGAGATCCTTCGCCCCATAGGGAATCCCGTGGAGCGGCCCACGGTAGTGTCCCGAATGGATCTCGCTCTCCGCCGCGCGCGCCTGCTGGAGGGCCACTTCGGGGGTCACGGTGGCGAACGCGTTGAGCTTTGCGCCGTAGCGGTGAATCCGATCGAGATAGCCTTCCGTGAGCTCGACCGGCGAGAGCCGGCGGGATCGAATCCGCACACCAAGCTCCGAGACCGATAGGTAGAAAACGTCCTCGCTCAGCATGCTCAGCGCCCCCGCCGCGCCCGCAGCGGCGTGAAGACGAAAGCCATCGGGCTCCCGGGCGGAAGCTTGAATCCCCGGATCGCCTCAAGCTGCTCGGCGAGCGACTTCTCCTGACTCGCGACTTCCCGACGCATGGCGGGAGTGAGCGGCCGCCGGCCGGCGGAGGCGCGCATCGCTGCGGTCCTGGGCCCCGGCGTGGCCGCGCGGGACAGGGGAGCGGTCAGCGCCGCGGCCCCGCTCAGCGCTACCAGGGCGACAAAACGGCGGCGATTCATCGGACGCGATGGCTTCGGCATGGATGGTTCCCTCCACGTTGGCCGGGTGCGCGCCGCTCAGCGAAGCGCCCCGAAATTCTCGATCGGAACAGGCTCAAGCGGCTCGGCGGGCTCGAAGCCGAACACGCGCGAGTAAAAGAAGAGCTCGGCTTCGAGGGCGCGTCGGATCGTCTCTCCGCGGCGGAATCCGTGCCCTTCGTTCTCGAACGAGAGATACGCGTAGGGCGCGCCCTTCTTCCCGAGCGCCCGCACCATCATGTCGGTTTGCTCGGGCGGGCAAACGACGTCGTCTTTGCCCTGGAAGAAGATCACGGGTGCCTCGATGCGATCCGCCGCATGGATGGGCGAGCGCTCGCGATAGAGATCGAGGCGCGATGGGTACGGTCCGATCAGCCGCTCCGAGTACTTCCATTCGAACTTGTGCCCATAGTCGCCGGCCAGGATCTCGAGATCGCCGATGCCGAAGTAGCTCGCCCCCGCGCTGAAGACCCGGCCCGCCTCGAGCGCGCGGAGCGTGGTGTAGCCGCCGGCACTCCCGCCCCGGATCGCGATGCGCGCGGGATCGGCGAGCCCCCGCGAGACCAGGTACCGCGCGGCCGCCTCGCAATCCTCCACGTCCACGATTCCCCACATGCCGTTCAGCCGCTCCCGATAGGACCGCCCGTACCCTGTGCTCCCGCCGTGGTTCACGTCCACGACTGCAATGCCTCGGGAGGTCCAGTACTGCATCTCGAGATCGAGCGTGCTCGGCGCGGCGCTCGTCGGCCCGCCGTGGCACCGGACGAGGAGCGGTGGCAAGGCACCCGCCGGCGGGACGAAGTCGCGGTTGCGCGGCGCGTAGTAGAGCGCGTGGGCGGTCAGGCCGCGCGCGGTCGGAAACTCGATGCGCTCCGCCGGAGAGAGGTAGCCCGGATCGACCGCGACTTGGGTGGAGCGGCGGATGACCTCGGTCCTCAACGTGGCGAGATCGAGTGAAACCAGGTTCTCCGGCTCGGTCGGGGAGCCGGCGAGAACGAGCGCACGTCCGGCTGAGGCTCGGAGAGAGCGCATGTCCGTGTAGGGGAGATCGACCGGATCGAAGCTCCCGGTCGCCGTGTCGAGGAGCGCCAGACGCCAGACGCCGCGCTCGCAAAAGAGACAGACGATCCGGCGCGCGGAGTCGAACGCGTAGGTCGAGGTACCAAAGACCCATTGCGGCCGGCCGAACTCGGCCTCACGCGCCGCGAGCGGCTCGACCGAGCCGGAGCGGAGGCGGTACAGATTCCAAAACCCTGTGCGATCGGAGACGAAGTGGAGCACACCGTCGGGCGACCATTCCGGCTGGAAGACCGACTCCTCCGCGCCGCCAGCCACGAGGTGTCGCTCGCCGAAGGAGCCGTCGGCGCGAATCCCGGCGAGCCAAAGCTCCGTGCCGTCCCACGGCATGTTGGGGTGATTCCACGAGAGCCACGCGATACTCGATCCATCCGGGCTGACCCGCGGCGTCGAGTAGAGGTCGCTTCCCCGAACGAGGACGCGTCCATCCGACCCCCCGTCGAGCGGCACCGAGACAATCGCGGTCTCCGCCTGCGTCCCGACGACGTTGTGGTCTTCGCGGACGCAGATCAGCCGCCGGCGTCCGCGGTCGAGCACGGCGTCGGCGTAGCGCATCTTCCCTTCCGGCGTGAGCGGCCTCGGCTCACCGCCGGGGCGCACCGCGTAGAGGCGTTGGTCGCCGTCGTTCGAGAAATAGATCTCCTCTTCCCCGGCGAGGTAGGCACCCCCTCCGTACTCGTTGACCCGGGTCCGCGCGCTCCACGGCGCGGGGATCACATCCACCAGGGCGCCGTCCGCGCCACGGCGCACGATGACGTTGCGCCCGCCTTCCCGGGGGCGCGTCTCGGACCAGAAGATCGCGTCCGCCGCCAGCGTCGGCTGGCCCAGGAGCACCGTCTCGGATGCGATCCGGTCCGGCGTGATCGGGGATCCCCAGGATCCATGGGAGGCGACGCGGGGAGAAGCCACGGAATCGGTCTCCAGGGACACGGGCCTAGGCTCCGGGAAAACGCGTGTCGAGCGATGAGACACAGTGGATCAGGGAGCGGTGCGCGCCCGCGTGCTTCAGGAGCGCGATCATGTTCCCTTCCACCCGCATGCTCCCGGTCAGGATCGCGCTCGCCGCGAGCGTCTTCCCGTTCAGGATCTCGCGCCAGATCGGGTACGGCGCGCGCAGCGTGAAACCCGCCTCCGGCCGCGAGGGACCGGGCACGAACTCGGCCGCAAGGCAGCGCCCCCGCTCGAGCTTCAACAGGAGATAGAGCCCCTGCTCGAGCGCTCCCCCCCTCTCGAACGCGAGGAGAAGGTTTCCGTTGAACCCCACGCCCCAAGACGCGGCCGCGTTTCGATACTCGCTGGACGCGTTGATCGCGGTCTCGAGGGCTTGCGCCCACTCGTGGGTCCCGAAACCCAGCGGCATCAGTCCGCGGCCGGAACGCCGGCGGGCCGCGCCGCGGGAAACGGGACGAACCCGGGATTCAGCAGCGAATCGGGATCGTATTTCCGCTTGAGCGCGCAGTAAGGCTCCCATTGATCTCCGAAGTGCTCCCGCCACCGGTCCTCGTCCCAGTCGATGTACCCGCTCAGGTACCGCTTCCCGCCCATGAGCTCGGTGAGCCGGCCCAGGTTGTCGAGCATCGGCCGGGCCTGCTCCCAGAAGCGCGGCGGAATCGCCGGGAGGACGCCGAAACCCATGAGGTCCACTCCCGGCGGGCGCATGAAGAACCGGGACCGGGAGGACGTTCCCTTCGCCGGCCAGAGGAGCACGTGCCCGCCGACCAAGACCGACGGCGGGAGGTCGGGCAGCACCGACTCGATGCAGTCGGCCGCGCGCTCCCAGGGCAGAACGGTCTCGACCCACGCGTGGACGTGCCCCCACGTTCCTCCCCGCTTCCACAGATCGAAGACGGGAATCATCCGCTCGAGGAAATCGATCGTCGGCAGATCGTCGGTGTAGAGACGGTCGAAGGGCTTGAGCCCGCGGAGCAGCTTCGCGTCGTCAGGCGGGTTCTCAGGGTCGAACTCCACGGTGAGGTGGAACGGATAGAACCACCGCGCGAAGACCTGCCTCCGGCCCGCGACGGGCTTGGTCCCCTGGGGACAGGGGGACGCCCAACTCTCGAGATGGTCCCACACCCCGCTCTCCATGGCGGCCTTGGCGTCTTCCAGGAAACCGCGTAGATCGTCGTAGAGCAGGTAATAGGTGCGGGTCATGGGCTTCGCCTTTCTCAAATCGAGGCGCGCGCGCGTGATGATTCCGGCCTGCCCCAGACCTGCGAGCGACCCCCAGAACAAATCCGAGTTGCGCTTGCGGTCACAGGTGATCTTCTCTCCCGTACCTGTCACGACGTCCAGCTCCTGAACGTTGTCCCCCTGCGTCCCATACTTGAACGAGGTGAGCCCAAGCCCCCCGATCGCCAGCGTGCCGCCCACCGTGACGCTCAGGTTGTTCGTGAGCACCGGCGGAACGAGATGCCGAGGCGCCAGGGCACGCACCAGGTCGCGCCAGATCACTCCCCCCTCGACGTCCACGGTCCGGCCGGAAGGGTCGGGGGGAAGAATGCGGCGCATCGACGTCATCGAGAGGAGGATCCCGCCGTTGCTGATGGCAAGCCTGCTTTGGCTGTGGGCAGACCCGCGGACCGAAATCGTGAGCCCGTGCTCCCGGGCGAAGGCCACGACCGCCGCGACGTCCCGGGCCGATGCCGGCTCGACGACGAACCGCGGAGTCCAGTGGTAGAGGTTTCCGAAGTTGGTGAGCTGGGCGGGGTGAAATTGATCCGGCGTCGAGACGACGCCCTCGATGCGGTTCTGAAGCAGCTGGTAGAGTCGATCCACAGCCATGGCCCCCGCGCTCTTTGCGAATCGCCGATGAAGTCGGTATCTTACTGGATCGGCGTCGAAAACACACGCGGCCGCGCCCCGATCCGGAGTCGGGGCCCAGCGTGTCCGCAGCAGAATCCTCCGGGGAGGTGCGCGGTGGCACGAAGAACCATGCTGTTCTGGGGATCACTCTTATCCCTGATCTTCTCCGGGACCGCGGGCGCGGACGTTCCGCTCTACGCGGGACTCGGCACCTTGCATCACGTGGTAACCACCCGCTCCCCGATCGCGCAGAAGTACTTCGATCAGGGTCTCAAGCTCTGTTACGCCTTCAATCACGACGAGGCGATCCGCGCGTTTCGGGAGGTGGTGAGGCTCGATCCATCCTGTGCCATGGGCCATTGGGGAATCGCCTATGCGCTCGGGCCGAACGTAAACCTGCCGGTCGATCCCGACCGGGAGAAGGAAGCGTTCGCGGAGGCGCGGAAAGCGCGCGCGCTCGGAGTGAAGGCGACGGCGCGCGAGCGCGGGTACATCGAGGCGCTGGGCAGACGTTATTCGGACGATCCCAAAGCCGATCTCCACGCTCTGGACGTCGCCTTCGCGGACGCGATGCGCGACCTCTCGGCGAAATACCCGGACGACCTGGACGTCTCCGTGATCCACGCCGAGGCGCTTCTCGACGTGACGCCCTGGGATTGGTGGACGCGCGACGGGAAGCCGCAGCCGGGAACCGTCGAGGCCGTCGAGGCCCTAACCCGGGTTCTCCGGAAGAACCCGTCCCACGTCGGAGCAAACCACCTCTACATCCACGCGCTCGAGGAATCCCCGAATCCGGCGCGCGCGCTTCCCGCGGCGAACCGGCTCGCGGCCCTGGCGCCCAATGCCGGCCACCTCGTGCACATGCCCTCCCACATTTACATGCTTCTCGGCCGCTATCACCAGTCGGCGGAGCTGAACCGCAAGGCGATCGGGATCGACCTGGCTTATATCGAGAAGGAGAAGCCGCAGGGCGTGTACCCGCACATGTACTTGAGTCACAACATGCACATGGCCTGGGCGGCGATGAGCTTCGAGGGTAGGAGCAAGGAAGCGATCCGCATGGCCCGAACGCTCGCCGACCACGTGCCGGTCGACATGGTCCGCAGCATGCCGCCGATGGAGTTTTGGCTTCCGGTACCCTATTTCGCGCTCGCGCGATTCGCCAAATGGGACGAGATCCTTCGCGAGCCTGCTCCGGCCCAGGACATGCGGTACACGAAGGGAATGTGGCACTACGCCCGCGGCATGGCGTTCGCCGCGACCGGGAACCCGGACGACGCGGCGATCGAGCGCGACAGCCTGGCGGCGATCAGCGCGGCCACGCCGCCGGAAGCGATGGCGGGACTCAACTCGGCCGCCGCGCTCCTCAAGCTGGCTGCGAGCGTCTTGAACGGGGAATGCGCGATGCGCGCGGGACGCCACGAGGAGGCGGTCCAGAGCTTCCGGAGCGCTGTGGCCCAGGAAGACTCCCTCCACTACGATGAGCCGCCGGCCTGGTACTACCCCGTGCGCCAGTCCCTGGGGGCGGCGCTCCTCAAGGCGGGCTGGCGGAGGCTTTGAACGCCCGGGGACGGGTCACTGAGGGGCTCAAGGTAAAGAAGCGCTTTGCCCGAGCGTGGGCCCGGGCCGACGTGAAGCTGTCCGGGTCCGTCCTCTAGCGGCGCGTGGTGCCGCGGGGCCCGCGCCGTCGCGTCCCATCAGCGGCCGACGTAGAGGTCGCGCCCGATCTTGACTACGAGCGCGAGTACGACCGCGAGAACCACCGCCCGGATGAGACGATCGCCGCGGCGGACGGCGAGATGGGCGCCGAGGAATCCTCCGACGAGCTGAGCACCCGCCATCGGCAGCGCGATCGGCCAGACCACGAGGCCCCGCTCGGCGAAGATCGCGGCCGCCGCGACGTTGGACGCGAAGTTTGCGATCTTGGCGTCCGCGCTGGCGCCCGCCATCGACAGCCTCAAGAACACCACGAAACCCGCGATGTAAAACGTCCCCGCCCCCGGTCCGAAGAATCCGTCGTAGGTCCCGATCACGAGCGCGACAAGACCCGCGGCCAACCACGCACGGCGCAGCTTCCCGCGCGGCTCTCCGCGCGAATTCGGCCGCACGATCGTCACGAGGATGGCGGCTGCGATGAGCAGGAGGAGCACCAGCGGCCGGAGCACGTCGGGCCGGACCACGAGGACGGATGAGGTGCCGATTGCGGCCCCCAGGAACGCCATCGGAAAGGTGACCCGCGCCGTATCCCGGTCGACGAGACCCGCCCTTGCGTAGCGGATCGCGGCGGCAAACGAGCCGAAGCACGATTGCGCCTTGTTGGTCCCGAGGGCCAGATGCGGCGGAAGCCCCACGGCGAGGAGCGCCGGAACGATGAGCAAGCCGCCCCCTCCGCCGATCGCGTCCACCGCGCCGGCACAGAACGCGGCGAGAACGAGGATCAGATGCTCTGGGAGATTCACGGTGTGCATGGTGGAGGGCGGCGCCGGGTGAGGGCGGATCGCCGCGCGCAGTGTAACGGCACCTCCCGGTCATGGCCAGCGTGGGCCGCAGTGAACATCGGGGTTGCGCGAGTGTGCTTTGTTGTATAAAGTAGTTTATGGGTGCGGCATCCGGACCGACCCTCCCCGCACCCGAAAGATCTGGTTTCGAATCTAGAGTAAAGCCCCGCCGCGTCGAAGCCTCCTCCGGCCGGGAAATGCCCTTGACATCGCCGGGGCATACCGGATATTAAGCATGGTTAACTTTATTCAGCATGCTGCCAACCAGCCGAGGTGGGCCGTGGAAATCTGGAAGCGATTCAACGACAAAGAATTGACGCATTCCATGGCGCATTACCTCCAGGCGGTGGCCGGCCTGAAGCAGGACAAAGGGCACGCCCGCGTGGGCGACATAGCCGATCGGCTTGGCGTTTCGAAGAGCGGTGTCACCTCGATGCTCCGCTCCCTATCGGCGCGCGGCTTGGTCACCCACGAGCCGTACGGTTGCGTTGAGCTTACCGATGCCGGCCGGCGTCTCGCCCGGCGAACGGAATCCAATCGCCACGTGCTCACGATGTTCTTCACGAGCATCCTCCGCGTCCCGCAAGAGGTCGCGTACGAGGACGCGTGCATGATCGAGCACTTAGTGGGTCCCGAATCGATGATCCAGTTCCTGCGTCTGACCGCGTTCATCGGGTCCGATGACCCCGCCGCGGAGCGGTTCCGGACCGCGTTCCGCGAGTACCAGCATCACTGCGCCGGCAAGGAGGCCGACCGGGAGTGCCCGGTCTGCAAAGAGGGGCGCTGTCTCGCGGAGACGTTCCCGGGGCTCGTGGGCACCTTCGACGAGGGCCCGCTGAAATGACCCCGCCCCGCGGCCGCGCCGACCGGAGCACCAGGAAGCTGGGCGAGCTCAAACCCGGATCACGCGCCATCGTTCGGCGCGTGTCGGGTGAACCGGGCCTCCTTCGTCGCTTGATGGAGCTGGGTTTCGTCCCGGGAACACCCATCACGCTCGTGCGCCGGGCTCCGATGGGCGATCCCATCGAGCTGCGGCTTCGCGGTACCCATTTTTCGATCCGAACCTCCGAGGCAGACCGAATCGATGTCGATCCCTTCTGAGCTCGCGGAAGTCGAATCGAAGCCCGCGGGCTCGGCCCGGGTCCGCGACCTCCTTCCCCAGCAGAGCCGGCGCAAGCTGGTCGCGATCGCGGGCGGCCCGAACTGCGGGAAATCCACCCTCTTCAATAAGCTCACCGGGCTGAGGCAGAAGGTCGCGAACTACCCCGGCGTCACGGTGGAGAAGAAGGGCGGCCTATGCGCGCTCCGCTCCGGGCGCGTGGTGGAGCTGCTCGACCTACCCGGCACGTACAGCCTACGGCCGGGGTCCCCCGATGAAGTCGTCGTGCGGGACGTGCTCCTGGGCGTTCAGGCCGACACGCCGCTCCCCGATCTCACGCTCCTCGTGCTCGATGCCACGTGCCTGGATCGCCAGCTCTATCTCTGCATGCAGCTGATGGAGATCGGAAGGCCGGTCGTCGTGGCGCTCAACATGATGGATACCGCACGGGACGAGGGGCTCGACATCGACGCCGGGCTCCTCTCGCGCGCGCTGGGAGCCCCCGTCGTCCCCATTTCGGCCCGGACCGGAAGCGGCATCGCCCAACTGCGCGACGCCATGGATCGCGAGATCCCGCCCCCACGGCCTGTGACGCGCCTCCTCCCCGAGCCCCTTCGAGACGGGGCGGAGCGGGTCGCGAGGGTGCTTCCGTTGGCGGGACCTCTCGCGGCATTGAGCCGCTTCCACGTGGCCATGGCGCTCCTTCTCGACGAGGGAGAGGACGACTCCCTGATCCGGGCAGTCCCGATCCCCGCGCGGCGGGAGGTCATGAGCGTCCGCGCGGAGCTCGACGCTGGGATCCCTGAGTGGCGTTCCCACGAGCCGATCGGCCATTACCACGCGATCGAAGAGCTGATCCGGAAAGCCACGCTTCGCGTCAAGCCTGAGGTCTCCCTTCGGGAGCGCATCGACCGCGTGCTGACGCACCGGGTGCTCGGGCCCTTGATTTTCGTTCTCCTGATGGCCGTGGTCTTCCAATCGGTCTTCATGTGGGCGACACCGATCATGAACGCGATCGACTCGGGGGTATCCGCGCTCGGTCGGTTCATCGCCCCGGCGCTCCCGGTGGGGCCCATCCGTTCGCTCGTCGTGGACGGCGTGATCGCCGGCGTCGGCGCCGTCGTGACGTTCGTCCCGCAGATCGCGATCCTCTTCCTCTTCATCTCGCTCATGGAAGATTCGGGATACCTGGCGCGCGGCGCGTTCATCATGGACCGCCTCATGCGCGGGGTCGGACTTTCCGGACGCGCCTTCATCCCGCTCCTCTCCTCCTTCGCGTGCGCGATTCCCGGGATCATGGCGACGCGCACGATCGACAACAGGCGAGACAGGCTGACAACGATCCTCATCGCGCCCTTCATGTCCTGCAGCGCGAGGCTGCCGGTCTACGCGCTCCTGATCGGAGCGTTCATCCCGAATCGTTCGGTCGGATTCCTAAGCCTCCCCGGCCTCGTGCTCTTCTCACTCTACGTGCTGGGCATTCTGGCCGCGGTGCTCGTGGCGTGGGCGTTGAAACGGACCGCGCTCCGCGGAAGCCGTCCCCTCTACGTGATGGAGCTCCCGCCGTACCGGGTCCCCTCGTGGCGTTCGGTGCTCATCACCGTCCGCGACCGCGCCGGTCTTTTCGTCCAGAAGGCGGGAACGGTGATCCTGGCCGTATCGATCGTCCTCTGGTTCCTCGCCTCCTATCCGAGGAACTCGGGGCAGGTGCGGCCTCTCGAGAAGCGGCTTGAGGCGGTGGAGGACGGCGCAGCACAGGCGAAAGCGCGTGGATCGGTCGCGGAGGCAAGCGCGAAGAGAACCGAGGCCACCCAGCTCGAGAACGAGATCGCCGGCGTCTCCCTGCGCGATTCTTTCGCGGGACGGGCGGGCCGCCTCATCGAGCCGGCCATCGCACCGCTAGGCTTCGACTGGAAGATCGGCATCGCGCTCCTCTCCTCCTTCGCCGCGCGCGAAGTCATGGTTTCGACCATGGCGACCGTCTACAACCTGGGGGACGCGGATCAGACGTCGGTTTCGCTGCGGGAGAAGCTGCGGCACGCTGAAAACCCAAGCGGGGGGAAGGCCTACTCCCCGCTCATGGCGGTGAGTCTCATGGTGTTCTTCGTGCTTGCCTGCCAGTGCATGTCCACCGTCGCCGTCGTGCGCCGGGAAACGAACTCGTGGCGATGGCCGATCTTCATGGTCGTGATGATGAACGCGCTCGCCTGGATCGCATCCTTCGCGGTCTATCAAGGCGGAAAGCTGATGGGGCTAGGGTGAGCGCCGGCTGGCAGGACCTGGTCGCGGCCTTGACCGCGCTCCTCGCGGGTGGGTGGCTTCTGAGGCGCTGGGCGATCAGGAAGCGCGCACGGTCCGGTTGCGACCACTGCGCCGCCGCGCAGTCGAAGGCGATGAGCCGCCGCACCGCCCCGCGTTCCGGTTCGACCGTCCCCTGACCGGGGATGCTCCTGCCGGAGCAGAAGCTAAGGTGGTGAACCTCGCGCGGAGGGGAATCCGGGCGTCCTAGGGGTCTTGCTAGGGGTTCTTGGCCCCGCCCGCCGTGGCGTGCGATGCGAGGGTCGTGCCGAGCAGGTCGGGCAACCCTGTCACCCGCACGAGGCACGGGTATCGCTCACCCCCGAGGTAGTTGATTCGATAGGGCGCATAGAAATCCCCGTTCTGAGCCAGGATCTCGATCATGCCCTTGGTGCGCGCGGCGGCCCGAATCGCCTCACGGATGACCTTCGCTGTCCATTTCCGGCCGTTCACCGCGGTCACCTTCATCCCCGGGGCGAGGCCCGCCTTGGCGGCCGGGCTCTTGGGCAGGAGATCCAGAATCTCCCCCTCGTCCGTGAGATAAAGCCCGAGGGAGTAGCGTAGGTCGACCCGCTTCCTGGCCGTCTCGAGACTTTTCTGATACGCCGAAAGGGAGTCGGCATAGGTGAGCTTCCACCCGTCCCGCTCGATACCGCCCAGGGGCGCGTGCGGCCTGACCTCCATGACACGTTCGCTGAAAAACTTGCGCCAGTCGTAGGGCTGGACCTCGTTCATGTTCGAGACGACATCCTCGAAGGTGTAGGGCTTGACTGCCGGCGCGCCCCCCTCGCCCCCGTGGAAGCGGCGGCAGAAGTCATCGAGCGATCGAGCCCCCTTGCTCTCGCGTCGGATGATCGCGTCGGCTTCCAGCCAAAAAAGGAGGCTCTCGTTGTAGAAATCGACGCCGCGCCGCCAGGAAGACCAGGGCCGCTCGGAGCCGTAGAGGAACTGCGCCGAGACCGCGGTGTCGAGGAGCGGCCGCCATGTCCGGCCGGGCTCGTTCTCCAGCTCCGCGGCCACGCCCGCGAGGTAATCGCGCGCCTGCTCGAGGGTCAAAAGGCCGCTCCGAGCCGCGAGCAGCCATCCTAAGTACTCGGTCAAGCCCTCGTACACCCAGAGCAAATCGGTCTTCATCGGCACTTCGTAGTTCGGGGTCGCGAGATCGGCGGGACGGCGGTATTTCCCGTTCCAGGAGTGAACAAACTCGTGCGGAAGCAGGTCCGCCGACCGGAGCCTCTGGTCCTCGTCGATCAGCGTCCGCTCCTTCACACGGTCGTCGCTCGATTCGTGGTGCTCAAGCCCGAAAAAGGAAACGTGGTCGCTCAGCGTGTAGAGGAAGTGGTACTCGCGGTAGTGACGCGACCCGAACGTCGCGCCGGCTTCCCGGACGAGCTGCGAGTAATGCTCCTCGACCTCTCGAGGCATCTCGATCGCTTCCGGGCTGTCGGCCGCGACGTGGATCAGATGACGCGGCGTGATCTCGGGCGCGAGCGCGATCGTGCGAAAGTAGCGTCCCGCGATGACCGGCGAGTCGATGAGCGTCACGATCGGCGCCGGCTTGAACTCGACGATCCCGCCCGACTCCCGCGCGACCGGAAGCGCGGTGCCGTACTTCCATCCGGCGGGAAGACGCAGGCTCGCCGAATAGATCAGCCGCTCCAGCGGGACGCCGGTCGGGTAGAGGAGCACCTGGTTCCAATTCAGGACGGCCAGGTTCGGGGTGGAAGAGGCGCCGAATGTGAATCCCTCCTCTTCGCCTGAAAGAAGAAAGTCGAGCGACAGTTCCAGGCTCTTGGCACCGCCCGGCACCGAGACATGGATCGCGTACATTTCCACATCGTCGCGCCGCCAGGGCACGGTCTTCCCGTTGGAGGTAATCGTGAGCGGCCCGGCGAGGTTCGCGATCGGCCCGGTCGGACCGTGCTCGCCGGGGATCCATTTGGGATAGAAGAGGGTGACGGAGCCGGGCGATACCGGGATCCGGAGACGCGCGTGAATGATCCTGCGCGGTGCTTCGGTCAAATCCGCGAACAGCGTGATTGGATCGGCGGCGAGAGCTGGCTTTCCCCCGCCGGCGAGGGCGAGGAAGAGAGCGGTCGCCAAGAACCATGAGGGGGTTCGCATGGTCGGATCTCCATGGATCGTCGGACGGAGCACGCGCATCGGAATACGATGCGCTCGCGGTCGCGATTCCTCAAGAGTCTTGTGCTACCCTTCCGGTTTCCCGGAATCAGGCCATCCCCCGCGCGAACAGGTCCCTCTGTGATCGAGATCTCGGACATCCGAAGTGCGGCGGAGCGGATCCGCGGCCGCGTCCATAACACGCCGCTTCTCTCCGCTTCGGCGCTCGGGGACCGCGCCCAAGTGCGGCTCTATCTCAAGTGCGAAAACCTCCAGAAGACCGGGTCGTTCAAGCCGCGTGGCGCGCTGAACAAGATCCTGAGCCTCTCGCCCGCGGAGCGGGCCAAGGGTCTCATCACCGTCTCGGCGGGCAACCACGCGCAAGCGGTCGCGTGGGCCGCGCGCCAGGTCGAAGCGCCCTGCGCGGTCGTGATGCCGGCCGACGCTCCGCGGTCCAAGCTCGACGCGGTGAAGGGCTACGGCGCCGAGGTGATCCTTCACCCAGACCGGGCGACCCTCTTCGATAAGCTTCACGAGGAGCGGGAAGCCCGCGGCGCCACGTTCATCCATCCCTTCGACGATCCCGCCGTGCTCGCGGGAGCCGGAACGGTGGGGCTCGAGATCCTGGACCAGCTGCCCGAGGCCCGGGCGGTGATCGTGCCGGTGGGAGGGGGAGGTCTCCTCGGCGGCGTCGCGTGCGCGGTGAAGGCGCTGAATCCGAAGATTCGCGTCATCGCGGTGGAGCTCGAGGCGGGGCCGGGGCTCAAACCGGCGCTCGATGCCGGGAAGCCGGTGACCGTGACGCGCCCCGCGAACACGCTCGCGGACGGGATGACGCCTCCTTTCGTGGGCGCGATCCCGCTCGAGGTGGCCCGCCGATTCGTGGACGAGATCGTGACCGTCTCGGAAGCGGAGATCGTCGCCGCGATGGCGCTCCTGATCACGCGCGCCAAACTCTACGTGGAAGGATCGGGGGCCGCCGCATCCGCGGCGCTCCTCTCGGGACGCGTGCGGCTTTCCGAGGGCGCTCTCACCGTCGCGGTGGTTTCGGGAGGCAACGTGGATTTGGCCCGCGCATGCTCGGCGCTCCTGGGCGGATCCGGGGGATGAACACCCTCCTGATCGAGCAAGGGGACGTATCGAGGCTCCTTCCCATGGCGGCGTGCGTTGATCTCATGGCGGAGACCCTCCGGACGCTCAGCCGGGGGGACGCGGTCCTCCCCCTTCGCACCGCGGTCTGGCTCCCGGACCGGTCGGGGCTCCTCGGGGTCATGCCGGCCTATCTCGGGGCGCCGCGCGCCATGGGGCTCAAGGCGGTTTCGGTCATGCCGGGAAACCACGGGACGCCGTACGACTCGCACCAGGGCGTCGTGCTCCTGTTCGAGATCGAGCACGGCTCCCTCCTCGCGGTGATCGATGCCTCCTCCATCACCGAGATCCGCACCGCCGCCGTGAGCGCCGCCGCCACCCGGGCGCTGGCGCGCGAGGGCGCCGGCGACCTCGCCATCCTGGGCTCGGGGGTGCAGGCGGGGTCGCACCTCGAGGCCATGCGCGCAGCGCGCCCTATCACGAGAGTTCGGGTATGGAGCCGCGACCCGGCGCATGCGCGGGCCTTCGCCGAGCGGGAGTCGGCCCGCCACCGATTGACCGTCGAGCCGATCGCCGATGCACGCGCCGCGGTCGAGCACGCGGACTTGATCTGCACCACGACCGCGTCGCGCGAGCCGGTCCTTCGCGGAGAGTGGATCTCTCCCGGAGCCCACATCAACGCGGTCGGCTCCTCGTTCGCGGCCGGGCGCGAGCTGGACACGGCCGCCGTCAAGCGCGCGAGGCTGTACGTGGATCGGCTCGAGTCCGCGCTCCACGAAGCCGGCGATTTCCTGATCCCTCGTGCCGAGGGAACGATCGGGGAGGATCACATCGTCGGCGAGGTCGGGGACGTCCTCCTCGGGCGCATCCCCGGCCGGCGCTCGGAGGATGAGATCACCCTCTTCAAGTCGCTCGGGCTGGCGGTGGAGGACCTTGCCGCGGCGCACCACGTCTATCGAAAGGCTCTGGAGAGCGGAGCGGGAGTCGCGATCGACTTCGGGGGGCGGCGCGATGCGGGCCGTTGATCCACCTCGACCCGAAGAGATCCTCGCCGCCCGGGAGCGAATCGCTGGGTCGGTGGTCCGCACTCCGCTTGTTCCCCTGAACTTTCCCGAAGCGCCCGCCGAGGTCTACCTCAAGCTGGAGAATCTCCAACCCATCGGGTCCTTCAAGCTCCGCGGCGCCGCGAACGCGATGCGGCTCGCGGACCCGGCGACCCTTCAAGACGGCGTCTATACCGCGAGCGCCGGCAACATGGCGCAGGGCGTCGCGTGGAGCGCGCGTGCCATGGGGATTCCATGCACCGCGATCGTCCCCGACCGCGCGCCCCAGACCAAGCTCGAAGCGATCGAGCGCCTCGGCGCTACCGTCGTGAAGGTTTCGTTCGAGACCTGGTGGCGGGTCATCGAGGAGCATCGCTATCCGGGCATGAAGGGGATCTTCGTCCATCCCGTCGCCGATCCGGCCGTCATTGCGGGAAACGGGACCGTCGGGTTGGAGATCGTCGAGGATCTTCCCGGCGTGACCTCGATCCTGGTTCCCTACGGCGGAGGGGGGCTCCTCTCGGGCATCGCCACCGCGGTGCTCGCGAAAAGGCCGTCCGTCCGGGTCTACGCTTGCGAAGTGGAAACCGCGGCGCCTCTCGCGGCTTCGCTCGCGGCTGGCTCACCCCAAGCGATCGAGCATCGCCCGAGCTTCGTCGATGGGATTGGCGGGCGAAGCGTCCTTCCCGAGATGTGGCCCATGGTTCGGGGGCTGGCTGAAGGCTCGATCGTGGTGACGCTCGAGGAAATCGCAGCAGCGATCCGGATTCTCGCGGAACGCAACCACGTGATCGCGGAAGGCGCCGGCGCGGCATCCGTCGCGGCCGCGCTCCGGGGCGAGGCGGAAGGTACAAAGATCGTCTGCGTCGTTTCGGGCGGGAATATCGATCTGCAGAAGCTCGCGAGAATCCTCGAGGGGGAGATCCCCCGCTAGGGGCGGCGATCGCGCGTCCGGAGCCCCTCCCGCCGTCAAACCGCGGTCAGGGCTCTCTGCCCCGCACCGGGACCCGAACCACGACGTAATCGGCCACCGGGCGCCCGCCCGCTCGCGCCGGCTCGAACGTCCACCGCGCGAGAGCCCCGCTCGCGGCGGCGACCGCGTCGGATGCGATCGTTCCCTGCTCCTCCATGTCGAGGAAACGCGACTCACGCAACCGGCCGTCGCTTCCAACCATGGCGACGAACGGCACGACCGTCGGGAGCGGGACGGCACAACCGGGGCAGACCGCGGCTTCCTGGGTCAAGGGCTTGGGCTTTTCCGTGATCTCGTCCTCCAGGAGCGCTTCGGTGCTGTCGATGGGAACGAGATAGCGGCCGCCGTAGCGATACCGCTGTCCCCCGCGCACGTTCTCGAAGCGGGTCGCGTGCGGGGCGCGGGCATAGATCACCGTGTCCGGTCTTACGTCGATCGGCAGGAGGAAGTCGGTCTCATCCGCTCCCCGTTCGGCCCCTGCGTCGATTTCCAGCGAGCCGCGTATCACGTAGGTTCCGGGGGTCACCGGACGGATCATGATCTGGAGCACCCGTCCCGCGTGCCTCCTCGAGCGTCTCGAGACATGGTCGACGCTCACGGTGTCTCCGGAGACAACCTCGATTCCCTCAGGCACGCTGACCCGAGCCACGCTCGTCACGAGCCGGTCGTAGGCGTCCTCGCCCCAGACCCGAACGAGAAGCAGCGAGGGTGCGTTGAGCCGCGGTGGGGACTTGAAATAGCCGGAGATCCCGAAGGCGGGTTCCCCTTCCGCCCCCGGATTCGCGCGCGCGGAGGGGGCCCCCAACGAAAGCACGATCAGCGCCGCCGAAAGGGACGCGGTGACCGTCGCCGCGCGCTTACCGCGTCCAAGGATCACGGTTCGACGCGAGTAGGTGGGCGCCATTCGATGTGCCGGATCGTAGTTCAAGCTGTCCCCTCGAAATTGGGAATCGACGAGCCAATGTACGGCGAATGCCCCGATCGGCCGACAGCCCCCACGGCACAATCAACGACCATAACGCTCGGTTTCTTGAGCGGATCGGCTAGAATCTATTCATGCGACCCCTCCTGATACGCGCGGCCACGGCATCGATCCTTGCTGCTTGTGTGCTATCGTGCGCCGCCAACGCGGTCTTTCAACTCTCGGCGGACGAGCAGGCTGCGCTCAACCTAGCGATGAGCACACCGCTCACGTTCATTGTACCGCGTGACCGGTCGCTCCAGACGTGGGACCGGGCCCACGAGTTCGTCGATCGATACAACTCCATGAAGCTTCGCTCCATCACCGACTCCGTGATCGTTACCTATGACTCCCCGACATATCCTCAAGATCCAGCTCCGGTCGAACCCGGGTCGAGCATCCGGTTCGGGTACACGGTGTCCCGGACGTCGCAGGTGGATGGAATTCAGATCGCCATCAAGTGCACCCCGAGCAGCAAGCTGGGGGAGAAGGACGCCGATCAGAACGCCCATATTGCGGCCTACTACATCATGACCGGAAGCATTGCCTGCGATCGCTGCATCGTACGCTGATCGGGGTTGAGCCTGGGCTGGCTCTCGCCTGTAGGCCGTCACCCGATGTACACGGACTTGACGTTCACGAACTCGCGGATCCCGAAGCTCGACAGCTCGCGGCCGTACCCGGAGTCCTTGATGCCGCCGAACGGGAGACGCGGGTCGGACCGCACATACGTGTTTACGAAACATGACCCCGCTTCGATCGCCTCGGCCGCGAGGCGCTTCGCGCGAGCGATGTCGCTGGTGAAAAGGGCCGCGCCGAGCCCGTAGACGGAATCGTTGGCGACCTCAAGTGCCTCCTCCTCGTCGCCGACGCGTATCACCGCGGCCACGGGACCGAAAAGCTCTTCCGCGTAGGCCGGCATCCCCTTGTGGACGTCGGTGAGGACCGTCGGTGGGTAATAGGCGCCGGGCCCTTTCGGCACGGTTCCGCCAAGAGCCACGCGGGCCCCGGCCCGGCCGCTCGCCTCCACCTGGCGGTGAAGCTCGTCCCTGAGATCCACCCGGGCGAGCGGACCGACTTCCGTGCGCTCATCGAACGGGTCTCCGACGCGCCTGGCCTTCATTTTTTCCACGAGGAGCCTCACGAACCGATCGTGGATCTCGCTGGGGACGATGAAGCGTTTCGCCGCGATGCAGCTCTGGCCGCTGTTCATCAGGCGTGACCTCACGCAGATCTCGGCCGCTTCGGCGAGGTCGGCGTCGGCGAAGATCACGTAGGGATCGCTTCCACCCAGCTCGAGCACCGTCTTCTTGAGCACCCGTCCCGCCGTGCCCGCCACCTCACGCCCCGCGGCGGCGCTTCCCGTCAACGTGACCGCGACGATCTCCGGGGACTGGATCACGCGGGCCACCTCTTCCGATCGAATGAGGAGCACCTCGAAGAGCCCGTGCGGAAACCCCGCCTCCCCGAAAACCTCGCCAATCGCCAGCGCGCATCCGGAGACGTTGGAAGCGTGCTTGAGCACGGCGGCATTTCCAGCCATCAGCGTCGGGGCGGCGAAGCGGAACACCTGCCAGAAGGGAAAATTCCACGGCATCACGGCGAGCACGACGCCGAGCGGAGAAAAGGTGACGAAACTCTCCTTGGCCTCGGTCGAGACATGCTCCGCCGCGAGAAATCGCTCGGCGTTCGCGGCGAAGTACTCGCACGCCGAGGCGCATTTCTCGATCTCGCTTCGGCCCTGCGCGAGCGGCTTGCCCATCTCACGGGCCATGAGCCCGGCGTAGCGTTCCTTCCGCTCGATCAGGATGGAACCGGCCCGGCGCATCGCGACCGCCCGCTCTGGGAATCCGTGACGGCGCCAGGAGGTGAAGGCACGATCGGCGCGGGTCAGCGCGGCATCGACCTCGCGCGGGTCGGTCTCTTCATATTGCTCCATGGTTTCGCCGGTCGCCGGGTTGACCGAGCGGAGGAAACCTTGCGTCAGGTCCTGGGGCATTGCAGTTTCGGCTCTGGAACGCCTTGAACTGGGGAGCCCGGTCCTCTCATGAATGCAGCTCGGCCACGTCGCGATCGGAAAGCACGTGATCCCTGTCGACCTGCTGGCCGTCGAAGCGGGCGGTCCCCCATATCCGCGCGTACTTGACCCGCTCCCCGAGCTCCTTGTGGACGGCGAGCGCCAGCGCCCGAACCGTGGCGCCGCGTTTCAGGACGAAGGGTTTCTCGAGGTCGGGCTTCTTCCCCGGCTCCTTCGCGTAGATCCGGATACACGCCAAGCGCTCGAAGAGCGTGGGCCGAAGATCCTCGAGACCGGCGCCGTGCTCGGCGGAGACGGAGTGAAACGTAATCCCGGGTGGGATGGAGCCCCGTGCGAGGGCCGCGAACGTCTCATCCGGATCGAGGTCGCGTTTGTTCCCGATGGCGATCACCGGCTTCACCAGGAGAAACGGTGGCGCGTCGGGAGGCAGCGGCCGGCCTTCGGGCCATACCCGCGCCCGCTCCATGACCGACAGGAGCTCGTGGAGGCTCTCTTCCACGTCGTCCGATGTGACATCCAGCACGAGGAGAATCCCGTCGGCGGAATGGACCAGATTCGCGAGATAAGGCTCCGTGTGGTGCGGCGCCACCGCGGGCGTATCCACGAGCTGGACCTGCACGTCCTCGAACGGCATCATCCCGGGCAGCGGCACCCGCGTGGTGAAGGGATACGCCGCCACCTCCGGATGGGCATGGGTCAGCGCCCGCACGAGGGCCGACTTCCCGGAGTTCGGGGGTCCGATCAGGACCCACTGCCCGGCCCCCTCGCGCCGCACGTGCCCTGGGTCGAACCTCTGGGGACCAGCCCGCCTCGCGTGCTCCCCTTCCTCTTCGAGCTTCGCGACGCGGTGTCTCAGGTCCGCCTGGATCTTCTCGGTCCCCTTGTGCTTCGGAAGGAGGGCCAACATCTCGCGGAGGGTTTCCAGTTTCTCGTCGTGTGAGGTCGCACGGCGGAATCGCTGTTCCGCCTCTTTGTATTGCGGGGTCAGGTTCGCTGGCATGGATCGCGCCTCGTCGGAACGGGTCCCAGCAATTGTACACCCGCCGGCGCCCTCCGCGACGGGGCTTGCACCGCCGGGCCCGCTCGGACGAATCCGCCCTTCCTGTGCTAGGATGCGCCGTCCCGGTCAGGAGGGCCGATGAAGCATCTGCTCGATTTGGGCCTTCGTTTCGCTTCCTTTCTCTACCTCGTGTTCCAGTTCCTGGTCGTCGGCGCCGCCCTTCTCCCGGCGGTCCTTTTCGTGGCAGCTCCTCTTGTTCCGAAGCCGCGAGGGGGACTATCCCTTCGTCTCGGCCTACGCCATTCGCTGGGCATTCCTCGGCTCGCTTACTGGCCTGGCGAAGATCCTGATTCTGAACCACATCAAAGGGATGCCGATTCTGAACACGTTCTACCGGGTCATGGGCGCGCGGATCGGCAGGAACGTTCTGATCAACAGCAGCAATCTCTTCGATTTCGACCTGATCGAGATCGGCGACAATGCGTTCATCGGCGGCGACGCGGTCATCATCGGCCACGTCGGCGAGGGCGGCCTCTTGCGGATCCGCGCCGTCCGGATCGGGGCGCGATGCACCGTGGGACAATCCTCCGTGGTGTTCCCGGGGGCCACGATGGAGGACGGCTCCGTTCTCGGCGCGCTCTCGCTCTTGCCGAAAGGAAAAACGCTTCCCGCCGGAACCGTCTGGGGTGGGAATCCTCTGCACGAGATCCGGCGACCCGTTGCGGGACCGCCGGCGGGCGAAGGAGCGGCGGAGGCCTAGGTGTCCCCCGACCGCGCTCAGCGCCTGCGCCTGCGCGATCATTTGGCCATCTCCAGCTTCTGGCTCGCGTACAACTTCCAATGGGGCGCGCTCCTCGCGATCGTGCTACCGAGCCAGATCGCGGCGATCGTGGGGGATGCCCGAAAGGAACTCTACAATGGTCTCGTTCCCTCGATCGGTGCCGCGCTCTCGTTGGTCGCGACCCCGATCGCGGGCGCCTTTTCCGACCGGTCGCTCAGCCGAGTCGGGCGGCGACGTCCCTTCATGGCCGTCGGAACAGGGATCAACGTCCTCTTCCTGCTCCTGCTTGCCCGGTTCGGTGCCGGCGGGGACGTCTGGCTCTTCGTCTTGTGTTACCTCGGAGTCCAGCTCGGCAGCAATTGGGCCGGCGGGCCCTACGCGGGGCTTATTCCCGACGTGGTGCCTCAGGCGGAGCGCGGGGCCGCGAGCGGATGGCTCGCCCTCATGACGGCGGGAGGGACGTTGCTCGGCGTGATCGCGGCTGGACGTCTTATCCGGGGTGAGAGCTACCTGCCGATGTACGGGACCGTGGCGGCCGTGCTCGTCCTCTTTCTCGCGGTCACGCTGGTGGGGGTGAGGGAACGCCCCCTTGGCATGCGCCCAGAGCCGTTTCGCGTCGGCGCCTTCGCCGCCTCCTTCCTGCTGCGCGGCCCCCGGTACCGGAACTTCTTTTTCGTCCTCCTCACCCGTGCGCTCGTCATGATGGGGATCTATTCCGTGTTCACGTTCTTTCAGTTCTTCCTGAAAGACGTCGTGCGTGCCGTGAATCCGGCGCTCGGGACTTCCTACCTGATCGCGACGATCATCGCGACCGGGATACCCACGAGCCTCGCCGCGGGCGCGCTGTCGGATCGTCACGGCCGAAAGCCTATGATCTACGCGAGCGGGGGCCTCATGGCGCTCGCCTCGCTCCTATTCATCGGGGTCGGCCTTCACCCGTCGCTCGCCGCCATGTTCTGGATCGGCGCCATCTTCGGCATCGGCTACGGCGCTTACCAGGCGGTGGATTGGGCTCTCGCGATCGACGTGCTCCCCAAGGGAGAAGCCGCGGCCAAGGACATGGGAATCTGGCACGTATCTCTGGTGCTGCCTCAGATGATCGCGCCCGCGCTCACGGGGATCATCCTCTCGGCCTTCAAGCAACACTCACTCCTTCTCGGGTATACGGTCGTCTTCTCGCTTACGGCTGTTTGGTTCGTGCTGGGAACTGTATTCGTGCGGCAGGTCCGCGGCGTGCGATGAGCTTCCGGAGCGATCCACGGGGCTTGGGTAGCCGGGAATCGACGTGGCCCTCTACGATGTAAAGCCGCGCTTTCGCGCATTCCTTCAGGGAATCGTCCCCGCCCTCGAGCCGATTCATCCGGACTGGATCACGCTCGCGGCGCTCGCCTGCTCCTTCCTGGCGGCGATCCTGTTTCAAACGGCGGAGGGATCGCGCTGGCCCTTTCTGGTAATCCCGGCGCTTCTCCTCCTGCGCATCACCCTGAACGCACTCGACGGGCTGGTGGCCCAGGCAACGGGAAAGGCGCGCGCGTTCGGCGAGGTCTTGAACGAGGGGACCGATCGCTTGAGCGACGTGGCGATCCTCTTCGGAATCGCGCTCTCTCCGCTCTCCTCTCTCGCCTGGGGAGCGCCGGCCACCGTGGCCGTGCTCCTGTCGAGCTACGTGGGTATCCTGGGCAAGGCGGTTGGAGCGGGACGTCAGTACGGAGGGATGCTGGGAAAGGCGGACCGGATGCTTTATCTCGGCCTGGCATGCGTCGCGGCCTTTTTCGTCGGGAATCCCGTCGTCGCTCGTGTGGGCGGCGGTCCGGTGCGTCTCTTCGACGCGCTCCTCGGCGCCTTCACCGCGCTCGCGCTGCTCACCTCGATCCAGCGCGTGCGGGCGATCCATCAAATCCTGGGAGATAGACGCGCGTGACGAACGGGTTCGCGTTTCAGGATCCGACCTATCTGGTCTATGTGCGTATCTGGCTCGGCATCCTCCTGACGAGTGGCGCGATCCTAGGCGTGCTGGTGCTCGCCCGGCGAGGGCATCCCACGGTGCGCTCGGCGCTGGTTACCTACCGGAGCTGGTGGGTGATCCTGCCCCTCATGGCGCTCCCCCTGGGGCTCGGTCGTCCCGCGACCATCGGAGCGGTGACGCTCTTGTCCCTGGCCTGCTTCCACGAGTTCGCTCGGGCCACCGGTCTCTACCGCGACTGGTATTTCACCGGCGCCGTATTCTTCGCGATCCTCTGCCTGAGTTACGTGGCCTGGATCCGCTGGTACGGCATGTTCCTCGTTTTGCCGATGTACGCGGTCGCGCTCCTCTTGATCATTCCTGTCCTGCGCAACCGCACCGAGGGAATGATCCAGCACGCCGGGCTCAGCATCATGGGCTTCCTCTATTTCGGGTGGTTTCTCGGACACCTGAGCTACCTCGCGAATTTGAAATACGGCCTCTCGTACCTGCTCTTTCTGACGCTTGCGGTCGCCTTGAACGACGTCGCCGCGTTCGCTACGGGAAAGCTCTTCGGGCGGCGCGCCCTCGCGAGCAACGTCAGCCCGCGAAAGACCTGGGGGGGCGCGGTCGGATGCGTCCTTGTCACCGCGGTCATGGTCTGGGCGCTTCGCTCGATGCTGCCCCGATTCGGCCCCATGCAGCTCATGCTCTCCGCGCTCATCGTGGGTATTGGCGGCCAGCTTGGAGATTTGGTCATCAGCGTCGTGAAGCGCGACCTGGGAGTGAAGGATCTGGGGGCGGTCTTCCCGGGCCACGGCGGATGGCTCGACCGTTACGACAGCCTGATCTTCGTATCACCGCTCTTCTTCCACATGATCGCGTTCTATTACGAGCGCGGGATCAGCCTGAGCCCGGGTGGATGAAGCGCTGGATCTACACGCCCTCCCCGCTCCTCGACAAGACCCTCGCGGAGAGCCTCACCACCTTTCCGCGCGACCCGACGCTCACGGTCTATGGTCTCCGCCTCTTCGGGATGATCTTTCTCCGTGCCTTTTTCGCGACCTATTTTCGGCTGCGGGTCCCAGGGCGGGAGCGGATCCCGAAAGCGGGCCCCTTTCTCCTCGTCGCGAACCATACGAGCCATCTGGACGCGGTGGCCCTCGCGTGCGCCCTCCCGGTGAAGCAGTGGCACCACGCCTACGCCGCCGCGGCCCAGGATTACTTCTTCCACGGTGTGTTTCGCGCGCTGGTCGCCGTGGTCTTTACGAACGCGTTGCCGTTCGACCGGCGCGATGACCCGAAGCACAGTCTGGAGCTCTGCGCGGATCTGCTCCACGTCTCGCGCGAGGCGCTGATCATGTTTCCGGAGGGCACCCGCTCCTCGGACGGCTCTTTACAAAACTTCCGCAATGGCATCGGACGGCTCGTGGCGGGGACCTCGACGCCGGTGGTTCCCGCCTACATCGACGGAGCCTTCCGAGCATGGCCCCGGGGAAGCGTCGTCCCGATGCCGCGTCGCGTCACGGTCCGGATCGGTGAATCGCGGCGTTATGACGACACGCCCCCCACCCGCGAGGGAGCCATCGCGGTCGCCGCGGATCTGCACCAGGCGGTGCTGGAGCTTCGAGAATGCGGCCCAAGCTCCTGACCTTCGACATCTTCGGAACGGTGATCGATTGGCGGCGCGGGCTCCGGGAATCGCTGCGCCGGCAAGGGGCCGCGCTCGACGATTCCGAGTTCGACCGCGTGATCGACTACCAGGCGGAGATCGAAACCGGCCGCTACCGCTCCTACACATCGATCGTCGCGTCGAGCCTCGTCCACGTCCTCGGGATTCCACCGGCGGCGGCGCGCTTGATCGGCGCCGAGGTCGGAAACTGGCCGCTCTACCCGGACGCCAGGACCGCGCTCGCTCGCCTCATGAGGATCGCTCCCTGTGTCGCGAGCACGAACAGCGACCAGGCGCACGGGAGGCAGACGCAGCAGCAGCTTGGGTTCGATCTGACCGACTGGATCTGCGCCGAGGAGACACGAAGCTACAAACCCGACCCGGCGGTCTGGGCGCACGTGGCCTCTCGGCGCGGCGCGAGATTCGGCCGGCATTGGTATCACGTCTCGGCGTATGCGGACTACGACTTGGAAACCGCCCGCAGGCTCGGGCTCACCAGCGTCTTCGTCTCCCGCCCGCACGCGCGCGTCGGCCCGGCC
>VBOX01000066.1 GCA_005893265.1 Candidatus Eiseniibacteriota bacterium | reverse complement strand
CGAGATGGTCGGGGTCTTCATGACTCACCAAACCTTTCGGGGGACGTAACCTGCCTCGGGTGAGGCGATCGGGACGCAGGGGTCTGGCGCAGCGGGGTCGTTCGTTACGGCGGAGGATGCGGGCGCGATATCAGCACGAGAGTGCCTCTTTCGGGCGATCCTGAGAACGCGCTTCTAGATCGAACCCACCTTAGGACGGTGCTGCGCGAGAGGCAAGAGGTTTTCGGTGCGGCTGGGGGCCGCCGTCTGGTCTGGCTAGGCCCTATTTCCTCAGCATCTTGAGGGCGTGGTTGGGGCTACCGGTCCGACCTTGCCGGCGAAGCTCTCCGGCTTCGCGAGCTGGATCGCGGACTTGGTACCGTCCCACAGAGTGGCGAGCACGAGCAGCTCGCCGAACTTGGCGGTCTCCTCGAAGGTACCGGCGCTCGCCTTGGCTCCGTTCTTCACGACCCAGGCCTTCACCGTGTCTTTGCCTGGCTCGCGCGTCCCCAGTTTCACTTCGTGGCCGCGCGAGATAAATCCCGCGCCCAGGACCTGGCCCACGACGCCGGACCCTATGACACCCACGTTCATTCCGTCTACCTCCTCGGCCGCACGAATACAGCGTCCCACGCGGAGAGCGCGGGCTTCGACACGAAATTCACATCCACCAATCCCAGCATCGCGAACGGCGTGAGCGAGCCGGGCGGGAAACCGTATGCGGCCTCGTCGAGATCCGTGAACGTGATCTGGAACCAGCCGACGGTGCTGGCCGTATCCTGAAGCTGGGCATGGCGCGCGATATACCGACGCTGCTTCTGCGGGTCCGAGGGCACGCCCGCAACTGAATCCGACGGCCATCCCCCTTCGATGACGAGCATCCGACGCTGGATCGGCTGGCCCTGCTGGAGGCGCGTGTAGTAGTCGCTCGGGATGCTGTCGGGATCGGTGTAGCCGCCGAGGTAGGGATAGGACGACAACCCGAGCGCGCGGATGAAACCGAAATCCGCGAGGTCCTGGTCGATGCCGACATAGGCGCCTCCGGGACCGGCAAGCTTGCCCCACGCGGTCTCGACCTGCACGGTCGTGTACAGACTCACGACGGAGTCGACGACGGAGACGCTGGTCGCCGCGGAACCCGCGGCTTGGACCACAGCGTTGTAAAGCGATGCGGGCGCGATTGCGCGGACCAGGTTCGTCTCGGAGGCGATGCCCAGGTAATCGGGGTGAATCAACGTATCCATCGCGGTCACGTAGTCTCGATAGAGCTGCTGGACCGCGGGCTCAGTGAGGCTTCGGCCCGCGGCGACCAGCTTGGGCGCTTCGGCCGATCGATCGAGGCCGTTCGTGGGATCGATGCTCACGATCACGCGAAGCCCGCGCGCGCGGTAATAGTTCGCGAGGCCGAGCTGATTGTTCCGGATCAGGGAGTCGGGCGCGCGGCCCGCGAGGAGTGAATCCCAGGGCGGATCGGTCAGAATGAGCGCTGCGTCGGCCCGCTGCGCCCAGAGGTTGATGGTCAGGAGCGCCAGGTTGAGGTCGGGTCGCGGCGGAAACGAAGAGAAGCCCATGTAGTAGGTGCGCGGGCTGGGCGCGGGGCCGGTGGGGGAGCTACCCTTGGAGCAGCCACCGAGGAGAGCGCCCGCGACCACCGCGGCCACCGCCGCCCAGGCCGGAACAAACGTCGACGTGCGCATCCGTACGGCCGTCGTCACGATCAGTGCGCTACCTGATTCATGCGCTGAAAAATCTCGTCGAGCTCCGCGCGCGACGCGCGGCTCGCCCGCTGGGAGTACCCGTACGCGATCTCGGGGCTTCCTTCCTGGAGCCCGACCATGACCGCGTTCACAAATTCCTCGACCGGCAGACCGAACGTGTGGAGCCCGGGGCCCCCCAGGTCCGTGTTCACAGCCGGAGGGATGATCTCGATGACCCGGATCGGCGTCGGCGAGAGCTGATGTCGGAGCGAGAGCGTGAAGGAGTGCAGGGCCGCCTTCGTGGCGCAGTAGATCGGCACGTTCGCCATCGGCGCGAAGCTCAGGCCGGAAGTCACGTTCATGATCGCGGGGTGCGCCTGCTTCTTCAGGTGCGGAATGAAGAGCGCGGAAAGGTGCACGGGCGCTTCCAAGTTGATCGCGATCTCTTCATGCGTGGGCTTCCACTTCAGGTCCTCGGGAAGCTGGACGCGACGCTGGATGCCCGCGTTGTTGACGAGGACATTAAGGCGTGGGAACTCGTTCGTGACCCATTTATGGAGCGCGGCGCGCTGGGTTTCCTTGGCGAGGTCGCAGACGCGGGTCTTGAGCCCCGGATGCTTCGCGCGTGCCTCCGCGAGCTTCTCCTCTCGGCGGCCGCAGATGATCACCTCGCTGCCCGCCCTGAGAAACCGCTCCGCCAGCGCGAAGCCGATCCCGGACGCTCCTCCTGTGATCAGGACTGTGTTCGAGGCCAGTTGCATGGAGGATCCTTTCGTGGTGGTGCCCGCCGCTCCTCCCCCAAATACCTATGATAAAGAACTGCCGCTACCGCCCGCCACAATTCTGCCTCCGTGGCCCGTGGCGGTAGATCACCCCGTGACTGTAGATCAGATGGACGCTGCCTTGGTGAGTGCGCTCGCGAGCTCGGCCCAGTCGAGCACGCTGATGCGCGGGTCCGCGAGGCGCTCCAACGTGGCAAGCCGAAGCAAAGCCGCTCGCCTGTACGTCGCGAGCCGCGCGAGGCTGATCTCCCCTCGCGCGAGATAACCCGCGCGCAGCGCGCCGATCAGCAGGGGAGCGGTACGGACGCTTCCGCGACGCTGCAAATCGTCGAGGAGAAGATGCGCCTCGAGATTTCCGAGGTCGAGCTCCGGCTCTCCCAAAGCGGCATCGTCCCAATCCAGCAGTCCGATGCCGGCGCCATCGCCGGGCAGAATGACCTGCCCTGGGTGAAGGTCGCGGTGGAGAAGCGTTTGGCCGAGGGCCCGCCTTTGGCCGAGGTCTTGATTCTCGCAGTGCGCGAGCTTGTCCTCCACGAGCGAGCACAGCTCCATGAACGGGCCGGCCCATTGGGCCGGAAGAGGCGACTCGCTCGCGCGGCGGCGTGCCCCCTCCAGCACATCGATCTCCTCGCGGGGGCCGTGGGTTCTCAGATACTCCGCACACCGGGGGATCTCCGCGCCGTGGACCCAAGCAAGAGCTCGGCCCACCCTCCCCACACTCGAGTCCGTATTTCCAGACCTCCCCAGCGTCTCCGACAGCGACGAGCCTTCCAGGGTGCTCATCACGAGCAGTTTCAGCTTCGGCGAAAACCCGATGGGCTCCGGAACCAGGACATCCGGCGCGACCGCTCCGAGCGAGCGTAGGAGCCAAAAGACCCGCTGCCCTCTCGAGCCTCGGTAGTGCTTCGCGTACCAAATAACCTCGCGCGCTGCGCCTCCGTGGCGCTCGGCTACGACGCGATACCGAAGGGTCCTCCTGCGGCCGGGCCTCTCCTTGACGACCTCGGCTTCTAGAACCTCGCGCACACGCCAGGAGGAACCCGCGCAGGTGTCGCGCAGCAGGCGGAGCGCGCTCTCGGGAGCGAGAAGGGGCGGGGCGTCGATCATGCCGGCACCGTCGATCATGCCGGTTCCGGCGTCGGTAGCGCCCACTGCGTCCGGTAGAACTCCGCGTACGCGCCCGAGCGCCGGAGGAGCTGTTCGTGCGATCCCTGCTCGACGATTCGCCCGGCCTCGAGGAAGAGGATTCGATCGGCGTGCAGGATGGTCGAAAGGTGGTGGGCGACGACGATGGTCGTCCTCCCACGGCTCAGGTTGGCGAACGCCCGCTGCACGGCCTGCTCCGCGAGCGGATCGAGCCCGGTCATCGGCTCATCGAAAAGTAGAATCCTCGCGTCGCGGATGAAGGCGCGCGCGATGGCGATCCGCTGACGTTGGCCCCCGGAAAGGGTCGTGCCTCTCTCGCCCAAGACCGTGTCGTATCCGTGCGGAAGCTTGACTATGAACTCGTGCGCATATGCGGCACGGGCGGCGCTCTGGATCTCTTCCTCCATGGGGTCGGATCCGTTCTTTCCGATCGCCCCGTAGGCGATGTTGTCGCGCACGGTGAGACCCATGACGACCACTTCCTGGGTGAGGTAGCTGATGTGCCGGCGGAGCGAATTTAAGTCCAGGCTCCGGACTTCCATGCCGTCGATGCGAACCTCGCCGCTCAGCGGATCGTAGAAGCGCGGAATCAGGTTGAGGAAGGTGGTCTTGCCCGATCCCGTCGGGCCGACCAGCGCCACGGTCGTGCGGGGCGCGATGTCGAGGTGGACGTCCTGGAGAACCGGCTTGCCCGGGGTGTAGCCAAACGTGACGTGGTCGAGGCGGATCGCGCCTTGGACGTCCTGGAGCGCGTGGGCGCTTGGGGCGCTCTGAATCTCGGGCTTCTCCTCCAACACCTCGAGAACCCGATCCGCGCACGCCGAGGCCTTGGCGGTCCGCTGCACCGTCTTCGAGACCTGACGCAAGGGTCCATACAGCCCGCGCACATACGCGGCAAACACGAGGAGCTGGCCGGGGCTCAGCCTCCCCGCAAGCACGTCGAGTGCTCCCAGCCCCAGGGTGGCGCCGACCCCGGCGGCGATCGTGATCTGTACGGTCCGGTGGAGCCTGGCCTCGATGCGCGTGGACCGGATCCCCGCGTTCAAGCTGCGCTGGTTCATTTCGCGGAAACGATTCTGTTCGTGCACTTCCGCGGTGTTCGCCTGCACCACATGAATCGCCTGGAGAATTTCGTGCGCGCTCGAGACGAGTCTCCCTTCGCGCTTTCGCTGAAGCGCGGCGGCTTCCATGAGTTTGACCCGGAAGATCGAGAGGATGATGAAGAGCGCCGGGGCCACCGCCGCGGCCACGAGGGTGAGCTTCCAGTTTATCGTGAGCATGACGCACAGGACCCCGACCACCACGAGCGTATGCGAGAGGGTGTTCAAGAGCGCCGCCACGACCATGTCCCGCAGCATCACGATGTCACCAGTGAGCCGCATCAGGATGTCTCCCAGGCGTTCACGGTGGTGGTAGCGCAGGGAGAGGGATTGGAGATGGCGGAACAGCTCGCGGCGGAGCGACATGACTACATCCTGCCCCGCGGTCGCCGTCAGCACGTTTTGTGTGTAGTAGAGCTGTCCGCGCAGGGCCGCGAGGACGAGAATGGCCGCCACCGAGCCGATCAGGAGCGCGATCGGATCGCCGTGGACGCTCTTCAAGGTGTGGCCGAGGAAATGCACCTTCCGTCCCAGAAGGACGCCGTCGAAGAGGAACTGGATCGGCCACGGCTCGAGCAGGGTGACGACCGCATACCCGACCGACGCGAGCGAGGCGAGAAGAAGGCTGGGCACGTGCGGCTTGATGTAGGGGCGCAGCCGGCTCAGGGCAACCATGAATCGACGGCCGTCGCGCAGCGCGTTTCCAATCCGGTGCCGCGGGCCCGGCGATGTCCCGGTCATGAGTTCTCCACCAACGCGGGTTCGGGGTCGTCCTCGGCCGGCTTGCGACTTACGAATCCAAGCCCGTGCGCTGGGCGCCGCAGGAGCCGGACTAGGTGCTGCGCGTTCTCCCGTAGGCTGAACCGTTCCTCGATCATGCGCCTCGCTCCCAAGGCGAGCCGCTCCGCCAGCGCGTCATCCGCGAGAACCCGCGAGAGCGCGTCCGCGAGTGCCCGTGGGTCTCGCGGCTGGGCGAGGAGCCCGGTCTCCCCGTCCACGACGGCCTCAGGAATACCGGAAACGGTTGTGGCCACGACCGGCAGACCGACCGACATCGCTTCGAGGATCACGGTCGGAATTCCGTCCTGGTCCCCGTCCGAAGCAATGATCGAGGGCTGGGCGAGTACGTGTGCGCGAGTGTAGAGATCGGCGGCGAGCCGATCCTGCGGGATCGCGCCCAGGAGCTCGACTAAGCCCTCGAGATTCTTATCGCGGACCAACCCGGCGAGACGTTCCTGTTCCGGACCCTCGCCGGCAATCCAGCAACGGAACCGGATCCCGCGCGACTCCAGAATCGAGGCTGCCTCCATGAGGACGTCGAATCCCTTCTTCTCGACGAGCCGTCCGACGGCGAGGATCACCGGAGCCTCGCTCCTCACGATGGGACGTCCGCGCGGGCGCCGGAGGGGCCACGCGCTCAGGTCGAGACCATTGTAGATCGTCGCGATCTTGCCTTGCGGCACATGGAATCCCATGCTCTCCATGAAACGTCTGTTGTATTCACTGATCGCGACGACCAAGGATGCCCTCTGAATCTTGTGCTTGAGCTTGTGGCTTTCGCGATATCCGTGTCCGGACCAGTAGAGGTCCTTCGCGTGCGCCGTGAAGCTGAATGGGATGCCGGAAAGCATGGAAGCGAGCTTCGCCTGCCGGGCGGGGGCGCTCGCGAAGTGGGCATGCAAGTGTTCCACACCGAGCCGGGAGGCGATCCGGGCCAGGATCGCCGCGTGGAGGAACTTCGTCCGCGCGCTCTCGGTGCCGCGCCCTTTGACGAATGCCAGCGAGCGCGCGTAGCGGGCCGGTGACCGGAGCAAACACCAAAGGTGACTGCCGGCGAGGCGCGTTCTGGAGGCGGCGTGCTCGGAGAGCACGATCACCGGCGCGCGCACCCGGTCGATCCCGGGCTGACGGATCGACTCGGTCGGTTGATTCATCGAGAAGACGACGACGCGCGTTCCGGTGCGCTCCAATTCCAGAATCTCATTTAGGATGAAGGTCTCGGAGAAGCGCGGAAACATCTTCACCACGTAGCCGACGGTGAGCGGACGCGCAGAGGGCCAGGCCCAGAGTCGGGCCCGCGATTCCGCCGCTTCGCGGAGCACGGCGCTTGCGACATCGGACCAGGTCCAGACGGATGAAGCGGCCGCGGCTCCCAGCGCCTCGCGGCGTTTCGGATCGCGCGCGAGGCTCAGCAGTGCGCGGCCAATCGCGTCCTCGTCCCCCGGGGCGGTCAGCACGGCGCCCCGCGATTCATCCAGCGTCTGCGCGAGGTGCCCGACGGCGGACGCAATCACCGGCCGTCCGCAGGCGAGGTACTCCGCGATCTTGATGGGGGAGAAATAAAATCCCTCGATCGGACCGTACGGAGCGCAGAGCACGTCGCATGCCGCGAGGTGGTCTCCCATTTCGCTGTGGGGAACCGCCCCGAGGAACGCCACACGCTCCGCGACACCGACCTCCCGCGCGAGCGATTCGAGCGTGGCGCGTTCGGGGCCATCCCCCATGATCATGAGCTTCATGTTTGCCTGCGTGCTCGCGGCGGATGCGAATCCCCGGATCAGATGCGCGACTCCGTGCCAGGGCCTCAGGGTCCCCGCAAAACCGGCGACGAACGCGCCGTCGAGACCCAGCCGTGCGCGTACCCGCTCCCGATCGCGTGCAGGGCTGAAACGCCGCGTGTCGACGCCGTTCGGCAGAACCCGGATCCGCTCCGGTGGCACGCCCAGTCGTCGCGCGTGCTCCTCCAGAGGTGGCGAGACTACGATGACGAGATCGGCCCGGCACATGACCCAACGCTCGAGCCGTCGCGTGAGGCGGGGAAGGCTAAGCCCACGGAAGCGGTCCTCCTCGTCCGCCAGCGGCGCGTTTACCTCGAGAATGTGGGGTATTCCAAGCCGGCGCGCGAGGAGGCTTCCGGCGATGGAGCTCAGCGCGTAGCGCTCGTAGACGATGTCGGGACGCCACGACCGCGCGCACGTTCGGGCGGCTCGGAGCAGCGCGAGATTGTCCGCGATCCGGAGCAGCGCCCGCTCCAGGGCTGGTCCGCTCCCAGTAAGGCGCACGAGGCCCTTGGCCAGATTCGTGAGGAAAACGCCCGCCCGCGCTTCATGCACGTCGGCCGCCGGAGCTTCCCCCTGTGAGGGACCGGAGCTTGTCGTGACGACTCGGGATTCCACCCCGGACTCCCGCCACGCCTCGATCAGCGCGCGGACGTGAATGGAGGCGCCTTTCTGTCCGCGAACCGGTACCCCACGATCGCCGGACACATAGAGGACGCGCCCGACCTCGAGGCCGCGCGCCAGGTGTCGCACGCGCTCTGATTCGCACTGGGCGGCTGCGAATCGCTCGACCACGGCCGCGCGCGCCCGACGCCCCAAGCGCTGCCGCTCCACCGGATCCACGAGGAGCCTCGCCAGGGTTTCCGCCAGGGCGGCCGGGTCCTCCGGCGGCACGAGGAGCCCTGTCTCGCCGTCTTCGACGAGCTCCTCGATCGAGGGCTGGCGTGTGGAAACGACCGCGAGGCCCGATGCCATGGCCTCGCCCAGGGAATTGGGAATCCCGTCTCGGTCTCCGTCCGCCGTGACGAGGCACGGAAGCGCGAAACAGGTCGCGCGCCGCATGACATCCCGAACCTCCTCGCGAACCCACGGGCCCCTCATGAAGACGACGTTTTCGAGGCCCAGGTCGCGAATGCGGCGTTCGAGCGGCGAGCGAAGGGGACCATCCCCGACCATTTCGATCGTGAATGGAAGGCCCATCTTCCGCAGCAACGCGGCGGCCTCGACCAGCAGCTCGGGTCCCTTCTTCGGGACGAGGCGCCCGACGAAAAGGATGACGGGAGCTTCCATGTCCTCCGCGCGCCGGCCATTACGACGCCCCGGTTCCTCGTCCGCGCCGGCAGGCGAAAAATACTCAGTGTCCACCCCGTGATACGCGAGGTGGATCTGCCCCGGTGGGAACCGGGATGACTGGCGAGCGCCGAGCCGCTCGAGCAGGTCGCGGTGATGCCTCGTGCACGCGAGCGTGAAGCGCGCGGAGGCCATCTTTTTGGCCAGCGAGAGCTGATCCGAAGTGTGGATGTCCTTCGCATGCGCGGCCATGCTCCACGGCATCCGCGTGAGTCGTGAGGCGATCCTCGCGACGCTGGCCGGCGTGTGCGCCCATGCCGCGTGGATATGGGAGATCTCGTCGCGGCGCAGCCTCTCCGCGAGGACTACCGCTCGGAAGAGGGTCCGAAAGGAGCGCGGGGTCGGCCGCAGCAACGCGCGCGCCATTACTCTAGCGGTCTCCCGCGGCGCGGCGCGGAAGCACCGGCGGGCGGCGGCAAAGAACTCCGGCAGCCCGCGCCATGACGGCTGAGGAAGGACCTCCGTCTCCGCGGCGAGCGACTCGGCCTCGGGATGGATCCGCCGGTCGCGCGAGGGGGGCAGGATCGAGTAGATGCGGAAGGGAATTCCCTCGCGGCGCAACGCCCGGACCTCGTTCAGGATGAAGGTTTCCGAGATCCGCGGGAACATCTTCGCGACATAGGCGAGGTGTCCGATCGCGTAAGCGGGGCGGGGAGACGCCGAGGACGTCATTGAAAGGTCACGGTCCCGCTTGGGGTGCGCGCCTCGCTCGAATCCGGAAGATCGAACTTCACGCGCCAAGTATACGTCGCTGCCGGCAAGCCGACGCCTGTGTACGTGCCTTGGTTTCCCGTGCCATCCCACACCGCGGAGGAGTCGGAGGACTTCGCCGAGTACCAGACGGCCGCACCGCTCGCGTTATAGAGCTGAGCGCGCGCGGATAGGATGCCGTGCCTCGGCAGGCTCCACCGAAACGTCACCGGATCGGACGCGTTCGGCAGTCCGAGCGTCGCCGCATCGGCGGGCGCGACCAGCGCTGCCTGATAGGCGAAGATGTCCAACGAATCCATCGAGACTTGCTGGCCGACGCTTGAGACCACGAACCCCCGGGTCACCGAGGCGAAGTCGCCGGTAACCCTGCCCTTGACCTTGACCTCCCATATGCCCGCGGGTACCGGGACTACGTAGGAGCCGTTGGCGTCCGTCTTGACGTCGGCGATCGTTGAATCGTCATTGGGGTCGCGGACGGAGACATCAAGGGCGGAGGCGGCCACCCCATCGCGCTCCACGCGTCCGGAGACGTTGGGGACGGGAACGCGCGGCCCGAGGCCGTCCTTCACGTCAGGGGAGCAGCCGACCAAGGCCAGCACGCCGGCGAGCAGCGCGCCCTCGAGCGGCAGCGTCCAGGTTGCGACGCGCCGAGACCTAAGGCTGCCAGTGCCAGGCGATGCCGGTCGAAACGAAGGTGTCATGAACCGAGCCTTCCTCATCGAGGTCTGCAGTCAAAGCAAGCGCGGAGTCGGCATAACGCCGCATGTGCGTTACTCCGGCTTTCCAGTCGATCGAAGGTGAAAGTGCGTGCTGCAGCGAACCTCCGAATTCCCATTCGTTATCGTGCCTGCCGAAGTGGCTTTCGTCGCCGGGATCGGTCGAGGTGTAGCGCGTCCAATCCCGGTTGACGTAGGCGCGCGCGCGAAGGAAATCCCCCAAGAGGGCGCAATCGAATGCCGATAGCACCGACCACTCTTTGTACGAGCGGTTCTGCCGCCCCCGCGCCATCGATCCCGTTCGTCGAACGGCCGGCGGTAGTCCCGAATCGACCCTTCCATCACGGAGACGGAGGACCAGTGGGGCCCCAGCGCTCGAGCGATCTGGAGCGCGGAATCCCACTCGTTGCGCACTTCGGCACGGAAGACGGGATCCCCGGGAAGCGCGTCCTTGTCCCTGCGATGGCGCGCATAGACGTTGGGCGCGAAGGCCAGGCTGAAATCGATCAGCGTGTTGGTAGACGCCCGGCTCCGCCACTGCAGGGAGTAATGGTTCTCGCTTCGAATCGTCTCGCGCAGATACTGAAGACGCGTGTACCGGAGGCGCGCGTCGGTCTTGCTGCCGGCCGCAAGGGCCCAACGGCCGTCGATGCTCATCTGCAGCGCGGCGTCCTTCATTTGCTCCACGACGAAGAAGGACCCTGGATCGTGCGTCTCGAAGGCCATGATCTCGGCGTCGGAGGCGTCCAGGACGTTCGTGTCGTAGCCCACGAGCATCTCCGCGTTCACGGCTTTGGGCCGCAGATCCGCCCTCGCGAAGCCCGCCGAGCAGGCCAGAAACCCGACGATACCGAGCCCGAGCACGCTGCGCACGAGGCCGCGACGGCGCGTGTCCACACCCGCGACCAACTGCTCTGGGCGCTTTTGTCTCCGAGGGGCCGGGTCGCGGAACGAGGGAGCGATCTCCTCGAGCCGCCGCTTGAAGCAGCCGACGCCTTCGAGGCGCGGCGCTCGCGGCGAGGGGAGAACCGGCCCACGCTCCAACGACTCGGCGAGCGCCGTGCCGAACCGCTCCGGGGTAAGCTCGCCCGGATGGATCAGCGTCAGAATTCCGCGCGCTTCCAGGGCGCGGGCGCGCAGCTCTTGTTCGCGTCTCGGATGGATTCTCGGGATCACCAGGGAACGCTGCGCCCTCGTCATGACCTCGCACAGCGTGTTGTATCCCCCCATCGAGACCACGAGGTCGTATTCCGGCATGAAGTCGGCGAGATCCTCCACGAACTCGCACGCGGAAACCCCGCCTCTCCCGCGGGCGGTCGTTCGGATGACCTCGGCTTCTTCAACGCCCATGAGAGGGCCCAGCACGAGGTCGAACTTGAGCCTGCGAACGGCTTCGAGCCGGCGTTCGGCCTCCAAGGCGCAGCGGAGAATCCCGGCTCCGTCTTCCCCTCCACCAATCGTGATGAGCACGGAAGGCAGGCCGTTTCTCCTGCGCGTCGGCAGCACCCGCTCGCGCGCCGCCGGCTCCGGCGGCGCGATGTATCCGTGAAAGAGGGTCTTGCAGGCGGGGAGGCCGTACTCCGCGGCGGAATCATGGATCGAACGGTCGCCGAAGACGTGGACCTCGTCGTAGAGAGAGTTCAGGACATCGTGAGTACCGTCTTCGGCCCACTGGCTCCGCACAATCCCGGGCTCGTCAAGGATGTCGCGCAGATTGAGGTGCAGCGCCGTGCCATGTTTCTTGAGATCTTCCAGCGAGGGAAGGATCTCTCCCTTCATTCCGAGCGGCACATTGTCCACAAAGAAGATATGGGGGCGGAAAAGCCGCAGGGCGTCGCGGAGGATCCGCACCCGCATCTGCCGGAGACGCCAGAATGGAATGCCCAGCTCGCGCGGGACATACGTTTCGGGGCCGCGCTTGCGGACGGAAGGAAGCTTGACGTATTCAACGCCTTGCGGAAACGTGAGGCGATGCGCAATGGGCGAACCCGTGAGCACGAGCACACTCGCGTTGGGAATCGCCTCGACCGTCGCGCGCGCAAGGCGAAGCGTTCGCGTGATATGCCCGAGCCCGAAGGTATCGTGGGAATACATCGCGACGCGAAGGGAGAAGTTACGCCCGGCCATGACTCTCCTGATGGAAGTTGCGAGTAGCGGTCGACGGCCGTTGATTACCGGCGAACTTCCTTACAATTGGCATGAGGCGTGCCAATCGGAGGGCACGTTTGGACAGCCGGGGGAAGCTGTTGACCCTGCGCCGCAGTCGAAGGTCGGGAGGGCCAAGTGGCCGGAGCCAACCCGGGAGGGTTGTTCAGAATGGTACGACCGGGTCCGAATTGACTACCAAGCTGCAATCCCCGGTTGACCGCGGTGGTAAGCTGCAACCCCGATGAACCCAAGAGGCGCCGAGAGGCGAACCACGCGAAAACCCGGACTGGATGACGCCCGCACATTCCTTCGTCACACGGTAGCGACGTTAGCCTATCGCTGCGGGAAGGCGGTGCGCGGCGCGCCGGCGTCATTTGCGGATTTCAAGGCGGGGCCGACCACGCGCACGCCGATCGAGATCCTCGCGCACATCGGCGATCTGCTCGACTGGGCGCTGTCGCAGGCGAAGGGGGAGGAGGCGTGGCACAACGCGACTCCGCTTCCCTGGGACCGCGAGGTGAAGCGCTTTTTCGCGGCGCTCAAGGCATTCGATGATTACCTGGCTTCGAAGAAGCCTCTCCACAAGCCGGCCGAGCGGATGTTCCAGGGCGCCATCGCCGACTCCTTGAACCACACGGGACAGATCACGATGCTGCGCCGGCTCGCGGGCTCCCACGTGCGAGGCGAGAACTATTCGCGGGCCGACATCCAGATCGGCCGGGTGGGTCCCGAGCAGTCCCCGCCGCCCGCGAGAAGCGAGTTCGATTGAGCCCCGCACCTTCACCGACGGGCGCGGGCATCCCCGCCCAGGTCGGTCCCTACCGCATCGAGCGCGAGCTCGCCCGCGGCGGCATGGGCATCGTGTACCTCGCCCGGGATACCAGGCTCGACCGCGCGGTCGCGATCAAGGCGTTGCCGGACGACGTCGCCGCCGATCCGGACCGGCTGGCGCGCTTCGAGCGCGAAGCGAAAACGCTCGCCTCGCTCAATCATCCGAACATCGCGGGGATTTATGGAGTGGAAGAGAGCGGCGGGCGACGGTATCTCGCGCTCGAGCACGTCGAGGGGGAGACGCTCGCAGCGCGGCTCCTTCGCGGACCGCTCCCGCTGGCGGAGACTCAAGAAATCTGTCTCCAGATCGCGGCGGGGGTCGAGGCGGCTCACGAAAACGGGGTGATCCACCGCGACTTGAAGCCCGGGAACGTGATGATCACGCCCGGCGATCACGTGAAGGTCCTCGATTTCGGGCTCGCGAAGGGGAAGGTGGCCGCGGACGATCGCGACCTGCTCGCCAACTCACCCACTCTCACCGAGTCCCCGGTGCTCCCACAGTCGCCCACGGTCCAATCGCCGGCGACGCTTCCCGGCGTGATCCTCGGCACCGCGGCCTATCTCTCGCCCGAGCAGGCGCGCGGGAAGGCCGTCGATCGCCGCACCGACATCTGGTCTTTCGGGTGCGTGCTCTACGAGTGCCTCACCGGGAAGCGCGCGTTCGAAGGGGAGACGGTCAGCGACACGATCGCGAGGATTCTCGAGCGGGACGTGGAATGGACCCGGCTCCCGAAGACGACGCCCACGCGCATTCGTGAGCTCCTCAAGCGCTGCCTCGAGAAGGATCCGAGGAAGCGTCTCCGCGACATCGGGGAGGCGCGGCTGGTACTGGAGCAGCGGGCGGGGACGGGCGCTGCGGACGCAAGCGCATACGCCGCAGCCGAGCCCGCCGCAGCCCCCAGGCCGCTGTCCCGCATGCAACGCCTGTTCGAGGGACGTGGCGGTATCCTTTTCGGAATCGGGCTTGCCTTCGGCGCGGCGCTGGGTATCAAGCTCTGGGGCGGCGCCGGCGATCTTGCGTCTAGCATGCGCCGCACGGACCGCAGCGTGACGCGCCTGTCCCTTCCGATCCCACCCGATCTCAAAGCGCTGGATGCGGATCTCACCCCGGACGGGAGCATGGAAGTGCTGATCGCTCAGCCGCGTGCTGTATCCGGAGCAACCACCCCGGCGGGCGCGACTGGGGCGGGTCAGCCGCGTCCTCGGATCTATACCCGACTCTTCAACAAGACCTCGTTCGAACCGATTCGGGGCACCGAAGGCGCCATGGGATTCGGGTTCAGCCCCGACGGGCGCTGGGTTGTCTTCGCCGCGCCCATCTCCGACCGCACGGCGCAGGCACGACTCTTCAAGGTGCCGCTCGATGGAAGCGCGCCACCGGTTCCGGTCGCCGACTACCGAGATAACTGGTCGGGCGCCGCCCTATGGCTTCCTTCCGGCGACCTGATCGTTGCCGCCGACCGGGGGAAGAATTTCGTGCGCGTCCCTAAGAGCGGCGAACCACCGTCGAAACCGATGAAGTTCGACACGCCGGACTCCAGCGCATCCTTCGTCTTCGCGGGGCTCTTGCCGGGCAATCGGGCAGCGCTTCTGCAGGCGACCTTCTACGAGCGAGGCGGATATCGTCAGGGCATCAGCATCGTCGATCTGAAGACCGGGAAGACTCGGATCCTTTTCCCGGACGGCGGGAGCCCTCATTACGCACCTACGGGACACGTTTTGTTTACACGCCATGACGTGCTGTACGCGGCGCCCTTCGATCTCGGAAAACTCGCGCTCGTAGGAGAGCCTTTGCCCGTCATGGATGGGCTTCGCGCTGACGCGGGATGGCGTAATGCCGCTTTTGATCTGTCGCAGAACGGAACCCTGCAAATCGCGCCCGGAGGTGCTGCGTGGGCCGACCGCCGCGCGGTGATCGTGAGCCCCGGCGGCACGGCGTCCGAGTGGTCGGGGGAAAGACAGGCCTTCGAAAGCTGCATGGCCGTGTCACCGACCGGGAATCGTTTTGCCGGGGTGATCTCGAACACCAAACCGCTGTACGAGATTTGGGTTTCGGAGCGGGGGCGGCGCGTCTCGAGACGCGTGATCGCGTTGCCGGATGCCGATTGCGACTTCCCTTGCTGGTCCCCGGACGGATCCCGGATCGCATACGCACAATTCGCGCGAACGGAGGCGGACGGCATTTACGTGGCATCCGTCGCGGGGACGGAGACGCCTCGCCTCATCTTCCGCAGCGGGCCGAGATATGATCTCGCTCCCTTGTCCTGGTCCCCGGATGGATCGCATATCTTGGTTTCCATGACAGTCACGGGAAAGCAGCAGCTCGCCAGCATTCCCGGGTCGGCTCCGCCGGGCGCGGCCTCGGAGCAGCTGCCGCCCGGGCCGCCTCCGCTCTTCGAGGGTGGCGCCGAGTACGGCGGGGGAGCATTCGCGCCGGATGGGCAGTCCATCGCGTTCGTATCGGACGAGACGGGAAGGCGCGAGGTCTACGTGTGTGGATGGGGCTCGAACGCGCCGGCCGGGGACCCGCTCGTGGTTTCGGAGGGGGGAGGGGAACACCCCTTGTGGAGCCGGGATGGCCGGCGCCTCTACTACCGCACGCCGCAGAACAAGATCATGTCGGTCTCGATCGCGACGAAGCCGGAGCTTACGGCGTCGGTGCCCTCGGTCGCGTGGGACCTCGACGCGCTTCGGATCGCGGACCCTCTGTTCGACATCCTCCCCGACGGGAAGCTCCTCGGCATCCAGAAGGCGGAGAACGAGGACGAGATCACGCGGTTCGACATCACGCTGAATTTCTTCGAGGAGCTGAAGCAGCGCTTCGCCGCGGCCAAGAAATAGAGCCGCCTACTACGCTCCTCGCCTCGCGAAGATCCCGCTGAAGACATCCGTCCAAGCGTGCAGGATCATGCCGGGCTTCAAGCTTCGCCGCCAGATCGCGAGCGCGCCGAACAGGGCGCCGAACGCCGTGATGGCGATGACGTTCCTGAGCCCCTGATACCCGTGCGACACCCCGAAGATCACGGCCTGCGCGAGAACCGCGACGAGCGTGTTTCCCGTCAGCGCTTGGATCTGTTTCTGGAGATAGCCTCGGAAAACCGCCTCCTCGCAGAAGCCCGCCGTCAAGGACAGCGCGACCCAAACCGCGATTTCGAGTGGGTCTCGCGGGAGAAGGGAGCTTATGTCTTTCGCGCTGTCCTTCCCGAGCATTTGACCGACAAAGGTCTCCAGAGCGGCCCACACGGCCCAAACCGCCAGGGCGATCGCGACGTCCCGTAGCACGTCCTTCCAACTCTCCCACCTCTCGCCGATGAGATCGCGAAGCTGGGTTCCGGTCCTCCGAAGTCCGGCCGCCGTGACGAATCGAAGCAGTCCCCATTCGAACACGATGAGCATGAGGTAGATCGGCAGCGCCGAGCCGCGGTGCTGCACGAGCTGCGTCCCGCTCCGCGCGATGCTCTGCATGTAGATCCCGTACGCGGTGAGCGCCGCGAGCACGGCCAGGAGCACGCCCGTGTGCCAGAGCGGGGCGACGAGGCGGCGGGCCGCCGCGGGGGTGGGAGATCCCGCGGGCGCGGTAGGTACGGCGTCTTCGTTCATGGTGCGGAACCTCTTCTCGCGGCTCCACCTTCGACGGCGCGGAGCGCATTCAGTGTTTCGCGACCCCACCGGAGCACGGCGCGAGAATGGTGCTGGCCGTAGCTCAGGGTAATGAGCCAGAAGGGAAGGCTCGGGTGGTCGCGCTGTTCCTTCATGATCTGGTGCTTGATGCGGCGATATTGGCGAAGGGCTTCGGATTCCTCGCGGATTACCTGCTCGATCCAGCCGACGTCGTGCTCCACGGAGCTTCGTTCGCCGAAAAACAACTTCAGCAGGAGCTCATTCCGCAGCGGCATCGCGCGGGGAGGCTCGGCTCGCCAGAGATGCAACGCCTCTCTCCCTCGCTCGGTGATCTCGTAGACCTGGCGGTCGCGATGCCCGGCGTGCCGATCGGCGCGGCGCTTTGCGAGGCCGCGGGCTTGGAGCTCGCGGAGCGCGGGATAGATCTGTCCGTAGCTCTCGTTCCAGAAGTAGCCGATGCTCGAGGCCGCTTCCTTGCGGATGTCGTAGCCCGACATCGGGGCCAAGCTGAGCATGCCGAGGACCGCGTATGGGGTGGACCGGGTGCGCGCCGCCATATATATCTCAAAGATATATATCTGATAGATACGTGTCCAGCACTATTTCTCGCCAACCGCGGACACCCCGGGCCTCACTTCCCGCTAACCATCCTCCGCCCCCCCGCCGATAACGATGTAGGCGGGGGTCGGGACCGCCTCAACTGAAGGCCCCGCAATAAGCTCGGGAGAGCCCTAAGCGTATGAATCTCAACATAGCCGTCATCATGCCGCCGGGGAACGAACGCGATTCCCTGGTCGAGCACATCACGAGCCGGGACTGCACCGTCCGCGTCGCGGACCACGTGCCCCAATATCTCGCACGGGGGGGGAATGATTCCTGCGAGATCGCGCTGGTCGACTTTGGACCGACCGCGTCTGGGTTGCCGGCCGCCATCACGCAGGCGCTGGAGCAAAAGCGGGCGGCGATTCGCCAGCTCAAGGATCATTGGCCCAAGCTCCAGCTCGTGGTGCTCGCGGATCGCGATACCCAGCAGGCGACCGAGACGCTCGAGCTCGGCGTGCGGAACATCTTCCTCAAGCCGGTCAACCTCACCCAGCTGGACGCCCTTCTCAGCGCGGCGGGCCGGTCCGTCGCGCAGCAGGCGCGCCAGCAGCGCGAGCATGCGCGCATCGAGCAGGAATTCCGCTTCGACCGCATCGTCGGGCATAGCCTCGCGATCCAGGAATCGGTGGATCTGGCGCGGCGGGTCGCCGAGTCGAGCGCGACGTCGGTTCTCATCCTGGGCGAGTCTGGAGTGGGCAAAGAACTCTTCGCGCGGGCAATTCATGGCGAGAGCCCGAGGAAGCAAGGGCCATTCATGGATGTGAACTGCGCCGCAATCCCGCGCGAGCTTCTTGAATCGGAGCTCTTCGGCCATGAGAAGGGCGCCTTCACCGACGCGACGCAAACCCGCATCGGCCTCTTTGAGGCCGCCGAGGGGGGATCCGTCTTCCTCGACGAGATCGGCGAGCTTCCGCTCACCCTTCAAGCGAAGCTCCTCAAGTTCCTCGACTCCAAGATCGTGAGAAGGGTAGGCGGCTCGCGGGATATTCCCGTCGACGTCCGGATCCTGGCGGCGACGAATCGGGAGCTGATCAACGAGGTGAAACAGGGACGCTTCCGCGAGGATCTCTACTATCGCCTGAACGTCGTGCCCATCGAGATTCCCCCCCTGCGGGTGCGGGAGGGGGATCCTGTGCTCCTCGCGCGGATTTTCGTCGAGCGCGTGGCACGGAAGCTGGGACGCACGGCTGGTCTTTCCGCCGATGCCGAGCGAGAAATCGCCCGGTACGTCTGGCCGGGCAACGTGCGGGAGCTGTCGAACGTGATCGAGCGCGCCGTTCTTCTCGCGCGCTCGGAAGAGATCGGACCGGCGGAGCTGGCCATGCCCCACACGAGCGGTGAGTCGGGGACGGAGGATCTCTCCGGCTTCAACATCACCTTTCCTCCGCAGGGCGTGTCCCTTCCGGCCGTCGAGCGGGCCGTGATCCAGGCGGCGCTCGACCGCGCGGACGGCAACGTCGTGGAGGCGGCGCGACTCCTCAAGATCGGCCGCGGGAGCTTGCGTTCGAAGATGCGGCGCCACGGCATCGACCGTCCGCGTGAGCGGCGGGTGGGAACCCCGTCCGAGGCGGATCGTCTAAGCGTAGTCTGAGCTTCCGCAAAATCTGCACTCCCGGGCCACCGGGCAGTCTGCACTTCTGTAACAAGCAAATCAAAATGTCCGCGTTTGACACGTCAAGTGTCCGCATGGTTATGCGGCCTCTCCGGTCTGGAAATTGGGAGTCGGAGGGGCCGCTTTTTTGGAGGCGGCTGGGAGCCGTCCCCGGGAGTCGTACATAGCGATACGCTGAGTGCCTCGCCATACGCTGTAGCTCTGGTCGAGGTGGCGCCGGACGATGAGTGAAAGGCCGGCGCAGGTGGTACGGCCGCGTTGTTTGGGCACTTGGAGCCGGAGCCCCTCGCAGCCAACGGTATTGTCCTTCTGGACGACGCGCTCTTCCTCAAAGCAGAGGATCTGATTGAGATCGACGCTGCCGAGGGATACGAACGCTGAGGCGGGATCGCTCGGGGCGCGGCCGAACTCGAGGTTGTAGCCGGGGAGGAAGTGGTCGGCGATATAGCGGTTCGCCCCTTCGATCGTACGGATCCCATGAATGCGAAGCTCATTCACGAGGCGGTCTTGCAACGTACGATTCACCCGTTCGCTCCGGCCTCGGGCCTGAGGGGAGTAGGCGAGGATGTGCTCGATGCCGAGTCGCTTCAGGGCTCGGCCTACTTGGGTGATTTTGGTCCTGTCGACGGGTTCATTCCTCACCGGAGTGTGGGCGGCCCAGCTCGCTCGGTCGGAGTAAAGGGCTTGGGCTAGCCCGCAGCGACGGAACACTGCTGTGAGCGCCTCCATGATGGTGGCGGTGCTCTCTGCCTCAGCGAGCTGCGCGTAGAGCAGTTGCTTCGTGGCGTCATCCACGATGGTGATCAGCGAAGCGCGCTCCTCGGGAGAGCGGGCGAGCCAGCGATGAACGCTCCCGTCGATGTGGAGGAGCTCTCCGAACATGGCCCTGGGCTCTCGCCGGAGCCGGTGCCGCCCTCGAGGACGCATCGTCTTCACCAGTCCTCCGTGTTGGAGCACCTGCCTCACGAAAGAATACGAGTAGCGGAACCCGTGCTCCCGCTTCAGCACCGCATGGAAATGTCGCACGTTGAAGCCTTGGTACCGGCTCTTGTACTGCCCCAGGATCCACGCAATGACCCGTCCGGGTACCTTTCGCGAGGATGGACGGAAGCGTCGGTCGACCAGCCCCTCCATACCCCATGTCTCCAGCCGCCGTCGCCAGCGGCGCATGCTTCGAACGTTCATTCCCACCAAATCTGCGGCCTGAAGCCAACTAAGCTCCCCTGCCAGCGCCCGCACCATCACGTCCTTCACCTTCATCGCCCGCTCCTGCGGGGTCGGTCTCAGGATCATCCCAGGCCCTCCTTCCAGACCCGGGAGGGTCCCCACCCCAACCCCAAAAAGGGAAGCGGACAAATGACGTGCTAAAAAGCGGACACATGATGTGCTCTCTACACGGGCAGTCTGCACTTCTTGACACCGTAGCGCCGCCCCCATAGCCTTATCGACAAGCGTTTTTGATCGAACCGGCTCCCCACAGGCAGAATCAAAGGAAGGCGAGGAACGAGAGTGCCCGCTCCTACCGATGAGGAACTCGTCCGAAAATCCAAAGAGGGCGACGAGAGGGCCTTTGGAGAGTTGATTTCCCGCTATGAATCGAAGGTCTACAGTTTGGCGCTGAAGATGGTGCGCAATCCCGAGGATGCGGAGGACGTACTCCAAGACACGTTCCTCCGCGCGTATCGCGGCATCAAATCCTTCCAGGGTGCATCCACCTTTTCGACCTGGATTTATCGCATCACCGCGAACTCCGCATTGATGCGTTTGCGGAAAAAGCAGCTTCCCACGGTCTCCATCGAAGACGCCGATGAGCGTGAGACCCCGGTCAACATCGCGGACTGGACTCCGGGACCCGTGGAGCAACTTCTCAACCGGGAGCTGCAGCAGGTGATGGATGAGGCGATCGGGGCCCTTCCTCCGGAGTTTCGCCAGGTATTCGTCCTGCGCGACATTGAGGAGATGTCCAATGCGGAAGTGGCGGACATTCTGGATCTATCCGTGGCGGCCGTGAAGTCGCGGCTCCACCGGGCGCGCCTCAAGGTGAGAAACCGTATCGCCGGTTACTTCAGCGAGAACGCCAAACCGAAACGTGTCATGGGAGCCCACTGATGCTGACGTGCAAGGAGGTCCTCGACTCGATATCCGATTATCTCGACGCGGACATGAAAGCGGATCTGGTCGCGGAAATGCGAAAACACATCGGTTTCTGCTCCGACTGCCGTGCCGAATTCGACACCCTCACCATGACGATCAAACTCTACAAGCATGAAAACGACGCCAAGCCGCAGGTCATGCCCGTCGGATGCCATGATCGTCTCGTGAAGGTGATCGAGATTGAAAAGCTGAGGTTGAAGGGCGGCGAGCCGCCCAAGATGGTTTGAGCATGTCCGCGGCCGGGCCGACCCCTTCGGCCTCGACCCGGATTCACCTGTACCGCCCCCAGAATCAGCTCGGCGATCTCCTCCTGAACGTTCCCGCGATCCGCTCGATTCGAGAGCGATTCCGTGACGCACACATTGTATTGTTCGTCGGGCGTCAGAATGCAGGCGCCGTCCTCGGCCAGCCATGGGCCGATGAGATCCGCGTGGTCGACACGCGGAATTTTTTTGGCGTCGCGCGGGCCGGGTTGCGTGGGTTGCCGGGTCCCCGACCCCACCTGGCTGTCTACTTCACGACCGTCTCGTATTCAAGGAGCGCGGCCATGCTCGTGCGGTGGTCGGGAGCGCGCGACCGCGTGGGCTTCGACGCCGCGTGGTATCGAGAGCGCGATCGAGCGGATCTGACGCTGCCCGTGGCGTACCCGCGCGTGGCGGGCGGCACCGAGACATGCCCCGCGCCGAACCGCGGCACCGGGGCCGCACCGCCTCTCCACCAATCCGAGGTAAACCTGGCGCTCGCGCGCGCGGTCGGAGCCGGCGCCGCTCCTGAGCCTCCCTACTACATCCCCGATCCCGCGCTCCTCGCGCACGCGCCCGAGAACGCCGTCTACCTCCATCCCGGCGCGGGGAAGCACCACAACCGCTGGCCCGCCGACCGCTTCGCGGCCCTTGCCCGCGAGTTGGTCGGGCGCGGGTATTCCGTCTGGTGGCTCGAGGGGCCTCAGGACCAGGGTACGGTGGAAGCGGTGAGCTCGGCGCTCCGGATGACGCTCCCGGTCGTGCGGAACGAGGCCATCCCGACGCTTGCGGCGCGGTTCGCGCGCGCCGCGCTCTACGTCGGAAACGACACGGGGCCGCTCCATCTCGCGGGGGCGACGGGCTGTCCCTCGATCGGGATCTACGGCTGGACCGATCCCGCCGAGTGGCGGCCGGTCGGGCGCTGCGTGCGAAGCGTGCGGGGGGCGGATGGTAGGCTCGAATCGGTGGAGCCGCGCGACGTCCTGGACGCAGCACTTCCGTTGCTCGCGGAGGATCGATGCGCGGTGGGGTGAGGCCGTGGTGAGGCCGGCGGTGGTGGGCAGCGTCCTCCTTCTGTGCGCTCTTGCTCCCGTGGCGGGGGCGCAGGCTCCCCCCGCGCCGGCCCAGGCGCGCGTCGCGTGGCTCGAGCGTCGCGCGGCCGAGCGCGATACCACCGGCCTTTCCGGAGCGCTCCTTCGCGACCGCTCCGCCGTGACGCGTGCCGGCGCGGCGCGCGCGCTCGGGCTCATCCAGGAGCGCGCCAGCGTTCCCGCGCTGGTCGTAGCACTCCGCGATGGATCCGCAGCCGTGCGCCGGCAGGCCGCGTTCGCGTTGGGGCTCATGGGGGACTCGACCGCCTCCCCCGCTCTCGCGCTCCGCTGGGAGCGTGAGCCGGATCTGGGAGCGCGCGAGGCGATGGTGGTGGCTCTCGGCTATATCGGAGCGCACGGGAGCGCCCCGACGATATCGCGGGCCCTGAGTGCCAGGCTCGAGCCCGAGCGCTGGGACGCGGCCCTCGCGGCCGCGCGTATCCGCGACCGTGCGCTCATATCGCCGCTTTCCGCCCACGCCACGGACGCGCGTCCCGAGATGCGATGGCGCGTCGCCTATGCGTTGGGCCGAATCGGCGATCGGGCTGGGGCGCCCGCCCTGCGAACGCTCCTTCGCGACAAGGTCGAAGTCGTGCGGATGAGCGCCGCCCGCGCGCTGGGCGAGGCGGCGGATTCATCGGCGGCCGGGCTTCTGGCCACGCTCCTGCGCGATCCCGCCTGGCGCGTGCGGGTGAACGCGGCGCACGCGCTCGGGGTTCTGGGCGCGAAGGGGCAGGCCGGCGCGGTCCGGGCGCTCCTCGCGGATCCGAGCGCGCACGTCCGCTGGGAGGCCGCCCTGACGGTCGGCACGCTTGGAGACAGCGTCTCCGTGGCGGCGCTCACGCGGGCGCTCTCCGACTCCGCGACCGGCGTCGTCCAGGGCGCCGCGATCGCCCTTCTCAAGATCCAGGGTGAGCGGGCGATCCCGGCGATCGCTCAGCCCCTCGATCTGCTCCCCGGATTCATGCGTGCCGGACTGATGGAGGCTCTCGGGCCGGTGCCCGGTCCGATGGCGCTCCAAACGCTCCTCGCGCGCGCGCGCGACTCGACCGACGCGCCGCAGGCCGCGGGCGCGGTCGCGGGTCTCGCGCAACGGAAAACGGATTCCACCAAGGTGATTCCCGCTCTCCGGGCGCTTCTCGGCGCGCGAGACTTCACCGTGGTCAGCTCGGCGGCGGACGCGCTGGGCCAGCTCGGGGACAGTGCGTCGGTGCCGTCGCTCGCTTCGCTCCTCGCGCGCGTCGGCACCACCGACGACGCCGACATACGCGCAGCGGCCGCCTCGGCCCTGGCCGCGATCAAGACAAGAGACGCGCTCGCGGCGCTCGCCCGTGTACGTCGCGATCCCGAGCGCCGGATCCGCGAGACCGTGTGCCTGGCGCTCGGGCTGCCGCCCGATTCGATCGGCCTCGTGAGCAATCCGCTGCTGCGCGCGGTGAGCGAGAGCCTCGTTCCGCGAACGGCGCTCATCCACACGGAACGGGGCATCATCACGCTGGCGTTCGATCACGCCCACGCGCCCGGGACGGTCGAGAATTTCGTGAAGCTCGCGCGAGCGAAATACTTCGACGGGATCGCGTTCCACCGCGTCGTTCCGAACTTCGTCGTCCAGGACGGCTGCCCGCGGGGGGACGGATGGGGCGGCCCAGGCTACATGATCCCGTGCGAGTACAACGATCGGCCCTATGAGACCGGAACGGTGGGGATGGCGCTTTCGGGAAAGGACACCGGCGGGAGCCAATGGTTCATCACCCTCTCGCCGCAACCGCGGCTCGAGGGGCGCTACACCGTGTTCGGGAAGGTCACGCGGGGGATGGAGGTCGTGGAGCGCCTCATGCCCGGGGACCGGATCATGAAGGTCACGTTGCGGTAGGCGGAGCCGGGTCGGTAGGCGGCGGGCCGGAGTCCGGGACCGGGCCGCCGGGCGGGGGGCCGAGCCGCTTCACGATCCCGCCCGCCAGCACCCCGTTCACGATGTCGATCCCCGCATGGAGCGCCTGTCCCGGGACGAGGCTCTTCACCCCGACGAACATCGCCCCGAAGAGAACCCCCAAGATCCCGGTTGCCAGAATCCCTTTCCACCCCTGGTATGCGTGGCCGAGCCCGAAGAGAGCCGCCGCGACGACCACGCCGATCCAGATCGATCCGAAAAACGCCCCGAGGAAGGTCACGAGCCACCCGCGGTAGAGGATCTCCTCGCAGATCCCCGCGGTCAGGGACACGATGGCGAACGCGGCGACCTCCGTGGATTCGATCGGCACGAACTTGCGCGCGCGCTCCACCGAACGCTCGAGCTCCTCGCGTTCGGCGCCGCGAATCTGCCGAGCGTTCAGCGCGGTGATCGCGGCGAGCCCAAGAAAGCCGACCACCATGGCGGAGAGCGTGAGCGCGGGATTGCCCAGTCGCTGCCCCACGTCGCCCAGCGTGAGCCCGTGGTGATGGAGGACCGCAAAGGTCAGCGCGACGAGGCCCCACTCCATGGCGATGATCGTCGCGTAGAGGCGGAGCTTGGTCCCGGTCGGGATCGGATCGGGCCCCGACTTCAAGCGCCCGTAGGCGAGAGCACCGTGAAAGGGGACGAGCCCGGCCAGCACAAGGCAGAGCAGCCACGCATCCCACGCGTGAAGAAGGGAAACCATGGCTACGCCAGCGCGAGGATGAGCCGCTCGATGACCGAGCGGAGCGCCGGCGCGACCGCGGCGACGCCGGTCGTGACGTCGTCGTGCTTCAGGCGGGCGGTGTAAGCGGGGTTCTTTCCCGCGGCCCAGTTCGTGACGCAGGAGATGCACGCGACCGGCAGGCCGATCTCGTTCGCCGCGGCGACCTCGGCCGCGGTGGACATGCAGACCGCGTCGGCGCCCATGCGCTCGAGCATCGCGACCTCGGCGGGCGTCTCGTAAGAGGGCCCGAGGGTCACGCCCAGGATCCCGCGCTCGACGTGGACGCCCGCGTTCACCGCCGCGCGCGTCGCCTTCGCGAGAAGATCGGGCGAGTAGACCGGTCGCGAGGCGAGCCCGCGCGGGTTCGTTGGGCCGGAGGGGCCCATGCCCTGCGCCGCCCGCGGGTCACCGGGGGAGCCCTGTCCCGGCCGCCCGGGGGCCTGCCATTGGAGGTTCAACTGATCCTCGACGAGCATGAGGGTCCCGGGCGTCATCCGCGAGGAGATGCCCCCTGCGGCGTTCGTCAGCACGAGAGATCTGGCGCCGAGCGCCGCGAAGAGCCGTACGACGCGGGTGACCTCCTCGGCGGAGTATCCCTCGTAGAGGTGGGCACGGCCTTGTGCGACCACGACCGAGCGCCCCGCCCAGCGCCCGAAGAGGAGACGCCCCGAGTGTCCCGGCACGGTGGAGCGCGGGAGGCCCGGGATCTCCTCCGTCGGGAGGGTCGCCTCCCACGCGACCCCCTCGGCCAGGACGCCGACGCCGCTCCCGAGCACGAGCGCCACCTTCGGCACAAGGGTGGTGCGGCGGCGGACGACCTGGAGCGCTTCGTCGGGATGGAACGGCGCGGGTCGATGCGAACGCGAGGACGCGGTCTTGGCCGGGGTCACAGAACGTCCGGGTCGAGGCGCGACTTCCGTGACCCCGAAGCGCGGAGCGCGCGGCGCGAGAAAAGGACCAGGTAGAAGAGTGCCAGCACGAACGGCGCGGCCTCGAGGGCGATCCCTCCCGCCGTGCCGGCCGGGACGTAGGGACGAAGCGTGCGGAGGATGGCGGGTCCCGCGGACATCAAGATAGCCGGCAAAAACCCCCAACGTCCGGCGACCGCGCACGCGAGCGCGACGTACCCCAGCCCGAACGGAGCAGAGGCCGGATGCACGCGGAGAAGGATCGCCGCCGCGGGGACGGCCCAGAGCGCGCCGAGCGCCGCTCCCGACAGGCGAACCCACACAACCCGTCCCGGCCCTCGGCGCGCAAGGGCGGGCGTTTCGGAATAGGCACGAAGCCTCAGGCCATAGGGCGTCTTCAGCATGATGAACCCGGCGATCGCGAGCACCAAAGGGGCGACGATCAGCCCGGGGCTCGCGAGCAAGTCCTCGGCGTACGTGCCCGCGAAGATCGTGCCGCCGATCAGCCCGGGTGGAGGCGTCTCGGTCATGAGCTTGAGCGGGCCCGCGCGGGAAAAGAGCACCAGGGCGCACGTGGGCACGAGGCTCAAGCAGAAGCTTCCGACCGTGGGATCGGCGCGAAAGGCGAGCAAGATCGCACCCGCGACCAGGGCGAATGCCATGGCGCCCCCGGCCGCCGCGCCCACCGCGATGACGTAGCTCCCGCTCCACTCGTATCCCAGGCAGAAGCCGAGCACCGCCGAGAGCATGCAGCCTTCGATCCCGACCCCGCTCAGCGCGGAGCGCTCCCAATAGATCGCGCCGGCGGCCAAGAGCGCGATCGCGGCCCATTCGAGCGGGAAGTTGACGAGCGGGACCCAATCCATCACGACCTGGTCCTCGGTCCCGGTCGTGCGGGCTTGAGCCTTGCGGTCATGCCGTCTCGGCGAGGAGGGATTGGATCTTGGTCTTGATGAGGTCGATCGCGACGAAGTTGTACCCCCCCTCGGGAATGACGAGGTCGGCGTAGCGCTTCGAAGGCTCGACGAACTGCAGGTGCATCGGACGCACGCTCGATTCGTACTGGCGGATCACCTGATCCAGCGTGCGGCCGCGCTCGGTGAGATCGCGCTTCAGACGCCGGATGAATCGAATATCGGGATCGGCGTCGACGTAGATCTTGATGTCCATCAAATGGCGGAGCCCGGGATCCTCGAGCACGAGGAGCCCGTCGAGCATGATGATGCGGCGTCCTCGGATCCGGAGCGGCTGGCTCACCCGCGTGTGGGTGCGCATGTCATAGATCGGCATGTCCACCTCGCCCCCCGCGAGAAGCTTCTCCAAGTGGGCGCGCAAGAGATCGCGATCGAACGAGTCGGGATGGTCGAAGTTCCGGTTCTCGCGTTCGCCGAGCGGAATGTGGTGGAGGTCCTTGTAATACGAGTCCTGCTCGATGAGCAGGACCGAATCGCTTCCTAGGTCCTGGGCGATCGTTTGCGCGACGAGGGTCTTGCCGGCTCCGGTTCCGCCCGCGAGTCCGATCAGGATCCCACGGCGCTGCGAATCCGAGACCATCGGCTACGCCGCTCCCACGGAGCGGGCGGTCGGCTGTGGCAGGAGCTCCTCGGGGGAGAGTGCGGCGACATAGGGAAGGTGCCGGAAACGTTCCGCGAAATCGAGGCCGTAGCCGACGACGAAGCGATCCGGGATCTCAAATCCGATGTAGTCGATCGGCACCGGGCACTCTCGGCGCGGCCTCTTGTCGAGAAGCGCCACGGTCTTGAGGGAAGCCGGGTTTCGCGCGAGGAAGGTGCGTCTAAGGAACTCGAGCGTGTAGCCGGTATCCACGATGTCCTCGACGATGATCACGTCGCGCCCCGCGATGTCGCGTCCGATGTCCTTCACGAGGCGCGGCGTCCCGGAGGACTGCGACGAATGCTCGTAGCTGGAGACACTGATGAAATCGATCTCGTGGGGGATGGGGAGGCTCTTCATGAGGTCGGCCATGAAGATGACGCATCCGCGAAGCACCCCGATCAAGAGCGGGACGCCCGCCGGATGGTCGCGCGCGATCTGCCTTCCGATCTCGCGGACCCGGCTCTGGATGGCGTCGCTGCCGATCAGGACTTCCATGGAACCCGGCCTCCCACCTCGAATGGAACGCAGACTAGCATCGGGTTTACGGCCTGTCAAATCAGGCGCAAGTTCGTTTGCCATTTGCCGATACTTGGCCGGACGCTTCATCCCCCACGATCGGATTCGAGGAGGATCGATGGCGAAGTTCGAAGGATCGGACCGGCGAGGCGTTCAGCGCCGGCGCAGGGATAGGCGCGCGGCCGCAAGAGCCGAGCAGCGCCTGCTTTGGCTCCTCTGGCTGGTCGGCGTCCTCAACTTCACCGACGCGGCCCAGACGGTCTACTTGCTGAATGCACGGTTCATGGTGGAGGCCAACCGGATCATGGCCTTCCTGCTTGAGCACTCCCCCTACATCTTCTGGCTCTACAAGACTTTGGTTCCCACCCTTGGGTGTGTCCTCCTGTGGCGATACCGGAAGCGGGTGAAGTGGATCCATGGCGCTGTGGTTACGTTGTTTGCGGTCTATTTCACGGTGGTGATGCGGAGTTTCCTCTACATGTTGCTTCCTCCACATCTGTTATGGGCCAGTCAAGATTTTGGCGCCCAGGGACCCGCGATGTTAGAATGGTGCAAGCCTCTGGATGTAGATCGGTTATCCGGAATCAGGACCGCGGTTTCGAGACAACCGAAATATGCGAACGGGGTGGCATGGATCGTGCGAAAAGCACAAGTGAACTGGTGCCATGGGGGCACCAGCGTCGCGGAGAGCAAAATAGTGAGCGGTAAGTCCTACATCAAGTTGGCCACGGACCTCGCGACGATCGCGAACCCCTCACGGGAGGACGTCGGCTACTTTTTTATCAATAACTTTCTCCTTTCGCGCATCGACTCGGAAATGCCTTCCGACCTCAAGGAATATGACGAGGACGTGAACGTCTATACCGCGTCGCTTCTCGCGGGCGTGGTGACGGGACAGCACGATCTCCTCCAATCGAGCTTCATCTCCACGCGCGATGCGGACGTGTTCGCGCGCGTGCAGGAGACAAAGGACCAGAGGCTGCGTTACCGCGTGTACAAGGCGAACGCGGATTTCCTCTACGTCTCGCTCGGAATCTTCGGTGAGTCGTCGCTGGTGGGTGACGTGCCGGAAACGCCGGATGACGCGCAGAGCCGTCTCACCGGGCGCGGAAAATCCTACTATCAGTTCGCCTCAGCCTACGCGGAGCGCCTGTACGGACGCGGCGCCGCCATCGCCGAGGTGATGGACAAGCTCTCGCGGAATTTCGAAGCCTACACCAAGGTCATGGTGTGGATGAGCGGCGAGTACCTGCATCTCCTGGATGAGCTCAGCTCGGGCGAGATGTATCACCTCGAGCACGACACCCAGGAGCACTTCGAAAAATCGCACAAGACGAATTCCTGGGACGAGCTCCTGGATAGTTACGTGGAGTGGCACAAGACGCGCAGCAAGGACGCGCGCCGGAGGCTCGGCCGCGCCGCGCGCGAGGTGAAGCGGGTCGATCCTTCCTTCTCGCTCAAGGCATTCCGCGAGCGCTGGTCCATTTCGCGCCGCGACGACGAGCTGCGCCGGCTCTCGGCGTAGCCCGGCCTTCGGGCCGCGCCCGCGCGGCCGCCTTCCGGGCGTCATCCCCAGCGTGGTTTGACAGCCCAACACCCCTTCGGTAGCCTCCGAGGTCTATGCCCTCCTCCGTGGTTCGCATCGGCCTCTTGGGATGCGGGGTCGTCGGCCAAGGTTTCCTCAGGCTCCTCCGTGAGCGCGAACGCCTGATCCGCGACTCCGTGGGCGCCACCCTCCGCGTCACCCGCGTCGCCGTGCGGGATCCCGCCAAACACCGTGAGTGCGACCTCACCGGCATCCGCGTCGCGACCGACCCTCTCGCCGTTGCCAACGCGGAAGACGTGGATCTCCTGATCGAGCTGATCGGCGGAGAATCCATGCTCGAGCCGGTGCGCGCGGCGCTCCAGCGCGGAATCTCCGTCGTCACGGCGAACAAGCATCTCCTCGCGGTCCATGGGGGAGAGCTTGAGCGGCTCGCGGCCGATTCGAAATCGACGATCCGATCCGAGGCCTCGGCGGGCGGAGGAATCCCGGTCCTCCAAGCGCTCGAGCACGGGCTCCGCACCGAGCACTTCCAGTTCCTGGTCGCGATCCTGAACGGGACGACGAACTACATTCTTTCCACGATGGAGCGGGACGGCCGCGACTTTGCCGAGGCGCTCCAGGCGGCGCAGTCGCTTGGCTTCGCCGAGTCCGACCCCACACTCGACCTGTCCGGCGCGGACACCGCGCAGAAGCTGGCCATCCTCGTGCGCCGCGCCTTCCGGATGGACGTCGCCTACGGCTCGATCCCGACCGAGGGCATCATCGGGATGGAGCTGGAGGATCTGCGGCAGGCGGACCGCTTCGGCTATACGGTCAAGCTCCTCGGGATCGCGCTCCTAAACTCCGAGGGGCTCGACCTCCGCGTGCACCCCGCGTTCATCCCCAAACGGTACCTTCTCGCCGCGGTGCGGGATGAGTTCAACGGGATCTATCTACGGGGCGAGGCCACGGGGTCGATGCTCTTCTACGGGAAGGGCGCGGGCGCCCTCCCGACGGCCCAGGCGGTCCTCGGGGACGTGATCGTCGCCGCGCGCGAGTTCGTGGCCGGGGTGAGGTTCCTGGGCGCCGCGGAGAAGCACGAGCCCGAGAGGCGGCTTCCGCTCGATGCGGTGCGCACGAAGTACTACCTCCGGCTGATCGTGGAAGACCGGCCAGGGGTGCTGGCCCAGGTGGCCGCTTGCCTCGGAGGGACGAACGTCAGCGTGGCGCAGATGTTTCAGGCGGAGGGAATCCGCGGCGAGGCGTCCATCACGATCCTCACGCACGAGGCGCGGGACCGCGACGTGCGCGAGGCAGTGAAGGGGATCGCCAAGCTTCCGGCCGTCCGGAAGACGCCCCGCGCGGTGCGGATTTTCGATATATGAGCGCGGCGAAGGAAGGGGCCAAGGGATCCGTGGCGGCGTGGCGCGGGGTCGTGCGGGAGTTCCGAGCGATCCTCCCGGAAATACCCGAGGATGCGGTCGTCACCCTCCTCGAAGGGGGCACGCCGCTCGTCCCGATGCCGGCGCTTTCGCGGCGCGCGGGCTTGGGCCTCGACCTCCACGTGAAGATCGAGGGGCAGAACCCGACCGGTTCCTTCAAGGACCGCGGCATGACGGTCGCGGTCTCGCGCGCGAAGGCCCGCGGGGCCAAAGCGGTGCTCTGCGCGTCGACCGGGAACACCTCCGCGTCGGCGGCCGCGTATGCGGCGCGCGCGGGGCTTCGCTGCGTGGTGGTGATCCCGGAGGGGCAGATCGCGCTGGGGAAGCTCGCGCAAGCGATGATCTACGGGGCGCGCGTGCTCGCGATCCGCGGGAATTTCGACCGCGCGCTCGAGCTGGTGCGCAGTATGTCCGAGGAAGGCAGCGTGGTGGTGGTCAACTCCATCAACCCGGATCGCATCCAGGGGCAGAAGACCGTGGCCTACGAGGTCGTCCAGGCGCTCGGCGGCCGCGTGCCCGACGCCCACGCCCTTCCAGTCGGAAACGCGGGGAACATCACCGCTACCTGGAAAGGCTACGAGGAGCGGGCGGCCGTCGCGTCCGCGTCCGGAGCCTCGGGGGCCGCGGCCTCCGCGTCCGCCGGCGCGCGGCCCAAGATGCTCGGCTTCCAGGCCGAGGGCGCGGCCCCGATCGTCCGCGGCGCCCGGGTGGAGGATCCCATGACGATCGCGACCGCGATCAAGATCGGGAACCCCGCCTCGTGGAAGGGCGCGCTCGATGCGCGCGACCGCTCGGGGGGGTTGATCGAGACCGTGACCGACGACGAGATCCTGGGCGCCTATCAAGCCCTCGCGGAAGTGGAGGGGATTTTCGTCGAGCCCGCCTCCGCCGCGAGCGTCGCGGGTGTTCTGAAGCTCGGCGCGCAAGGCCGGCTCAAGGGGCTCCACACGATCGTCTGCACGGTAACTGGGCACGGCCTCAAGGACCCCGAGCGCGCGGTTTCGGTTTCGAAGGCTGTTGAGAAGGTCGAGGACGACCCCGAGGTCTTACGTAGGGTCATCCTCGAGTGACCCCGACCCGTCGCCTGCGAAGAGGGAAGCGGGCGCGCGTCCGTCCGACGCGCTGGACGGCCGTGGCGCCGGCATCGACTTCGAACCTGGGGCCCGGGTTCGACTGCCTCGGGTTGGCGCTCCGGCTCCCCCTGAAGGTCTCGGCCACGAGGATTCCCTCCGGGTTCTCGATCCGCCGCCTGGGGGAAGGCAGCGATCTCGCGATCGATCCGCACCACGACAAGGTGCTCGGGGCGTTTCGCCACTTGCTCCGGCTCGCGGGCGGGCCGGTCCCGACGGTCGCCCTCACGATCCGCTCGGATATTCCGCTCGCGCGCGGGCTGGGCTCGAGCGCCGCGGCGATCGTCGCCGGCCTGACCCTCGCGAATCACTGGATCGGTGGGCGATACACGCGCGAGGAGATCTTCCGCGAGGCGATCCGCCTGGAGGGACACCCGGACAACGTCGCCGCGGCGATTTTCGGAGGGCTCACCCTTTCCATGCCCCGTCTCGACGGGAGCGTGGAGGCGCTCCCCCTTCCCGTCCCCCGCGGGCTGGCGATCACGCTCGTCGTCCCCGCGATCCGCGTCAGCACCGAAAAGGCCCGCGCGCTCCTGCCCGCCTCGGTGCCGCTCCGCTCCGCCGCGGGCAACACCGCGCGCGCGATGGCGCTGACGCACGCCCTCTCGACCCGCCGCTTCGAACTCTTGGCCGAAGCGCTTCGGGACGTGTACCATGTGCCGTACCGCGCGCGGCTAATTCCCGGGTTCGATCGAGTGGTGGAGGCGGGGCGCCGCGCCGGGGCATACGGCGTCACGATCAGCGGGAGCGGCCCGACGCTGCTGGCATTTCATGCGCCGCGATTCGGTTCGCGCATCGGCGGTGCGATGGTTCGCGCGTTCGCCCGCCAACGTGTGAAGGCACGCGCCATCCCGGGCCGCGTCGCGACGAAGGGCGCACACGCTTCGACTCTTCTCTAGGGGCGCATCTCCGAAATCCATGGCGGTGCTGGTTCAAAAGTACGGCGGGACCTCCGTCGGGTCGCCGGAGCGCATCCAGCACGTCGCCGAGCGCATCGTCCGGACGCGCCGCGGCGGCGCGGAATTGGTCGTGGTCGTCTCCGCGATGGGGGATGCTACGGATGAATTGATCGGTCTCGCGCGCAAGGTCTCGGGGCGGTCCCACCCTCGCGAGATGGACATGCTCCTGACCGCGGGGGAGCGAATCTCGATGGCGCTCGTGTCCATGGCTGTAAACGACCTGGGTCAGGAGGCGGTCTCCTTCACCGGCTCCCAGAGCGGCATCGTGACCGACACGTCGCACACGCGCGCGAAAATCCTCGAGGTGAAGGCGGACCGGATCCGCGAGGAGCTGAAGCGGGGCCGGGTCGTGATCGTGGCGGGCTTCCAGGGCGTGAGCAAGGACCGCGAGGTCACCACGCTCGGCCGTGGAGGGTCGGATACGACCGCGGTCGCGCTCGCCGCGGCCCTCAAGGCCACAGAATGCGAGATCTATACCGATGTGGATGGGGTATATACGGCTGACCCGCGGGTCGTCCCCGGAGCGCGCAAGATCACGCGGCTCTCCTACGACGAGATGCTGGAGCTGGCCTCCCTCGGCGCGAAGGTTCTGCACAATCGCTCGGTCGAGATCGCGCGCCGGTTCGACGTGCCGGTTCACGTCCGGTCGAGCTTCAACTGGAACGAAGGATCCCGAGTCGTGAGGGGGGATTCGATGGAACAGGTTGTGATCCGAGGCATCGCGCACGATGCCGATGTTGCGAAAATCGCATTGGTCGGCGTTCCCGACCGTCCCGGCATCGCGTCGGAGATTTTCCAGGCGGTCGGCGGGCAGGGTGTCAACGTCCGGATGATCGTGCAAGCCAGCGGATCGGACGGGCGGAACGACGTCACGTTCACGGTGGGCTCC
>VBOX01000065.1:12788-47598 GCA_005893265.1 Candidatus Eiseniibacteriota bacterium | reverse complement strand
CAGGGCCCTGATGAGAACGTTCTGGTGGGGTTCGGCCGTCCAGGTTCGCCCGTATTCCTCGAGCCGCGCGCAGGCGACCGTCACGTTCCGGAGGCCCAACTCCCGCCCAACCCTCTCCAAGAACCCCGCCTTCTTCTCTCGTGATTCGAGGATGGTGAATCGAGTTCGCGGCCAGACAATGGCGAGCGGTATGCCCGGAAACCCCCCACCGCTGCCGACATCGAGTACGGATGATGGCGGCGGTGATTGGAAGTCGATCGGATTGAGGGAGTCGAGGATGTGCCGCGTGTATAGCACCGTGCGGTCGCCCCGGGCGACGAGGGAGAGCTGCGCGACCTGCGTGTAGACGAGCTGCCCGAATCTGGCGAGGAGATGAAACGCATCGGGCGTCAGTGAGCCCGACGCGATCCGTTCCGATAGGCGCTCCTTGAACTCAGCGAAATCCGGCTCAAGGTCACGCGGTAGTTGAAGAGATGTTTGCGCGGCGGCGCTCCCGTTCGGCATAGATTACGAGTATCGCGGCATCGGCCGGGGACACCCCGGGAATTCGCGCGGCCTGCGCGACCGTGCCGGGCCGAAGCCTTTGGACTTTTTCGCGGCCTTCGTTCGAGAGCTCCGCAAGCGGCTCGTCCCAGACTGAGTCACCGAGGTACAGCTGTTCATATCGCGCCGCCCTCTCGACCTCACGGAGCTGTCTCTGTATGTACCCCTCATAACGAACTTCGATCGCCGCCGACTCTACTGTGTCGCGAGCGAGGTCCGCAAGTTCGGTGCGAGCCATGACTGCGTCGAGGCTCAGAGAACCTCTGCGAAGCAATTGTGCGAGCGAGGGGGCAGTGCTCTCCTTCGTTGGCTCGACGCGGTCTCCCATCGAAGCCCCTGGGCCGCAGGCGTCGGCGCCTTCCGCCCGATTCTCCTCGACCCGCGCTACGCGCACCGTTCGCAGCCGCTCGCTGGCACGCTCGCGCTCCGCGACTCGCCCTTCCAGTAAAGCGAGGTCATCCGCGCGGTGCGCCCCCAACTCACGCGCGCGGGGCAGAAGCCGCTCGGCCGCGTTATCCTGCCGCAGTATCAATCGATACTCGGCACTCGAGGTGAACATGCGATAGGGCTCCTCAGTGCCTTTGGTGACTAGATCGTCAATAAGCACACCGAGATATGCCTCATTCCTACCCAAACGGAACTCGGGGCGACGCTGAAGGCTCAACGCCGCATTGATCCCCGCGTATAGCCCCTGAGCGGCGGCCTCCTCGTAGCCGGACGTGCCGTTGATCTGGCCCGCGAGATAGAGCCCTTGGATCGCGCGCGTTTCGAGAGTCTGCTTGAGTTGGGTCGGCGGCAGGAAATCGTACTCGACCGCGTAGCCCGGCCGGATCATCTCCGCGGATTCGAGACCCGGAACCGTGCGCATGATCTCGCGCTGGATTTCCTCCGGGAGGCTCGTCGACAAGCCATTGATGTAGTACTCGTGCGTGTCCCGCCCTTCGGGCTCGATGAAGATCTGATGGGCGGCCTTATCGGCGAAGCGCACGACCTTGTCCTCGATCGAGGGGCAATAGCGCGGTCCGATGCCGCGAATCTTCCCCGTGTAGAGCGGCGAGCGCCCGAGATTCGCGCGGATCAGCGCGTGCGTGTCTCCGGTCGTGTGCGTGAGGTGGCACATGATCTGGTCCAGGTGAAGCGCGCCCGTGAAATGAGAGAAGGGCCGCGGCTCCTCATCGCCCGGCTGCTCGATCATCCTCGAAAAATCGATCGAGTCCCGGTGGATGCGGGGGGGCGTGCCGGTCTTGAGTCGAAGCACGCGGAAGCCGAGATCCGAGAGGCACTCCGATAGTCCGCGGGACGGGCTTTCACCGACTCGCCCGCCGGCCATCGTGCGATCCCCGATGTGCATGAGTCCATTCATGAACGTTCCCGGGGTCACGATGACCGCTTCCGCCTCGATCGAGCCGCCATCTTGGAACGCGACCCCTCGGATCCTGCCCCCGGCCACGAGGAAGCCGATCACCTGAGCCTGGACCAGGGCCACGCCCGGAGTGCGCTCCAGGTGATCGCGTACGATCGCGCGGTAGAGCGCCTTGTCTTCCTGAGCGCGCGGCGACCAGACCGCCGGACCGCGCGCGCGATTCAGCATCTTGAATTGGATGCCGGCGCGGTCCGCCATGCGCGCCATGATGCCGCCCAAGACGTCGATCTCGCGAACGAGGTGCCCTTTGGCAAGACCGCCGATCGCCGGATTGCAGGACATCTGCGCGATCGCATCGAGACTCATGGTGACGAGGGCGGTCTCGACGCCCATCGCCGCGGCGATGCACGCGGCCTCGCACCCTGCGTGCCCTGCACCCACGACAACGAGCGGGTAGCGGTTCATTTTCCGATGCAGAACTGCGAGAAGATGGCTTGGACCACGTCGTGATCGATGCCGCGCCCCACGATTTCGCCAAGAGCCTGGCGGGCCTCCGTGAGATCGACCGCGATCAGATCGTAGGAAGAATCCTCCCTTAGGCCCAACTCCGCGCGCTCCAGTGCATCGACCGCTCGGCGCAGCAACGTTTCCTGCCGGACGCTCGTCGTCGGTAGCTCCTCGCCGGCGGCGTCGCCCGAGATGCGCCGAAGCGAATCGCGTAACGCCTCGCGAAGCGGCTCCACACCGCCGGGACGCACGGCCACGGTCTCGACCTCCGCGAGGAGCAGACTCTTGGAAATCCCGAGCTCCCGCGCGCTCGCGGCTCCGATCGTGTCGGCATCGGCGACCCGCCCCGGCACTCCGGCCGCGCATGCGGCGGCGGGAGCGAGATCCGCTTTGTTCCATGCGACGACAAGCGGTCGATCGGCAACCACGGTCAAGACGGCGGCGGCGTCTTCCACGCAAGGCTCGGAGCGGTCCAGCACCAAGACCGCGAGATCGGCGCGGCGGGCCGCGTCGTTCGTCCGCTCGAGCCCGAGCCGCTCCAGGGGATCCGAGGAGCGGCGGACGCCCGCGGCATCGCACAAACGAAGCTCGGTCCCCTCCAGCCAGATCGACTCCTCGACCGTGTCGCGGGTGGTGCCGGGGAGCTCACTGACGATCGCGCGTTCGTAGCCGACGAGCGCGTTCAGGAGGCTCGACTTTCCGACGTTCGGTCTTCCCACGAGCGCGACCCGGACGCCCTGCTCCCTCCGGCGCGCCGCCGGCAGATGCGAGAGCCATTCTCGAAGCGGCATCGTGATCCTCGAGCAGCGGTCCGCGAGCGCCGGGCCGTCGAGCGAGGGTTCGACGTCGCTGGGGAAATCGATGCGCGCCTCGATCTCGGCGAGGAGCGGCACCAGATCGCGGTCCAACTCCGCCACCCGGAGCGACAGCGCTCCGCCCAACGTGGCCCCGGCGGCGCGAACGGCACGATCGGATCGCGCCTTGACGAGCGCCGCCACCGCCTCCGCCTGCGCGAGATCGAGCTTGCCGTTCCGAAACGCGCGCTCGGTGAATTCACCCGGGCGCGCCGCGCGCGCTCCTTCCGCGATCAAGCACTCCAAGATGGCGCGCGGAATCACGTACCCGCCGTGGGAGGAGATTTCGACCACGTCCTCGCCCGTATAGGAGCGCGGAGCGCGGAAAATCGAGAGCAAGACGGTGTCGAGCGGTGAATCGTAGGCGTCGAGGAAACTTCCGAGCAGCAGACGGTGTGAGGCGCTACGCTCCGGGGAGCGGCGGCCGCGGAAGCGGCGCGTCGCGATCGCGAGAGCCGAGGGGCCGCTCATCCGCACGATGGCGACGGCCGACTCTCCGGGTGCCGTGGCCAATGCCACGATCGTGTCGTTTTCCACTTTCGGCCATGCCTCGTCTACTCGCGCGACCCGGCGCGCTTCTCTTCTTCGCGTCGGATGATGACTCGTTTGAAAAGACCGTCTCCGACGCTGGCGCTCGTGAATCCGTCGACTTCCGCCACCTCCAGATGCACGATGCGGCGCTCGATCGCGGAGAGGGGCTCGGTCGATGCTTCGGCTCCGGTCTGCCCCACTTCGCCGATGAGGTCGCGCGCCAGCTCGCGAAGGCTTTCCACGCGCCGATCGCGGTACCCGGCGACGTCCACCTCGACGCGTGGAATGGCTTCCTCGGGCGCGCGTGCCCGCAACATCCGCGCGACCAGATGCTGAAGCGCGGCGAGCGTCTCTCCATCGCGGCCGATCAGGAACTGATCCTGTTCCCCGGCTTGGATCGCGACACGGATCCCGTCACGTGTCTTCTCGGCGCTCACCGTGGAAGGAAAGCCCATCTGCTCCACGATCCCCGCGCTGATCGAGCGCACCGCTTCGACGAGCTCCGGCGTGATCTTCTCAGGATCGAGGGGCGGCGGCGGCGGACCGTAGGTCTCGGCTGGGGCCCCGCGCCGTCCACCGCGATGAGCCTCCGCGCCCACCGCGGACGCCTGCCGTCGCACGGCGCTGGCGGGAATCCGCGCGCCGTCGGGAGACGAAGTCGGATCGCGACGCCAGGCGCGCACCTTCACCGGGCGGAATCCGCCCAGTGAATTGGCCGAGCGGCCGGGATCGATCACTTCGATCGCGAGATCCTTGGGACTGATGCCCAGGCGGTCGGCCGCCTGATGCACCGCGTCTCCGTAGCTCGCTGCTTCGACCTGTATCGAATCACTCATATCGTATGCCCCGCGCCGGTCGCCTCATCCCTGCGCGGCGAGCTTTCGGTCTTCAGCCAGATTGACCAGATACTGCTGAAGCGCCGAAAGAAGGTTGTTCACGGTCCAGTAGAGGATCACTCCAGACGGAAAAGTATACATAAAGAAGAGCATAAAGAGAGGCATCACGTACATCATGCCTTTCTGGGCCGGGGCGACAGGGGTCTGGGACTGCAGCAGATACGTGCTGCCGGTCATGACGACGGGCATGAGGTGGATCGGGAACCCGCCGATCGTGGCCAGCACGTCCGGCGCCGAGAGATCGCGAATATAGCCGACGAACCCCGAAGCCCGAAGCTCGACGGAAAAGAGGAGCACGTTGTAGAGCGCGATGAAGACAGGTACTTGCAAGAGCATCGGCAAGCAACCGCTCATCGGGTTGACCTTGTTTTCCTTGTACAGGGCCATCATCGCCTGGTTGAGCTTCATCGGATCGCCCTTGTACTTCTCCTGAAGCTCTTTGATCTGGGGCTGCAGGTGATGCATGACCTTCATCGAGCGCAGGCTCGCTTGGGTGAGCGGGTAGAAGAGGAACTTGGTCGCCGCGGCCAGGATGATGATCGCGATGCCGTAGTTCGGGATCATCTTGTGGAGCAGATTCAGACAGGTGAGCATGAGCACGCTGACGCCGCGCATCCACTTCCAACCCAGGTTCGCGACCTCGTCCAGGCCGGCTCCCACCGCCGCCAGCGTCTCGTAATGGATTGGTCCCGCGTAGATACGGGTACGGCGCACCACCTCGGTGCCCGGTGGCGCCGCCCCTACGAACCACGCCGTCACGAGCCCCGATCCCGTGCTGCGAAAAACGACGTCCGAGACCGTTCCCGAGTCCGGAATGACCGCCGCGATGAAGTACTTGCTGCGGCTCGCGACCCAGCGGACATTTCCGGGAGGGACGATCCGCTCTCCGTTCGGCCCCAGCTTCCCCGCCGGAAGGCTCTCGAGCTTGGTGCCGAGGAGAGCCACTGCCTGCAGCTGCTCCCGCTTGGTCGCCGCCTCCGTGATCGGAAGGGGCGTACCCCATCCGATGCGATAACGAATGGGGCCCAGCCCGGGAGGCGCCGAGACTCGAACGTCGCTCTCGAGGAGCCTCCGGTCCCGGCCCACCTGATAGCTCTTCACGACCCGGATGCCGCTCGAATCGACCGCCTCAAAGGTCAGCGCGCCGCCGAGCGGGTCGTCCTGGGTGATTCGGAATGGAACGTTCGAGAAGTTGATCGCGCGCGCGCCGGCCTCAACGATGACCAAGAGGGCACGCGCGCCGGGCGGCACCAAGTCCACGGGCGCGCTCCGGATCTGGTCCTTGTAGGAATCGAGAGTCCAGTGAGAGATCGCCCCGCCTTCGCTTGTGAACTCCGCCCGGAAATGCTCGGTCTTCACCTCGCGGGTCTCGATCGGTTCCGGCGACACCCTGGCACTCGTCAGAACGGCTCCCGTCGACAAGACGGCCGAGGTAGCTCCCCCGGGAGCCCCACTCGACGAACTGCCGGCGGGAGCCCCTGCCTGGGACCCTCCTGAAGCGGGTGTTTGCGGGCTCCCCTGAGGGCTGGGGGCCGTCGTGGCAGGTTGCCCCGCCGTGCCGCCCGGCTGGGACGGGACCGGTTTTCGGCGCGGGCGATAAAATTTCGGCGAGATCACCTGGTCCAGGAGCAGGACCATCATGATCATGACCATCGCGATGAGGACTTTACGATCCATGGCGTCGCCGCGATCCGTTCAAGGGACCGGGTCGTAACCTCCGGGGTGGAACGGATGGCAGCGAAGGACGCGGCCCACGATGAGGATCAACGCGCGTCGCAGCGGGCGCCGCGCCATGGCCTCTTCCGCGTAGGCGGCGCAGCTCGGCTCGAAGCGGCAGGAGCGTGGCAAGAATGGGGAGACCGCGGCCCGGTAAAAGCGGATCAACCACAAGAGGAGCCATCGTAGCCCCAAGGACGCGGACGACCTCGCCGGGACCCTCACGCGGGCTCTCGCCTCAGGAGGTCGTTCATTTCGGCGGAGACGTTTTCGAACGTGGCGATCGAGCAGGCGCTTCGGGCGATCCAGACCCGCCAGGTCGCGCGGTCGCGCACCCCAGGGGAAACCTTCCGGAATGCCTCCTTCAGGAGGCGCTTCGCGCGATTCCGCCGGACCGCGGGGCCGACCCTGCGGCTGGCGACGAACGCGGTCCGGCCGTGGTCTGAGCTCCGCGGCATGCTCACCAATGTCATCAGGCTGCCGTGAATGGACTTCCCTGATTGATACACTTCGCGGAATTGCCAGCCTTGGTGCAGGCGGCGATCGCGCGGTCGAACCGCGCCGGGCATCCTGGCCTCGAGCCTTGGGGCGACGCTATACCGTGAGGCGTTTGCGGCCTCGTTCACGGCGGCGTTTCAGAACGGCGCGGCCGCCTCGCGTGCTCATGCGCTCACGAAAGCCGTGCACCTTCTTTCGGCGGCGATTGTGGGGCTGAAACGTGCGCTTCACGTAGATTGCCTCTGTCGTTGGGAACGGGATGGACCGAACACGAGCGTCGGATTCTAGCGAATCGCTTGGAATCGGTCAATGCGAAAGCCCAGTGGCCGCAGGCGATACCGCGTCGCCAAAATTTTCGTTGCGTGGGTCGGAATCGCGAGCGTATTCTGCGCCCATCGCGAGGGCCGAGAGCGTGAACGCTTCTCTCGCGCTCCGGGTCCTCGCCGTACCGGGCTTCCCCCGCGCAAGACGACGCGCTCCTTCACCCGGACCTAAGAGTTGTGAGCATTCCTCAAGCCGATTTCCCTTCATTGGGGCGTAACGGTTACCGACATTACCCGTTACGCCCCGATTCATTTGTGGATAAATGTGTGGATAAGCGGTGGACACCCTGTGTGTGGATGGGGACGACATGACGACGATGGAGACGATGGTGGCCGGAGACATCTGGCAGGGCGCTCTCGAAAAGATTCAATCCCACATCTCAAGCCAAGCGTTTGAAACATGGTTCCGCTCTCTCGATCCTCTGGAGTTTGACGGCTCCGCGCTTGTTCTGGATGTGCCGAGCCAGTTTTACGTCGACTGGCTGGATCACCATTACCGGGGGCTCATCGAGTCCTCGCTCTCCGCGACGGCGGGGCGTCCGGTCGCTCTTTCCTTTCACGTCCGTTCGGTCGACGTTCCCGTCTTCGAGGAGCGCCCCCGCGGGCCGCTGCCCGGCAGGATCGAGTGCTACCTAAGCCCGCATAACACCTTCGAGACCTTTATCGTGGGCAGCGGCAATCAGTTCGCCCACGCGGTCGCGCAGGCGGTCGCGCAGAGCCCGGGGGAGCGTTACAACCCGCTCTTTCTCTACGGCGGCGTTGGGCTGGGGAAGACCCATCTCATGCACGCGATCGGCCACCAGGTACGCGCTACGCGATCCCAGGCGCGGGTCTTTTTCGTGAGCGCCGAGAAGTTCATGAACGAGATGATCTACGCCATCCAGCACGCCACGACCCTAGAATTCAAGAGCCGCTACCGCACCGCCGACGTTCTCCTCATCGACGACATCCAGTTCCTCGCGGGGAAAGAGAGCACGCAGGAGGAGTTCTTTCACACCTTCAACACGCTCCACGACGCGCACAAGCAGATCGTCCTCACGAGCGACGGCCCGCCGAACGCGATGACCGCGATCGAGGAGCGCCTTGTCTCCCGATTCACGTGGGGCGTGGTCGCCGATCTGCAGGCTCCCGACCTCGAAACGCGCGTGGCGATCATCAAGAAGAAGGCCGAGCTTCAGGGCAGAAACATACCGAACGAGATCGCGCTTCTCCTGGCGAGCAACATCAAGAACAACATCCGCGATCTGGAGGGCTCGCTCTCGCGCCTTCTCGCGTTCGCGGATCTCATGAGCCACGAGCTGACGATCGAGTTCGCGCAGGAGGTGCTGCGCGATCAGATCAAGCCCGATCTCGCCCGCGTCGACGTCTCGGACATCCAGCGACTGGTAGCGAGGCATTTCAACGTCACGGAAGAGTCGATCCGCGGCAAGCGCCGCACCGACGTCATCGCCTTCCCGCGCCAGGTGGGCATGTACATCGCCCGAGCGGTCACCGATCTCTCCTTCCAGGAGATCGGAGCGAAATTCGGCGGCCGCGACCATTCCACGGTGCTTCATGCCTGCCACAAGATCGAAGGGCTGATGACGACGGACAAGGAGCTCAGGGTCGTCGTCGAAGACCTCATGGCGAGCCTGAGCACGTAACCCTTGCCTCTGGATTCAACCTGGTTAGGCGGTGGACACGCGGTGCACAAGTCCACCGATTCGCGGCCTCCGCGGCGCACCGTGCATAACCCAAGGCTTATCCACATCGAATCACAGGGGTCCGTCCGTGCAAACAACCTCGCACTACATTGTCACACAACAACTTACTTTCCAGGCCGGCGCTTCTATCCATACAATCCACCGGCCCTATTACTACGTCTTCTATTCAAGGAACTTGATCTTCGTAGACCAGACAGAAATCGCATGAAAATAAGGGGCTTTCCTATTGTGAAAATACCCCTCTCCACATATACTTTTTTAGGACTTGAGACCCTCTCCCGAACCGTCTGCAAACCCTAATCCAATAAAGGATTAACGGAGATGATCACCGCCCAGGAAGTGGCTATGAAATTCTCGATCGCGCAGACCGAGTTCCTCAACGCATTGCAGGTGGTTTCGAGCGCCGTTCCGACGCGGACGACGCTCCCGGTCTTGTCCAACATTCTTCTCGAAGCATCCGAGGATCGCATCGAGATGCGCGCGACCGATCTGGATCTCGCAATCTCGACGCGAGCGCAAGCCAGCGTGAAGGACGTCGGAACACTGACGGTCCCGGCGAAGAAGCTTTTCGAGCTGGTGCGAAAGCTTCCGAGGGAAGAGCTCAAGGTCGAGGCGAAGGATTTGACGCTGAACATTGGAAGCAAGAACGGTCGCTACAAGTTCCTGTGCATCCGCCCGGAGGAATTTCCGGCACTCCCCTCGGTCACCGCGGACGTGGAGGCATCGCTGGATCCGGATCTCCTGGAGCGGCTCATCCGGCGCACGATCTACTCTGTCTCGACGGACGAGACACGCCCGGCGCTGAACGGGTCGTTGCTCCAGATCAAGGACGATGAGCTGCGCCTGGTCGCGACCGACGGACACCGCCTCTCGAAGGCATCGTGCAGGCCGGCGGGAGGGATTCCCTCGCCCCCGAAAGGGGACGTGATCGTGCCGCTCAAGGCATTGAACCAGGTCCTGCGTCTTCTTCCGGGAGCCACGGGACCTGTCCGGATTGGTATTTCCAAGAACCACGCTCAATTCGCCATCGGCGATACAACGCTCACGACGAAGCTGATCGAAGGGCCGTTCCCGAACTATGAGCAGGTGCTTCCAAAGCAGAACAACAAGCATCTAAGAGTGAAGCGGGATGATTTCGCCCAGGCACTGGAGCGGGTCTCCGTTTTCTCCGACAGCCTCACGCGCCAGGTAAAGCTCTCCATTCGCCCGAACCGTTTGACGCTGATCGTGCAGACGCCCGACCAGGGGGAGGCGACCGAAGAGCTCGACGCCCAGTACGGCTCGGACGATCTCGACATCGGTTACAACGCCGCCTACTTGCTCGACATTCTTCGCACCGTCGACAGCGAAGAGGTCGACATTCGTCTCAATACGCCGGTGACGGCCGGACTCATCGCGCCTACACCTCAAGGGGACAAGGGGAGCTCCGCGAAAGAGGATCTCCTCTGTCTCGTGATGCCCCTCCGCCTGGCGAGCTGACCCGGAACGCGTGCGACTTCAGTCCATCGAGCTTCGCGAATTCCGGAACCACAGAGAGGCCAGGTTCGACCTGCGCGGGGATTCCGTGCTGGTCACGGGTGAAAACGGATCCGGCAAGACGAATCTGATCGAAGCCGTCGTGCTGCTCTCGATCGGGAGGTCGTTCCGCGGCGCGCGCGATCCCGCGCTGACCCGGCGCGGTGCGGCCACGTTCGAGATCCGCGGGCTGGTGGAAGATCGGCTCGGGGTCACGAGCGAGATCGTCGCGCGCGGTGAGGATGTTGCGGTACTGAACGGCGGCCCGGCGTCGCGCCGGCGTTTTCTGGACGTGGCCCTCTGCCAGCTCGAGTCGGCGTACGTGGGCTCCCTCCGGGACTACACGGCGGCCTTGAGACAGCGAAATCGTCTCCTGATCGCCGAGCGACACGGCCCCGGCACCGACCCAAACGAATGGTCGGCGTGGGAGGAAATCCTCGCGCGAACGGGAGTGGCGCTCGACCGTCGTCGTCGAACGCTCTGCGCGGAGATGGGTCGCAATCTTCGAGAGCTGTCCCAGCAGGTCGACCCGACCCTCGACCCGACGGTCGAGTACCACGATGGGTTCGGAGATTCCGGCACGTTGGAGGAGGCGGCGGTCGCCACCCGGCTCCAATTGCTCGAGAGGGCGCGCCCCCGCGATCGAAGAATGGGCTGGACCATGAACGGTCCGCACCGGGCGCGGCTTCACTGCGCGATCGGGGGCGAGGAGCTCTCGGAGGGCGCCTCCAGAGGATATTCGAGGCTCTACTCGATTCTCCTGCGGCTCGCCCTCGCGCGCGCGTTCGAGGAGCGTCAGAACGACCCGCCGGTGGTTCTCCTGGACGATCCGGAATCGGAGCTCGACCCTCGTTGGATCGGGAGGGTCTTGAAGCTCGTCCCGGAATCGAGCCAGCTGGTCGTGACCGCGTGCCGGGAGCTTTCGGAGACGCCGTCGCGGTATCGCCGGCTTCCGATCGACGCGGCCGCGCTTGCGTCGAGCGCCGCATGAGACGGTCCACGCGACGGACAGGGGGACGGCACGGGGAAGCGCCCGCGGAGGGGTTCCAGCCGGTGGGAACGGTTCTCGACGACGTGCTTCAAGCGCTCAAGCTCGAGACGCGGTTCGCCGCGGCCCAAGCGACCGATCGCTGGGCCACGGCCGTGGGCCCGAAAGTGCTCGCGCGGACGCGTTGCGTCGGCGTGCGCGACGGGGAGCTTTTGGTGGAGGTGCAAGGCGCGGTCTGGATGGGGCACCTCGCCGTGTTGAGGCAGGGCATCCTGGAACAGATGAACCGGACGCTCGAGGCCGACCAGCGGCTACGCGCCATACGATTCGTACCCATGCGATCCAAGAAGGAGGAAATAAAGCGGTGACCGGACCTCGCGAGGAAGCGGCCACGTTGACGCCGACCCCAGAGGGACATTCGTACGACGCCCGGAACATTCAGGTCCTGAAGGGCCTGGAAGGGGTCAGGAAGCGCCCCGCGATGTATATCGGCTCGACCGGCCATAGCGGGCTCCACCATCTCGTCTACGAGGTCGTGGACAACTCGGTCGACGAGGCGCTCGCCGGCTACTGCACCGAAGTGCACGTGGCAATCCACGCCGATTCCAGCGTTACCGTGATCGACAACGGGCGCGGGATCCCCGTGGACATCCATCCGACCCAGAACCGCCCGGCGGTCGAGGTCGTGATGACCACGCTCCACGCCGGCGGGAAGTTCGACGAGAACTCCTACAAGGTCTCGGGCGGTCTGCACGGCGTCGGCGTCTCGGTCGTGAACGCGCTCTCCGAGTGGCTGGAGGTCGAGGTGCGCCGCGCCGGGAAGCGGTATCACCAGCGCTACGAGCACGGCGAGGTGAAAACCGAGCTCAAGGTTCTGGGCGAGACCTCCGAGACCGGCACGACCGTGACCTGGAAGCCTGACACCACGGTTTTCGAGACGGTGGACTACAGCTTCGATACGCTCTCGCAGCGGCTCCGCGAGCTTGCGTTTTTGAACAAGGGCATCCGGATCACGTTCCTGGACGAGCGGACCGGGAAGAAACACGACTTCCAGTACGAGGGTGGGATCTCCTCCTTCGTGAAATACCTGAACGAGAACAAGACCGTGCTCCACCCGGCGCCGATCTATCACACCCGGGATCGCGACCGCGCGACCGTGGAGTTCGCCGTCCAATACAACGACGGGTACGTCGAGAACGTGTACTCCTTCGTCAACAACATCAACACGGTGGAGGGCGGAACGCACCTGATCGGGTTCCGCGCGGCCCTCACGCGCACCATCAACAACTACGCCGAGCGCGAAGGGCTCCTGAAATCGCTCAAGGAAGTCACGCTCGGCGGCGAGGACGTCCGGGAGGGGCTCACCGCGGTCGTGAGCGTGAAGCTTCCGGATCCGCAGTTCGAGGGGCAGACCAAGGCCAAACTAGGGAACACCGAGGCGAAGGGGATCGTGGAGTCGGTTGTTGGCGAGGGACTCCGGAACTACTTCGAAGAGAATCCCCAGGTAGCGCGGAAGATCGTGGAGAAGTGCATCGCCACCGCGCGCGCGCGCGAGGCGGCCCGGAAGGCGCGCGATCTGGCGCGCCGGAAGAGCATCCTGGACTCCGGCTCGCTGCCGGGGAAACTGGCCGATTGCCAGCTCACGGATCCCGCGCTGTGCGAGATCTACCTCGTCGAGGGAGACTCGGCGGGCGGGTCGGCCAAGATGGGGCGGGACCGGAAGAACCAAGCGATCCTCCCGCTCAAGGGGAAGATCCTGAACGTGGAGAAGGCCTCGCTCGACAAGATGCTCTCCAACGAGGAAATCCGGACACTCATCACCGCGATCGGAACAGGGATTGCCGAGGACTTCGACGCGGACAAAGCGCGCTATCACAGGATCATCATCATGACCGACGCGGACGTGGACGGCGCCCATATCCGGACGCTGCTCCTCACGTTCTTCTTCCGTCACATGAAGGCGCTGATCGAGCGGGGCTACATCTACATCGCCATGCCGCCGCTCTACCGCGTTCAGAAGGGGAAGGCGGTACGCTACGCCTACGACGACGCGGAGCGTGACCGCCACTTCGAGGAGCTGGGCCGAAAGGGTATCACCCTCCAGCGGTACAAGGGCCTGGGGGAGATGAACCCCGACCAGCTCTGGGCCACGACCATGGATCCCCAAACGCGGACCATGCTCCGGGTCAAGCTCGAGGACCTGCCGGAAGCAGAGCGGATGTTCACGGTGCTGATGGGAGATCAAGTGGAGCCGCGGCGCAAGTTCATCGAGGAGTACGCGGACAGCGTCCGCAACCTGGACATCTAGCTCATGGCCGCGTTTTCGTGCGGCGATTGAGGAGAGATTGATCGATGGCCACGCGCGATAAAGAAGTTCCGATCTATATCGAAGACGAGATGCGGAACTCCTACATCGATTATTCGATGTCGGTCATCATCTCGCGCTCCCTGCCGGACGTCCGGGACGGCCTGAAGCCCGTCCACAGGCGGATCCTCGTGGCCATGCGCGAGCTGAATCTCCTCCACGACCGCCCCTTCCGGAAATCCGCCAAGATCACCGGCGACGTCACCGGAAACTACCATCCGCACGGCACCGCGGCCGTATACGAGACCATGGTCCGCATGGCCCAGACGTTCTCGATGCGCTACCCGCTCGTGGACGGGCAGGGCAACTTCGGTTCGGTCGACGGGGACGCCCCGGCGGCGGAGCGGTACACCGAGGCCCGGCTCACCGAGTTCGCGGAAGAGATGCTCCGCGACATGGAGCGCGACACCGTCGACATGCGGCCGAACTACGACGAGTCGCGCGAAGAGCCGGTGGTGCTTCCGGCGGGGGTGCCGAACCTCCTCGTGAACGGCTCGGCCGGCATCGCGGTGGGCATGGCGACGAACGTTCCGCCGCACAACCTCCGCGAGATCGTGGATGCGATTCACCACGTCATCGATCACCCCGATTGCGAGGTGGATGATCTTCTGAATCTGGTGACCGGCCCGGATTTTCCGACGGGGGGAATCATCTATGGGCGCCAGGGAATTCAGGACTGCTACCGCACCGGCCGCGGCCACATCACCGTGCGCTCGCGCACGGAAGTCGAGGAGATCCGGAAGGACCGCCAGGCGATCATCGTCTCCGAGATCCCCTACATGGTGAGCAAGGCCGCGCTCCTCGAGAAGATCGCGGATCTGGTGAAGGACGGCCCGCTGGACGGAATCTCCGACCTACGCGACGAGTCCGACCGCGACGGGATGCGGATCGTGATCGAGCTGAAGCGCGACGCGCAGCCAAAAGTGGTTCTGAATCAGCTCTTCAAGCACACCCAGATGCAGACCACCTTCGGCGCGAACATGCTCGCGCTGGTCGGGAACCGGCCGCTCACGCTCAGTCTGAAGGAGATGATCGAGCACTACGTCGCGCACCGCCGCGACGTCGTGGTGCGGCGCACGCGGTTCGACCTCGCGGAGGCCGAGAAGCGCGCGCACATCCTCGAGGGGCTGAAGATCGCCCTCGACCACATCGACGAGATCGTAGCCCTGATCCGCGCGGCGGCCGATACCGAGGGCGCTCGGACCGGGCTCATGAGCCGCTTCGGATTGAGCGAGATCCAGGCGAACGCGATCCTCGAAATGCGGCTGTCGAGGCTCACCGGCCTCGAGCGTCAGAAAGTCGAGGACGAGTACCTCGAGGTGATCCAGCTCATCGAGCGGCTGAAGGCCATCCTCGATTCGCCCGCGAAAGTGCTCCAGATCATCAAGGACGAAATGGCAGCGGTCCGGGAGCGCTTTGGCGACGAGCGACGGACGGAGATCGTCGCGGGCTCCGGGGAATTCGAGGCCGAGGACCTGATCGCCGAAGAGGACATGGTGATCACGATCTCCCACGCGGGCTACATCAAGCGCCTGCCGGTCACGACCTACCGGAGCCAGCGCCGCGGCGGGCGCGGCGTCACGGGCGCGGGCACCCGGGAAGAGGATTTCATCGAGCATCTATTCATCGCCTCAACGCACAGCTACATCCTCGTCTTCACCGACCGCGGGCGCGTCTACTGGCTCAAGGTTCACGAGGTCCCGCAGGGTGGGCGGACCGCCAAGGGCAAGGCGATCGTCAACATGGTCGAGATGTCGCAACAGGAGCGCGTGGCCGCGGTGCTCCCCGTCAAGGAGTTCCAGGACACGCACTTCATCATGATGTGCACGGCGAAGGGAACCGTGAAAAAGACGCCTCTCTCCGCCTACTCCAATCCGCGACGCGGCGGCATCGTGGCGATCGGCGTGGAACAGGAGGATTCCCTCATCGACGCGGTCCTCACCGACGGCATCCAGGACATCATCTTGCAGAAGCGGAACGGCAAAGCGATCCGCTTCAACGAACAGGACGTCCGGCCGATGGGGCGTACCGCCTATGGCGTGCGCGGCGTGACCCTCGAGGAGGACGACGCGGTGGTCGGCATGATCGCGGTGAAGCGGGAAGCCTCGCTCCTCGTGGCGACCGAGAACGGTTACGGCAAGCGTTCACCGATTTCCGACTATAGGATTACAGGGCGCGGCGGGAAGGGGATCATCTCCATCCAGGCGACCGAGCGCAACGGGCGCGTCGTGGCGGCCCTGGAGGTGATCCCGACCGACCAGGTCATGCTCATCACGCGGGGAGGAATCGTCATCCGTACGAAGGTCTCCGAGATATCCGAGATCGGACGCAACACCCAGGGAGTCCGGCTCATCAACTTGGAGGCGGGGGATCAGCTGATCGACGTCGCCAAGGTGGAGGAGAAGGACGAGGGTGAGGAGGTGTAGCTGGATCCGAGGATCTCGACCTCCACGGTTCGGCGGCTGTCCGATTACTACCGAGTCCTGGAGGAGCTCGAGCTCGAAGGCGTCAAGACAATCTCCTCGCAGGGGCTCGCTCACCTGAGCGGCGTCACGTCCGCTCAAGTCCGCAAAGATCTCTCCTACTTCGGCAACTTCGGAAAACGCGGGCTCGGCTATAACGTCGCGCGCCTGAAGAAGGAGATCCGCCTCATCCTGGGATTGAATCGCCGGTGGAAAGTCGCGCTGGTCGGCGCCGGGAACATCGGGTCGGCCCTTTTTTCATACAAGGAGTTTCGCCGGCAAGGATTCGATTTTGCCGCCGTGTTCGACGTGAGCCCCGACCGCGTGGGGCTGCGCTGGCGCGACCTACACATCCAGAACGTCGAGTCGCTGCAACAGGAGACCGAGCGACTGGGGCTCGAGATCGGTGTGATCGCCGTTCCGGCGCGAGCGGCTCAGGCGGTCGCCGATCGGATGGTCCATGCCGGGATGCGTGGCATCCTGAACTTCGCCCACCGGAAGCTCTTCGTACCTCCCCAGGTCGCTCTCAGAAACGTCAATCTCGCGGTCGAGCTGGAGAGTCTCTCGTTCTCCATCAAGGCGCTCAACTCACGGCCCGCCGGCCGGGAGCGCCGCTGATGCATTCCGGCGTTTAGCGTGGGGCGCGCCGCCTCGCCGACGGCTGGAACCCCCGAAGGGCCCGTCTCGACGAGCCGCGTCGCGGAGGGCTCGCTCCTTCTTATCACCGCGATCTGGGGAACGACGTTTCCGCTCCTGCGCACGACCCTGCACTTCGTCAACCCCTTCGACATCATCGCGCTCCGATTCACCATCGCCGGGGCCGTGCTCGCCTTGGTTTACAGGAAGAGGCTCTTCCGGATAGGAGCCACGGAGGTGGTAGACAGCGTCCGCACGGGGCTTTTCATGGTCGCGGGCTACCTCACCCAAGCCATCGGGCTCACGACCATCAGCACCCCACGATCGGCGTTCCTGACCGGAACCGCCGTGGTGTTCGTGCCGCTCATCTCCTTCATCGTCCTGCGCTCGGGGGTGGGGGTCGGCGAGGCCGCCGGGGTCCTGCTTGCATTGCTGGGGCTCGGATTCTTCTACTCCGAAGCAGGGCTCGGGTTTCGTGCGGGGGACATCTGGACCCTTGCCGGAGCGGTGGCCTTCGCGGGGCAAGTCGTCTATACCAACGTCGCCGCGCGTCGCAGCGATCCCTTCGCGGTCTCGGCGCTGCAGGCCGTGGTCGCGGCCACCGTGGGTTGGATATTCGTGGGAGCGCACGGCGGGATTTCTGTCCCCGCGCGTTCCATCCCGTGGGGGACGATCCTCTATCTCGGCGTCATCGCAACCGCGTTCATCCTCGTGCTCCAAACATGGGCCTTGGGCAAGACGAACCCAGTGCGGGCCGGGGTCATTTACTCGCTGGAGCCGGTTTTCGCCTCGATATTCGCGATGTCGTTCTTCGGTGAGGGAATGAGCTCGCGCGAGGTGTTGGGCAGCGCGGCGATTCTCCTCGGGGTGCTCGTCGCGGAGGTCAAGAAGGCAGCTCCGTGAGGAAAGCCCTCATGGCGCCGGAACGATCGGGCTAGCGCGGCCCGGGCGGACGCGGGGCGGGCCGGGGCGCTCCCGGCAAGGCGCGGGCAAAGGCGCGGAACGGCTCCTCAAGGGCCTGCGCCAGCTCGGGGACCCCGGGGTATCCCTGGGCCTCGGGCGGGACGGCCTCGCCGACCTCCACGGTGACCGCGGGTCCCCCGCCCGGTGGGACCGACGATACGATCGGCTTCGAGTTCTCACTCGAGCCATCGTACTTGCCCTTCATCACAAGCGCCCGCCGCGCCACGTCGTAGAGATGGATCTCGACGGTCGCATCCCTTCCCGTGATTCCCATTGCGTAGCCGGTCCTGCCCGCTCCGTCGGCATCCGAGATGCTCCGCGCCGAATTGCGCGTGCGATCCTTTTCCACCCTTGCGAGCACCACAAATCTGGCCACTCCTTGCAGGGGATCGGCGATCTCGCGGAGCGCCGCGGAGTCCAGCGTTCCGTGATACTCGTAACCGAGGAGAATCCGTCGATAGCGCTCGTCGCCGAGCGCGTGCCGGACGCTGTCCGCCCGGATCAGCGGGACGTCGACGCGCTCCTCTCCAAGAGTTTTTTCCAACATGGCGACGAGCGGGGGGCGGACCTGATCGGGTTCCTGAAATTTCACGACGCCGAGAACCGCGAGTTTCCCCTGACGCAAATCGGTTTCCGTGAGCCCCGGATCCAGGCGCAGGAGATCCGATTCGGAGGCACACCCTGGGAGCACTCCCAGGAGCAGGAGCGCAGCGAGCGCGATACGTTGCCGGGATTTCACAGAGCCGATTGTACGCCATGCGATCCCTCCAGTAGGGGCCGCTCACGGAAAGCCGCCCATCACCTCGTCCAACGCCCGCGTGATCGCGATCGCGATCTGGGCGAAATGGTGCGGATCCGAGACGAGCGGCGGCGCGATCAGGAGGAAATCTCCCCGCGCCCCATCGGCCGACCCGACGCCTGTGTAGACCAGGATCCCTCGCTCGCGGCAGGCCGCCTCCATGCGCTCGGCGATCGCGAGCCCGCGCGGAAACGGCGCCCCTGACCGGTCCGCTTGGAGCTCCACACCGTGGAGAAACCCGAGCCCGTGCACCTCGCGGACATGGGGGTGTCGCGCGAGGGGGGCGAGCGCGCCGGCGAGGAGCGTTTCCTTCTCGCGCACGCGCGCGTCGATCTTCTCCTCGCGCAGCGCGGCGAGCACCCGCCGGCCCACGGCGCACGCGATCGGGTTTCCGCCGTAGGTTTGCGCGTGGACGAAGGGTCCGTCCGGAGCGGAATCGAGCGCCGAGGCCACGCGGTGGGCGAGGAGAACGCCTCCGACGGGTGCGTAGCCCGCGCCCGCGCCCTTGCCGAAGGCGACGATATCGGGGACGGCGCCTTGGTCCTCCGGGCGCTCGGCGAGTCTCTTCCAGGCGAAGAGCGGGCCGACCCGGCCGAACCCGGTCAAAACCTCGTCGGCAATCCATAAGGCGCGGCCCGCGTCGCACGCGCCGCGGAGCCGGGCGAGATAGCCTGGGGGCGGCACCGGCGCGCCCAGGCCGGCCGCGGGAACGGTCTCCGCGATCAGCGCCGCGGCGTCTCCCACTTCCTCGTCGAGCGGCCGCCCGCCCGCCTCCTCCGCGAGCGCCGGCGAACCCCCGGCCAGCACCGTTTCGTAGGGCGCCCGGCGGGGACCGTAGTCGGTCACCTGCAACGCCGCGAGCGTCGCTCCGTGGAAGTGCCCGCGCAGGTGCGCCACGCGCGTCCGCCCCGCGTACCCGGCGGCACGCTGGTAACGGTAGGCCGTCTTGAGAGCGGCCTCCACCGCCTCGCTCCCCGAAGAAGTGAAGAGGACGCGGGAGAAAGGCGGACCCGCCGCCGCGAGAAGCTCCCGGGCGTATCCTTCCGATTCCTCACTGTCGAACGTTGTGGGGCGGGCAAAGGGGAGACGAGACGCGGCTTCCGCCATCACGCGGACCAAGTCCGTGCGGCTGTAGCCCAGCTGAACGCAGAAGGCGCCGGAGATCGCGTCCAGGTAGCGGCGGCCCCCCGCGTCCCAGACGTGGATGCCTTCGGCGCGGACGAGGGTCGAGCGTAACGATGGCGAAGCGGGAGAAGCCACGCCGGCGACAATGCCAGCGCCGGAGGGGGAAGGCTAGCCCGAGTTCGTGGCCCGCGTGGCGGCGCGCTCCAGGGCCGAAAGATGCGAGGAGCCGAGACGTATCGCAGAGGCCAGGAGCAGGCACGCTTCGGCACGAGAAATATTCTTCGTCGACTGCGCGAGGGATTCGAATCCCGGGTCGAGAATCGGAACCGGCTTGACCGGTACGACCTTGGCCCGCGCGCGTTCCCCGCGAGCCGCGGCTTCCTTGGCAATCCGGCCGGTCTTCGCCGCGGCAAGCTTCCTTCGCGCCTCCGTCTCAGCGGCGGCGAGCCTGTGCGCCTCGAGTGCGGCGGTGACCGCGGCTTCGCGTCCCGCGAATTCCACGTTGAAATCGCTCGCGAGCTGGTCGGTTGCGATCCGAGCCAGGCTTGGGCTCTCGGCCGCGCCGCGATCCAGGCACCGGAGCACAAGCTCGAGAGCGTCCGACCGGCTCACATGATCCTCCGCACGCTTCCCCGAGCGCTCCGTGTCGTCCATGATTCCGGCATCCACGAGCGCGTCGAGGCTGGACCGGAACTCGTCCTTGGTGAAGGGGGTGCCCAAGTGGAACATGGATACGAGCGCGGCGTAGAAGGCCTCCCGCGAGATTGAATCGTCCGGATCGAAGCGCTTCTTCGACCCACCGATCACGCCGTCCTTGATCGCGGCCAGCGCATAGCGGGACTGCCAGCTCCCGGGCTCCAGATCCTCGAAGCGCATGACGTGGTCCTCGAGGAAGGAGAGAGGGTTCACCGTATGCGGAACCTCGATCCGATTCGTCCGTATCTCCAAATGGAGGTGCGGCGCGGTCGCGCGCCCGGTCCGGCCCACCTTGGCGATAGGCTGCCCCGCCGCCACGATGTCCCCCTTCTTCACCAGCACCGATCGCGGCATGAGATGCGCGTACAGGGAGTAAACAATGTCCCCGTTCGGGAGCCTGTGCCGGATCACGACCCGGTTTCCCCAGCCGGTGCGCCAGCGATAGGCCGTCCTGTACCGGATCGCGTTGGCGTAGACCTGTTTGCCGTCCACGACCTTCGGGAGCTTGATCGTCTGAGCTTTGCGAACCTTGATGAGCGCATTGCCGTCGCTCACGTCGACGACTCCGGCCGCTATCGCTCGGACGACAGGGCCGCTGGAGCCGGCGGACAGATCCACGCCGTAGTGGATCCTCTGCGGCCGGCGTTTGCGGGCCTGGCGCACCGCGAGGTAGGGAGACGAAACGTGGAACCCCGCGAGCTCACCCGGCGCCGGCTTCGTGAAATCCTGCTCGTTTCCAATTGGATAAACGAAGGCCCGGGCGGTCGGAGCGGATTCTTCCGCCGGGCCCGGCGAGGGGGCCAGGAGGCAGAGGAGGGTCACGGCAATCGAAAGGCGACACGCCCGTCGAAAGATCGCGCCGCGGGGCCGCACGCGCTAGTCGTTCCCTGGGGCCGCGCTGCTCTGCGGCAGTCCGAAGCGGAACGTCCAGTCGAGGAGCCTTCTCGCCTCCGCAAACCGGAGCCGGTTGCTCGGCGCCCCGAGCAACACCGCGGTCACCTCCGTGCCGGAGGGAGTCTCGACGAGGGTGGCGAGGCAGTAGCCGGCTTCGCTGATGAAGCCTGTCTTCCCGCCGGTGATGCGCCACTTGCTCCGGAGCAGTCGGTTCGTATTCACGAGCCGGTGGAGCTTCCGGTCCGAGGCGAACGTGTACGTCTGCTTCTGCATGATGGAGCTGACGATTGGATTTGCGGCGGCGGTCCGCAGCATCGCGGCGATGGCTTGCGCTGTCGCCACGTTCTGCTCGCTCAGGCCGGTGGGCTCCACGAAACGCGCCCCCGTGAGACCCAGCGAATCCGCCAGCATATTCATTCTCTGAACGAACTCCTCGGTTGGGATACCGCATGTCCGTACGAGCGCCTTCGTCGCGACGTTGTCCGAGGACATGAGGGCCGCGTGAAGGAGATCCCGGACTGTGATCTCCTCGCGCGGGCGAATGTGCGAACGGCTCGAGTTCTTCACGTCTTCCGGCGCGATCTCGACGACCTGGTCGAACGCGGGGGCGGTCTGGAAAAAGACGAGGGCGGTCATCAGCTTCGTCAGGCTCGCGATGGGATAGAGCTCCGCCGGATTCTTCTGGAAGAGCACCCGGTTGCTCGTCTCGTCGACGACGTAAGCCGCCTTTGCGTGCAGCCTGGGGATGCCATCCCGCGTAACTTGCGGCAGCGAGAAGGTTGCTCGCCTGCGTAGCCGGCGCCGCGACCGGCGGGTACGGGTCCTCGAGGGGGCGGACGCCGTGACCGAAGCGGACGCCAGCCTTGTACCGTTCGGGCCGGGCGAGCGTGCGTATTGCTGAGCTGGGGCGGCCGGGGCGTGCTCCGCCAGGCCCAGTGTTACAAGGAGGCCACAAGCCAGGGAAATGAGCGTTCGGCGATAGGTCATAGGTTTCCCAGCCCTCATCCGTGTGGGTACCAGCGGGTTGTAGGAAAGGGACATGGGATTGTCCCCCCCACGCTTATCGGACTGGGCACTCCGATATGTAGCAAAAACCGTACGCGTTGCGGTTCTAAAGCGTCAAACGAGACGCATGGTAGCATGCGACCCGTCCGGGGGTCCAACCTCTTTGGTGTCGGTGGTTGGGAAGAAGGGAGGGGCGGGTGGGTTTGAACAGTTCTCGATGGGCTCGAACCATCCAAAGGAAACACCCACCCGCCGTTTACTTACTGCTCACAACGTCGTCAGTCCCCGCTTTCCTTGTCGTTCCGGCCGCGATCATCAGAACGGTCTCGATCCCTGCTGTTGTCCAGGATGCCGCCGCGCTGAAGGTCGGACCGAAGGTCGCGGATTTCCTGCTCCAGACGCGCGAGATCCTCGTCGCGCAGCTTGGACAGTTGCTCCTGAATGTCGCGGAGCTGCTGCTGGAGATCACCCTGGTTCCGGCGAAGTATCTGCATCCTGGGGCCGCCATCGGGCCCGCCGCGGTCGCCGCCCGGACCTTCCCAGCCCGGCATCGGCATGGGGGTGTCGCTGCCCTCGGGGCGCGATCCGACCTTGAGGTTCAGAGTCTTCCGAACGCCGTCGCGCCAAATCAGCACCGGTACCCTCGAGCCCGGCTCCAAGTCGCGCACGAGCTGGACTAGGTCCGATGGATCGCGCGTCGCTTCGTGGTTCACTTCGAGGATCAGGTCCCCTCGCCTGATTCCGCCGTTGTCCGCTGGGCTCCCGTCCTCCACGGTGTTGACGAGCGCTCCCTCCGTGGATTCCGGAATACCTTTCGCGCGACGCAACGCGGCCGTGAGCCGCTGGACCTGGACGCCCAAGTACCCTGCTTGGGCATCGCGCTCCTCGCCATCGCGCGTGATGCGGGTGACTTTCTTTTCGGTTCCGCCCTTCGCGTCCTCGTCATCCGCGCGAGACGGAGAGAGGGCCGCCGAGGAGAGGCCCAACCCCATGGCGAAAAGGGCGGCCCCCAAGGGCATCCATTTGAGCAGCCTCATTCATGACCTCCTTGCAGGACTGAAACTTACAGGGCCACCGTCGCCTCACCCAAGCACTACCGCCCCAGGGCTTCTAAAGTTCCAGTGGGGCGCCAGCGTTGCCTAGTGGCCGGGGACCATCTTGAAGGAGACGCACCCCTTGCCGAGGGCGCCGATTTTTCCGCACGAGGCGACGAGGGCCGGGCTCAGGTCTCTCAGGTGGAAGTCCCCTTTTTCGGGGTCGCAGAAGGAGGGATCCCCCGCGATCGTATTCCCGGAGGGGCGGTCACCGGGGCCGTCCAGCGTGTGGATCAGGTTGCACTCATAGCGCGGGGAGCTTTTCAGCTCGAGCACAGCCTTGTTCTTGGCGGTGCTGTCGACGACGAAGATGTTGCGGACGATTTCGGGGGACACCTCCTGGGCGAAGATGGCGCCTCCCTCCGCATCGACTCCGTTCCGATAGAAGGTGTTGCCGTACAGGGCAGGGTTTACTCCCGCCGTCCGCCGGGCCAGGATCTGAATCGCGGCGCCGGCGGCGGTCGCGCGGTTCTTATTGAAAATGGAGGCTTGGAGCGTGAGGGCGGCGTGATCCACCAGCACCGCGCCGCCCGTCGCCGCGCGGTTCGCGGTGAACACCGAGTTGCGAACACGAAGGTCGGAGCTATCGGTGGCGGCCAAGGCGCCGCCCGCGACCGCGGACGTGTTTCCTCTAAAAGTGCAGTTCATAAACGCGAGCAACGAGTTCTCCGCGTTGACGGCTCCTCCCGTGCCCCCGTCCGCTCGGTTCTCCTCGAAGAGGCAGCCGGTGGCGAGCTGAAGCACCGATTTCACGAGCGATATTCCTCCTCCGGTCGCGCCATGGTTCGAGCGGAAGGTCACGCCAAAGAGCTTCATTTCGGTATCGCTCGCGGTGAGTCCGCTGCCCTTGTTCTGCGAAATCTCGGAATCGGCGATCCGGATGGCGGTCTGCCACGCCGCGATCCCGGCTTCCCAGTTCGATCGGATATCGCAGCTCTCGATCGAGAACGTTGAGTCCCGCAGGCAGTAGATCCCGCTTCCCCCGGGCGCCTTCCCGCGCTGAATTCGAAACCCGTAGATCCCGCCGCCTACGACGCCCTCCACGTGGAGCACCCGCACGCTGTCCCGGCCGTCCAAGATGGTTTCGGTCGGCCCTCCCTCGCCAAAGAGCACGAGCCGCTTCTTGAGGACGAACGGGCCGTTATAGGTTCCGGCCGACACCCAAAGGGTGTCCCCAACAGCGGCCGCGTCGATGGCCGCTTGAAGACGCTTGTACTGGCGGGGCACGAAAATGCGCTTGGCCTGCGCGGGCCCGGGAGCGAGGGGGCCGACGAGGAGAAGCGCCGCAAGCGCCGCAAGCGCGGGACGCCTCGCGTGGAGCCGGCGGATCGGAGTCATGCAACCCCGGGCGCCGAAGGGTCCGCATCGTAGCTTCCCGCGATAGCCAGCGCATAGCCTCGGGGGGCAAGGTACCTTCTCGCGGCTGCGCTCACCTCCTCAAGCGAGACGCTGTTGATGAGGGCGACGTAGCGGTCGATATAGTCCATGCCGAGCCCGTAGAGCTCGGCCCCAAGCAGCTGGGACGCGACCCCGGAATTCGTCTCGAGCCTGACAGGGAAGACCCCGGTCATGTAGCTCTTTGCCTCCGCTAGCTCCATCGGCGTAGGTCCCCCGTCGTGCATCCGCTTCACCTCGGTCCAGATCGCCTTCGCCGTCCGGTCCGCGTTCGCAGGGTTGGTTCCGGCCCGGATCTGAATCGGCCCCGCGCCGATCCCCGCGTTCAAATTCGAATAGACACCGTACACGAGCCCCTGCTTGTCGCGGAGGTTGTCCATGAGGCGGCTCGAGAGGGAGCCACCGCCCAGGAGGTAGTTCATGATCAAGGCCGCGTAATAGTCGGGATCGGTTCGGGACAACCCCGGCAGGCCGTAGACGACGTCCACCTGTGATTTCCCTTCCATGCGAACGATTCGCCGCTCCGCGCGATCGGGCGGCTCGATGCGGGGCACCGCGAACGGCGCGGGGCCCTCGAGCTTCCGCCAATCGCCGAACGATTGCGTCACCTGCTCGATCGTGGCCCTGGAGTCGATGTCTCCGACCAGAACCAAAACGACCGTGTTGGGCCCATAGTGCGCGGCATGGGAGGACGTCAGGTCGTCGCGCGCGATCGCGCCGAGGGAGGCTTTGGTGCCTATGGACGAAAGGTGGAACGGGTGCCCGGGGGGGAAGAGAATCTCATTCGCGACCTTCGAGGCCACGAAGGCTGTGTCCTCCTCCGCAACCTTGACCCGAACGATCTGCTCGTCGCGCGCCTTCTCGATCTGGTCCGGCGGAAAGTCCGGGTTCCGGAGCGCGTCGGCCAGGACAGCGAGCACCGTGCCGATGTCCTCCGCCAGCGCGTTCCCGGAGAACGTGACGGTCTCCGGGCCTCCATTGAAGCGGAGACTCGCTCCGATGCTCTCGAGCGCCTCCGCTTGATCCAGCGCCGTGCGGTTCGTGGTGCCCCTGTCCAGCATCGCTGCCACGAAGCTGGCGAGCCCGCCCTTTCCGGCCGGGTCGTAAATCGCGCCCGCCTTCACGAGACCCTGGATCGCGACGGTCGGGTTCGCAGGATTCACCCGGTGCACGACCACGAGGCCGTTCGGGAGCTCGAATCGGACCGGCTCGATGGCGCGCGACGGGCCCTTCGTCGCCGCGGCGGACCCGGCATCGCGCTCCCGGTATCGGTTCTCGGCGGGCCGACGAATGCGTCCCGGCCCCCCACGCGGTCCGCCCGCGCCGCGGGCGTATCCTGCCGAGGGGACCCCGTCGAGGGGGAGCGGATCGTAGTGGCCGACCGTTCGCGAGTCGTCCAGGAGGTATCCGCGCGCCACCCTTTGGATATCCTCGGGAGTCACCTTCGCGATCAGGTCGAGGTAGGTGTCCAGGTATCGGTATGACCCCACGGTTTCGTAGTACCCCAATTGCTGCGCCAGGCTCCGAACGGAATCCCTGGAATACGTGAAGGACGCCTGGATCTGCTTTTTCACGCGGCTGAGCTCACCCTGCGATGGGGGCTCCGCTTTCATACGGTCCGCTTCCTCGAGCAGCGCCCGCTCCAGCCTGTCCAGCGGCACGCCGGGAGCCGCGGTGGCCTCGGCGATGAAGAAGAGAGGATCGCGCGCCGTCTCATTCGCCGCCTCGGCATCCGTGGCGAGCTTTCCTTCGACGAGGGCCTGATAGAGCCGGGACGCCTTCCCATGGCCCAAGATCATGCCGAGCACGTCCAGGGCATAGGTGTCCGGGTCCGTGAGCGCGGGCGCCTTGTAGGCCACCATGAGGTAGCGCGTGTCTCCGGGCTTTCGAATCTTGAATCGACGCTCACCGATTTGCGGCGGCTCCACCGTCACGACGGGCGGAGGCTCCGGGCCTCTCTCGATCAGGCCGAAGTGTTTCTCCACGAGCGCGAGCGCTTCGTCACGCGACGCGTCCCCCACGATGACGACCGTGGCGTTGTTGGGCAGATAATGGCTCCGGTAGTAGTCACGGATCTGCTCCGTTCGAATCGCTTCGACGTCGCTTCGCCATCCGATCGTCGGCCAGTGATAGGGGTGTGCCTGGAAGGCCTGCGCGAAGAGCTCCGTGTAAAGCGCCCGGTGAGGATCGTCCTCGTTCCGCTCAAGCTCCGAGTGAACGACGGTCATTTCGAGCCGATGTTCTTCCTCGGGGATGAGCGCATTCGTCATGCGATCGGCTTCGATCTCCATCGCCAGCTCGAGGCGGTCCGACGCGAGCACCTCGAAATAGTTCGTGTAGTCCAGCGAGGTCCCCGCGTTGAACGAGGCGCCATTTCGCTGCAGAAGCCGCGCGATCTCGCCTTTGCCGTACTTCGGTGTTCCTTTGAACATCATGTGCTCGAGCAAATGGGAGATGCCGGTCATGCCGGTGCTCTCGTTTCGGGATCCGACCTTGTACCAGACCATGAAGGAGACGACCGGCGCCCCCCGCGTCTCCTGGATCAAGACCTTCAAGCCATTGGCGAGGACGGCCTCGAAGACCGGACTCCCTTTCTTCACCGGTTCCCGACGGGTTGCCGTGGGCGATTGGCTCATGGACGCGTGCCGTTTCATCCGGCGCGCTTGAGCGCCGCCACGCATTCGATGTGGGGTGTATGAGGGAACATGTCGATGGGTTGGATCCATTCGAGCGCGAATCGCGATTCGCAGAGGAGTGCTAGGTCGCGGCCCAGCGTGCTCGGATTGCACGATATGTAGACGAGCCGCGGCGCGCCCAATTGGATGAGGCGTGTCACGACGCCGGGATGCAGTCCCGCACGCGGCGGATCGACGAGTACCGCGTGGATGTCCGGGCGACCGGGGGGTCCCAAGGCATCGCGCCCTCCCCAGTCCAGGCGGTCGCGCAGGACTTCCATCGCTTCCCCCCTCCAGAAGCGCGCGTTCTTGATGCCGTTCCGCTCGGCGTTTCGCTCCGCGTCCCGCACGGCAATTTCGGAGGATTCGATCCCGATCGCTTCGGCCGACCTCATGGCGATGGGGAGGGTGAACGTGCCCGTGCCCGAGTACACGTCCAGGACTCGCTCCGTTCCGGTCAGGGCGAGCGCTTCCAGCGCCGAATCCAGAAGACGTTCCGCCTGCTCGGTGTTGGTCTGGAAGAATGAGTTGGAGGAGATTTCGAACGTAAGGCCTCCGAAACGTTCCAGGATCGTCGGCTGCCCCTCGAGCACGCGCTCCTCCTCCCCGAGCGCGACCTGCGCCTTCCGTCGCGTGAGATTCAACACGACGCTGGCGACGGAGGGGAAGGCTCCCCGCAAAGCCGCAGCCAGCCGCTCGAGCGCCGGATGCGGCTCGCTCGCGACGATGTTGACCATCACCTGGCCGGTCCGAATCCCTTCGCGCACGACGAGAAATCGGAGGAGGCCCGTGTGGCGCCGCAGATCGTACGGCGGCAGAGCTTCCCTCTGTGCGAAGTCACGCACGAACGCGACGATCTCGCTGGAGATAGGGGTCGCGATATGGCAGCGCTCGAGATCGAACGGCTTGTCGAAAAGCCCGCGCCGGTGGAGGCCCAGCGTCAGCCGATCTCCGTCGCGGCCGAACGAGTATTCCATCTTGTTCCGGTAGTGAAAGAGGCTCGTGGCCGGCAGGATCGGCCGTGAGGGCACCCGGAGCCGGCCCAAGTGAGCGAGGCAGTCCTCGACTTGGCGCTGTTTGTGTCGAAGTTGCTCTGGATAGTCGAAATCCTGAAACCGGCACCCCCCGCAGATGGGAACGTGGTCGCAGCGCGCCGGCACTCGGGATAGGGAGGGGGCCAGGATCTCCACGGCCCGGGCCTCGGCGTATTGACGCCGCTTCCGATAGACCGTTGCGAGCACACGGTCTCCCGGGAGGGCATTCTCCACGAATACGACGAACCCCCCGATTTTGGCCAAGGCCTTTCCGCCGAAGGCGAGGTCAGAGATCGTGAGATCGAGCGTCTGGCCGCGGCGAGCCGGAGCCTGGTTTTCAGCGGACCCACGGACGGGTGAAACCCCCGCCGGGGTCGGTTCCATCGAATCCATCCCCAGAGTCTACACCATCGTTTCCGCTCAGGATCGGGGCGTTCGGTACCGAAAATTACGTCGACGCGGTTTGTCCCCGGGAAGCCGGGTGATGGAGGTGCGACCCGGCGGCGGGGCGGGCGGTCGCGAGATTCGTTCAAGGAGGAACCGAACGTGCGATGGATCGGTCTGATGTTCGGGCTCGCACTTTGCCTGGGGCCGGTTGAGCCCGTGGAATGCGCCTCGGTCGGCCCGGTGAATTTCCAGGGCAACCTGGACCTCGTGGGCTTGAGCCGTACCGACCAGGAGGGCATCAACACCCTCAACTTCGGCGAGAACCCGTTTCACACGGCCCGGATCCGTCTCTTTGCCGACGCCCCCATCCAGGATCACGTCCACGTCTTCACGGAGTTCCTCTACGACGACGAAACCATGATGGCGCGGCTCTTCGGGGGTTTCGTCCGGCTTTCGGATCCGAAAGGGCGCGACATCCATCTTGAGGTCGGGAAGATTCCGCTCCACTTGGGAGCCTATCCAAACCGCTCGTACGCTCCCCAAAACAACCTGATCGGCGCGCCCCTCATGTACCAATACCATACCGATCTCCGCACCGACCAGGCGGCCGTTCGCGGCGAAGATATCGTGGCGAATCGGGGGAAAGGCTACCGTTCGAGTTACATGGGACCGGGGCTCACCGGAGTCGGGGGCTCCGGGGGGCAGGCGGTTCCCGTCCTCTACGAGAACTGCTGGGACTTCGGGATGGTCTTGATCGGAACCGCCGCTCCGATCGAGTTCGCGGTCGGCGTGACGAACGGAAGCGCGGCGCAGCCGGTCATGGGCGACACGAACAACGGGAAGCAGGTTCTCGCGCGGCTCGGATTCGTCCCCGCCCCGTGGATTCGGGCCGGCGTTTCCGGATCGCGCGCCCCCTATCTCTACGAGGATCTGAACGACGATCTCCCGCCGGGGCGGACGGTCGATCAGTTCATGCAGAAGCTCGCGGCCGCCGACCTGGAGCTTTCCTATGGTCACGGCGTCCTCTACTCGGAGTTCCTCTTCAGCCGATTCGAGTCGCCGTTCATCGGCAACCTGGACCTCCGCTCGTGGTACGTGGAAGGCAAGTGGACCGTCCTGCCCGGTTGGTACATCGCCGGGCGCTTCGACCGCATGATCTTCGCCGACATAGCGCTCTCCGGAGGCGGTGTCGCGGCATGGGACGCGGATCTTTGGAAACGCGAGATCGGTATCGGGTTCAAGCCGTCGAAGCGCCTGGTCGCGAAGCTTGTGCATCAGCAGTCTAAGGTCAACGTGACGCCTCCGCTCGTGCGCGCGTTCGCGGCGGCCCAGCTCTCGGTGGGGTTCTGATGCGCGGAGCGCCCGCGATCGCTTCGGTGTTTCTCCTCGCGCTCCTCCGCGCGGCCGGCGCTTCGGCCGGCGCGATCACAGGAGAGGTCGTGGTCGCGCCCGCGGATCTCGCCATCCGGGATATGTCGAAGCCCAATCCATACGTCGGCCAGCTCAGTGCTTCCGCCCGGTCGGTGGCCGCGGCTACGGTCGACACCGCCTACGGTGCGGCGTGGGTCGCCGATCCCGAACCCGAAACGGGACCTCCGCCTCCGCCCGCCAGGATGGACCAGCTCGGCCAGCGGTTCGTCCCGCGCATTCTTGTCGTTCAGGCGGGGCAAACCGTCGAGTTCCACAACAGCGACAATGTCTTTCACAACATTTTCTCCTACTCGCCCCCAAAGCGATTCGACCTGGGACGCTACCCGAAAGGGAAGTCCCGGAGCGTGACGTTCGCGAAGCCGGGAGCTGTCCAGGTCTACTGCGACATCCACTCCGACATGCGCGCCGACATCATCGTGGCGCCGACCCGGCGTTTCGCCTTGATCGGGCGGAGCGGCCGGTTCCGCATCGAGAACGTGCCCGCCGGTTCCCACACGGTGAAGGTGTGGCTGCCCAGCTCGGGCGAACGCATGGTCACGGTCGACGTGCCCGCAAAGGGCGCCGCCTCGCTCCCGCCTCTCGAACCGTGAAGCCGTTTCGGCTTCCGAGATTCCGCCTCTCGCTCGCGGCGAAGATCGCGACGATCACTTCGATCCCCATTCTGGCGGTCCTGGTGGCCGCGCTCCTCGCCGTGAATTTCCGGGTCGCCGCCCAGGAGAACAGGACGGTCACCGCCGACCTCGCGCGCGCGGCCCTCTCCTTCGAGAGGCAGATGCTGCATCAGGGGGAGGAGCTGAAGCGCATCGGGATCATCGTCGCACGTGATCCGAAGTTCTTCGCGATGCTCACACTCCCCGGGGTGGATCGCGGTACCGAGTATTTCCAGGCGACGCTCGCTGGCGTCGTCGGCGATTTCCAGCGCGATACGGAGGCGCAGGTCTTTGACGTTACGGACGAGCACGGGGTGGTTCTCGTCCGCGGGGGACGGCCCGACGAGCACGGGATCAACATCTCCGGGTCGAAGCTCATCCGGGAAGCGCTGGCGAGTCGTCCGGCCAGCGGCTACATGGTGGAGGGACGGAAGGCCCACCGGGTCGCGGTTGTTCCCATCCTGGTCGGCGGCACCCTCGTCGGCACCCTGACGCTGGGAAGGAGCGTGGACTCCGAGCTCGCGCAGGCTCTCAAGGAGACGACACGGAGCGATGTCGTTTTTGCCGTGGACGGCGAAATCGCTTTGAGCACCCTTCCCGAGTCCGCGCTCCGGAGCACGCTGCAAACGAAGATTCGCGAGTGGCGGGAGGCGGACTCTCGCCTCCAGGCCGCCGGCGAGCGACTGGGACAGAGGCTCGAGGTGCTCCCGGTCCAGGGAGAGCGCTTTCTCGCGCTTCGCGGCGACGTGAGGGGTCCGGAAGTGGGAGGTCACCTCGGGTACGTGCTTCTGCGCTCCCTCGACCAGGAAACGCTAATCCTAAAGAGGATCGGAGTGGATCTCTCCGTCGCGGGGGCCACGGCCGCGCTCTTGGCGCTCTTGCTCGGTCTCGGGGTCGCGGCCGGAATCACGCGGCCGATCCGGCGCCTCGTGGAAGCCGCCAATGAGATGCGGGTCGGCAACTACGACTTCCCGCTGAACGTCCGCTCACGCGATGAGATGGGGAGGCTCGCCGAGGATTTCGAGATCATGCGCGATACCCAGCGGCACGAGATCGAGCGGCTCGGGGAGATCGACCGGATGAAATCAGACTTCATCGCCGTCGCTTCGCACGAGATCATCACCCCCGTCACGATGATCCGCGCGTACGCGGACATGATCGGCGAAGGGGCGCTCGGGGAAGTCACCCCACCCCAGAGGGAGGGGCTCTCCGCGATACGCCGCGGAACGGATACGCTCACCCGCCTGGCGCGGGACCTGACCAACATGTCCTTGATCGAGCGCAACCAGCTCCCGGCGCATTTCGCTCCCTGCGACATCGGCGAGGTCCTCGAGGAAGTGGCGGTGCAAGTCGCCCCCTTTGTAACGCAGCGAGATCAGCAGCTCTCGATCAGCGTGGAGCCGAGCCTCGTCCATCCCCGCATTGATCGCGACTACCTGAGCAAGGCGATCCTGAACATCGCCATGAACGCCGTGCGCTTTACGCCGGACGGGGGCTCGATCGGGCTTGCGGCGCAGAGGGTCGGGGACGCCGTAGAGGTCGAGGTGAGCGACACGGGGATCGGCATCGCCGAAGAGGACCAGGAGCGGATCTTCTCGAAGCTCGTGGAGCTCAAGGACGTGAACCTCCACTCCTCGGGGACGGCCGAGTTCAATTCCTCCGGGCTCGGCCTCGGCCTCTCGATCGCCCGCGGCATCGTGGAGGCACACGGGGGGATGATCCAAGTGGAGAGCCGCGTCGGTGAGGGGAGCATTTTTCTGGTTCGGCTCCCCTTCCCCAGCCCTGAGGGCTATCAGGAAGAGACAACCGTTTCAGACATTCGCCGTAAAGTTAACACGACACATATAATCGGCTGATATTAAAGCAGTTATACCTAAATCACAAATCGGTCAGTTTTTGTTGACTGATTTGCCTGCCTCGCTCTTGCCTGGGTTCGCATTTTGCCATCCCCTCAGTCACCTGTAAGACAAACACTTACAGACTATCGGTCTCCCGGAATTGCAAATGGCACGGCGGCTGCTCTTACGTTCCGACGTCAGCAGTTCGGAAGGTGAGCAGTGAACCCAAACGAAGTGAGGTGTGTGATGGCAGCTCTTCTCGCGATTCTCGTGATCCTGTCGTTCGCTGGCCCCGGTCCTGACGGCAAGGCTGGCTGGTAAGCGGCAACGGTACCAAGAAACCCCCGATACACCGGTTCAAACGAAACAACCTGAAGGGAGGTGAGAACCAAATGACCGCACTCATTCTGACCGCGCTAATCGTCGCCTTCGGCACGATTATTCCTCCGGACGGCAAGGCCGGCTGGTAAGCGGCGTAGTTCTCGGCTTCGCGGGGAGGGCGAACCCCTGCGAGCCGGAGTAAGGCGGATCGATGGGCCATCAGTTGGCTTCCCCTGATGGCCCTTCGATTTTGGGGGGGCGAGGGGGCGGGGGGCGACTGGCCATCGGCAGGGAAGCTGTGATACCGTGGCCTTCGTATCCTCGCCCTCGACCCTCGTTCCGTCCCTGGCGGAAAGGATCGCCTGCATGAGCAAGCGACCGATGTCCGAGATCGGCCGGATGCTCGAATGCGACGTGCCCCCGGTCATGCCGGTGCTCCCGCTGATGAGCACCGTCGTCTTCCCGCTTGGCGTTACCTCGATCCAGATTCGCCTCGAGCAGTCGAAGGCGCTCCTCCGCGATCACGCGGAGCCCGACGAGCTGATCGCGCTCGTCTACAGCCCCGCCAAGAGCGAAAAAGATCTCAACCCTGAGCAGCTAAGCAAGATAGGCCTCGCGGCCCGGGTGATCCGGATCCTGAACATGCCGAACGGCAATGTCCAGGTCACCCTCGAAGGACTGCGGCGCATCGGGGTCGAGGAGATTCTCCGGAGAGATCCTTATATCGAGGCACGCGTATCCTGCCCGCTCGAGAACGAGGTGGATCCGGAGCGGGCGAAGCTCCTCGCGACCCGGATCTTGCAGCACCTCAAGACGATCTCCCAGCTCGACCACTCCTATCCCCCTGAGATGGACAACATCTTCAGCATGAACCTGGGGGATCCCGGCCTCTTTGCCGACACCGTGGCTTCGATCGTACGGTTTCCGGTTGAGGCAAAACAGAGAGTGATCGAGACCCTGAACGTCGAGGAGCGCCTGGGTTTCGTGGCCGAATCCCTCGAAAGCGAGGTCGCGCGTCTCAGTGTCGCCGAGGACGTCGTGCGCCGTGCGTCGGCCCAGGTCGACAAGAATCAGAAAGAGTTTTTCCTCCGCCAGCAGCTCGACGAAATCCGCCGTCAGCTCGGCGAAGAAGACCCCCAGGAGATGCTCGTCAGGCAGATTCTGGACCGCGCGGACATCTTGGGCCTGCCGCAGCACGTGCGCTCGGTGGTGTACGAGGAGACGAACCGGCTTCGCTATCTGACCCCGACTTCGCAAGAGTCAGGGGTGATCCGCAACTACATCGACTGGCTGCTCGCGCTGCCTTGGAACAAGCCCGTGCGCCAGCCGATCGACTTGGACGAGGTAACGCGCCGGCTCAACGCGGAGCATTTCGGCCTGGACAAGGTGAAGGAGCGGATCCTCGAATACCTCGCCGTGCTCAAGCTGAAGAACGATCTCAAGGGCCCGATCCTCTGCTTCGCGGGACCCCCCGGCACAGGGAAGACGTCGCTCGGGAGCTCGATCGCGCGCGCCATGGGGCGCGATTTCGTCCGGATGAGCGTGGGGGGCGTTCGCGACGAGGCGGAGATCCGGGGCCACCGCCGCACGTACATCGGCTCCC
>VBOX01000065.1:0-12768 GCA_005893265.1 Candidatus Eiseniibacteriota bacterium | reverse complement strand
GACGAGGCGGAGATCCGCGGCCATCGCCGCACGTATATCGGCTCGCGGCCCGGGAAGATCATTCGAAGCCTGCGAGACGTTCACAGCTCCAATCCGGTGTTCATGATCGACGAGATCGACAAGCTCGGCCACGACTCCCAGGGGGATCCCGCATCGGCGCTCCTCGAGGTGCTGGACCACGAGCAGAACGCGAATTTCGTGGATCACTACATCGAGATCCCATTTGACCTATCCGAGACGCTCTTCATCACGACGGCGAACGTGCTCGATTTCATCCCGGCGCCGTTGCTGGATCGGATGGAAATGATCCAGATCCCCGGGTATATGGACGCGGAGAAGATCGAGATCGCCAAGCGTCATCTGATTCCGCGGGCGGCCCGCGAGCACGGGCTTCAAGAAGGAGATATCGCGTTCGACGACGCCGCGATCACGAAGATGATCCGCGAGTACTCCCGGGAGGCCGGCGTCCGGCAGCTCGAGCGCGCGATCGAGACCGTGTGCCGCAAGTGCGCGCGCCAGAGGACCACCGGGTACACCGGCCAATGGAGCTTCGGCGAGGCCGACATCGAGAAGCTTTTAGGTCCTCCCTATGTCCTCCCCGAAATGGCCGAGGGGCATGCCGAGGTCGGCGTGGCGACCGGCCTCGCTTGGACCACGACCGGCGGGGATCTGCTTCTCATCGAGGCGCTCAAGATGCGCGGAGCCGGGCGCGTGATCGTGACCGGGCAACTCGGAGACGTGATGAAGGAGTCGGTCCAGGCGGCGCACAGCTATGTGCGTGCGCGGGCGGAGCTGCTCGGTATCGACCCCGAGGTCTTCGATGATTTCGATCTCCACATCCACTTTCCCGAGGGCGCGGTTCCCAAGGACGGCCCGTCCGCGGGCATCACGATCGTGATGGCGATCGCCTCGGCGCTCGCGGAGGCGCCGATCCGACACGACGTGGCCATGACGGGGGAAGTGACGCTGCGAGGTAAGGTGATCGCGGTCGGGGGCCTGAAGGAGAAGATCATGGCGGCCCACCGCGCCGGCATCAGTATTCCGCTATGCCTTCGTCGGGGTCGCCGAGCGCATCGCCGAGCTGGAGGCCCGCAAGGCCGCCGCCAGCCGGCGAAAGGCGGAGGCCAAGAAGCGGAAGGCGAAACGCGGGAACGGGCGCAGGAAAACCCAGCGCTCCGAGCCTCAGCCACGCCAGAAGGCCGCGAGGGGGCGCTCCCCCGGTGTTCCCAAGGGGAGACGCTAGCCCCCCACGCCTCGCTCCCAGCTTTCGCTTCACCGCTTCGATTTTCCCCTCGAGTTGAGAATCGAGTCCGCCAGGCTCCAGGCCGCCAGGATCAAGACCGGCCACGTGATGTCGAAGAAGAGACGCCGCTCGAAATACACGTAAGCAAGCGCGACCAGGATGAGGAGGAACCCGAAGACGCGGTAGAGAACCCCTGGGAGTAGTCCTCCCGACCCCAGCAACCGAATCCCCTCCCCGGCCGGCACGAGGGCCACGGTTCGCGTGAACCCGACGAAGTACATCACCATCCCGGCGAGGATGCCGTGCGAGATATCAGGCGACCATCGGACGGGGAGGACAGCGAACATGCCGCAGCCGACGGCGATCAGGCCGACCAAGATGGGAATCCAGGAGGGTCGCATGGCGCTATCCCTTGAAGGCCTGAATCGCACAGTAGAGGGCCGCCCCTAGAATGGCCGCGCCGGAGCCGACCGTGACGCAGCCAGGAAAGTTTCCCATCGAGTGGCAGGCGTCATCAACATTTCGGAGAAGCATGTCGGCGAGAGGGATGAAACATACGCCGAACCTTGCCCAGTTGAAACGCTCCGGGGCTCGAACCACGATCCCCGCCGGGGAGCGTGTATAAACGGCGCCCTCTTTGATCCAGAGACTGTTCTGCCCGGAATTGATCGGCTGGAACCCCGCTTCCAGTAAGCTCGGATCGCGCCGGCGGACCAGCTCGAAGCTCTGCACTTGAGTCGTGGCGTTCGCCTCGAGCAGCGCGAAGTAGACGGCGTGCGTGAGGTCGTCTCTATATTGATATGGAAGGATCGTGATCCGGACGCTGCGTCCGTCCGCCATCGTTCCAAGCGCGCCCACGATGCCGGCTCGCAGAAGCCCGAGCCGCGGGTCCGTGGCTCCGTCCGCGAGCGCGCGTGCCATGAGCGGGCTTTTCACCGCGCGCGCTGCTGCTTCACGAATCTCGCCGTCTTCCGTGATCCACCGCGCTTCCCTTATATCCGAGATACTCGGCTGCGGATCAGGGGCCGGATCGGTAACGCGGCGGGCTCCTTGCTTCGTGCACCCGGAAAGTCCGATGGCGAGCGCGGAGACGATGAGGAACATCTCGAAACGTTTCATATCGGCACCCCTCCTGGATTCGCGCGGCTAAGGCCGCGCCGTTGGGCGCCGAGGAGCGAGGGCGTGCATCGAACGAGCACGATTCGTTCCAAGGAGCGCATCGCCGCAAGATTCCGTCGCGGCGAGCGAACGGGATGTCCGTTTGGTGCTTGGAGCGGCGAGGGCGCGGACGCGCGTTGAAGCCGACGCGAATCCGGGCGTCGGAGGTCCGACGGCGTTAGGTCCGGCGGAGGAGAATCACTTCGCGCCGCCGAGCTCGAATCGCTGACCAACGGCGATTTGCACCGACCCGTCGAGGTTCTTGGGCAAGGAGGGCCTCAAATGCTGCACGCGATCGAGGCGTCCTTCCACGGACACGGCATTCCCCCCGAGACCCGCGACACGCAGCAGCGCGACCTGGAGCCGCGCCGAGTACCGATCCTCTCTCGTGCCCTGGAGATCGTACGTGCGGGTAGACCCGGCGAAGAAGGGCGTGATCAAAAGACGGCTCGCAATCGCTTCCCATCGCGCCTCGAAGGAGCCCTGGATCGTCGTGTCGGTGAGATTGAGATCGCCCAGGCGGTTCTGCTCCAGTCCCAGCGCGAGGCTGCTCACGACGCGGCCCGGATGCCGCCGGGTGGTGATGAGCGATCCCGACACGACCCGCCGCTTGGTGTCTGCTCTCATCGCGTCTTTGATGAAGGTGACGTCGAAGCGCGCGGTCGTCCGCCCGCCGTACGGCTCCGCGACCGTGTACTCCGTCGCGACCCTGTGCTCCGTGAAATCGGTGTTCGCGCCGCGGTGGGTCACGCGTACAAGCGACGGGGTCACCCAGCTGTCCTTACCCATCTCGAGCCTCCCGCCGATCGTCCCGGTCTGAACGCGCACGACCGGCTCGAGGCCGGTTCGCTCGGCAGGCTCTTCGGAGCGGAAACTGCCGAAGAGGCTCCATTTCCAAATACCGCGCCTGAGCTGCGCCAACCCGCCGCGGCGATTCGACAGCGCGTACGGGTTCAGGGCGGTCGCGAGCGCGGGCTGGTAGGAAAACGCCTGCCCGAGGGCTTCGAATCCGGCGGCGGCTCCCGTAAGCTCGCCGCGCCATGCCGTGCGGGAGCGGCCTTCCTCGACGCCCGCGATCTTCCGGTGTCGCACCGTGGCCGCGTCGCCCACGATCGCCCATCTCCCAGGAAGACCGACGCGGGCCATGCCGCCGTAGATGGCGCGCGTTCGCGTCCGCGTCTCCATCCCGCCCGGCGTAGGGTCTTCGTGCGTGTAGCCGCCGTAGAGTGTCGCCTGGATGCGGTCGCGGAGCAGCGATCGGCGCAGGCGTGCCGCGTAGAGATCGGACTCCGGCTCGCGCAGGGGGCCGCCGGCCGAGATCGGGTGCGACGCGAGCGCCATGTAGCCGTCGAGATCACCGAGCGGGGATCCGCGCCATGCCGCCTGGGCACTCCTCCGCGGCACGGGGCTTACGAGGAGCGGCGTCTCGCCGGCGCCCGCGGGGGCGGCGTCGCTCCACTCGAGCAGAGCGTTCCGCGCGGTGTAGCGAAGCTTCATGTGCTGCGGCGTTCCTCGGCCGTTCCCGACCTCGTCGAACCTGAGCCGCATCGAGAGCTCCGCCTCGAGGCGGCGTGTCGAGGATAGATCGTACCCCCCGTTCCACGCTCCCCATCCCGTCGCGGAGCGATCGTCCTCACGGAAGCGCGAGCGCCCCTCGGCGAGCCAAGTCGCCGATCCCTTGAGTCGGCGCGGGGCCCCGGACGGCGGCTCGGGGGATTTCCACGCCGGAGGCTCCAGCCCGCTCGGTGGAGGTGTACAGAGGAAGGAAACCGGGTTCGCCGCGATGGGCTGGGGCGCCTCGACCTGGAACTGCAGCCGGTGCTCGCCGAGCCTTCGCGTGGGCAGCGGTCCCCGCATCGTGACCGTGACCGGCCGCCCGGCCTCCATGTAGCCCTCCTCGATCGAGACGAGCTCCCCATCCATATAGAAGGCTCCGCGAAACGGGCCCGTTCCGTTTCCGGTAACAACGGCGCGCGGAAGGATCGTATCCCCCGCGGCGAAGGCGGCGCCATGGAGCGGCCATTCCAGGACGGCCGAGAGCACGAGTAGGTCTGAGGCGATGGCCGGCAGCACGCTGGCCTGATGGCACACGACGCTCGTCGGGTCGGTGCGGAAGCACGCGTCGACGACGACCGAGGAGGACGTCTCGTCGGTTCCGTAGAACGTCAGGCGCACGCCCAGCTTTCCCTGGGGAATCGTGCGCGCGACGCTCCCGGGGAGCGTGACGGGTGCGACGAGGTTTATGGCTCCATTGCGTCGAAGCAGGATCGAGATCGGGAGGGTGTATTCATAGAAGGGCGCGACCGAAGTATCGAGCGGCGTCGGCTCGGTGTTGAGAACCGTGGGGGAGGGCATGAACTGCACCCGCGCCGACGTGAACGAGACATCGGTGCCCGCCAGCTCCCGTACCGGGATCGGAACCGGCAAGGTGACATCGGGCGTCAACGAGAGGCTCACATCGCCCGCCTGCACCCGCTCGACGCGGGATGGGGACAGGGTCGTGAAGTAATACGCCTGGTCGTAATACGTCGGGTTTCCGTAGTACGTGCTGTCGACGTCCTGAAGCAGGTTGATCTTCATCCCGAAGAGATGTCCGAACGCGAGAGGCATGAACGGCGTGATGTAGAGCGTGTCACCTAGCGGTGACCAGCGATCCGGCGAGGTTGTGATGGTCCCGCCCCCGCCGCTTGTGAGATCGGCGACCGAATACGAAACGTGCTTCGCCGTGGGACGGTCGAACGCGAAGACGAGGTTCGCGTTCGACGGCACGCGGTCGGCTCCGTCCGCCGGATACGTGGCCACGATCCTCGGCTGCGCCAGGGACGTGGCGGCGGCAAGAAGAACCGCCGCGGGGATTCCGAAGGCAGTGAAACGTCTGAGCTTCGAACTCAAGAGGCGAAGCCCTTCGCGGGGAGGGGGATTGGGGATTGCGGAGGGGGACGGCGCAAACGTATCATGAGCAGCCTATGCTAGCAAAATCGCGCGGTACCGCAACGACTTCGAAGCGTCCCCCTTCAAAAGGCACGCGAAACGGCTCCGCCCCGAGGGCCGTCGCGGTCCTCGGCGCAACGGGAACCGTAGGGCAACGCTTCATCCAGCTCCTCGAAAGCCACCCGTGGTTCTACGTGGCGGAGGTCCTGGCCTCGGATCAGAGCGCCGGGAAGACTTACGCGGAGGCGCTGGGGGGTCGCTGGAAGCTTTCGACCCGGATTCCAGAGCGTGTCGCTGGGCTCAAAGTAAAAGGGCCGGGCGAAAAGCTCCGCTCGGCAATTCTGTTTTCGTCTCTCGATGCCTCGGTCGCCGGGGAGCTGGAGGAGAGCTACGCGCGCCAGGGGCATCTGGTGTCCTCGAATTCAAGGAATCACAGGCTCGACCCCTGGGTTCCGCTCGTCATCCCGGAAGTGAACCGCGATCATATCGAGCTCTTGGACAAACAGAGCTACAACGGCGGGGGAATCCTCACGAACCCGAACTGCGCGGCGATCGTGCTGGTGATGGCGCTCGCGCCGTTGCACCGCGCTTTCGGCGTTGAGTCCGTGATCGTCACGACGTTTCAGGCTACGAGCGGCGCCGGATATCCGGGTGTTCCGTCGCTCGACATTTTGGGAAACGTGATCCCGTTCATCGCCGGCGAGGAGCCCAAGATGGAGACCGAGACGAACAAGATCTTGGGCCGCATGGGTTCCCGGGGCATCGAGTCGGCCGGGATCGCGGTCAGCGCACAGTGCCATCGTGTCCCGGTCTTGGACGGTCACCTCGAGGCTGTGAGCGTGAAGCTCAAGCGGAAGGCATCCCTGAAGGCGCTGATCGCCGCGCTCCGCGAATTTCGTCCGCTCGACCGGCTCCCGCTTCCTTCCGCGCCGGCGGAGCCGCTCCACGTGCGCGATGAAGACGATCGTCCCCAGCCGCGCCTCGACGTGGACCGTGCCTCGGGGATGGGCGTCACGGTCGGGAGGATTCGTCCGTGCGCGGTCCTCGATTGGAAGTTCGACGCGCTGGGCCACAACACGATCCGCGGCGCCGCCGGCGCCGCCATTCTGAACGCGGAGCTTCTCGCCCATGCCGGCAGGGTCTAGCGCCACGCCCGTGAGCCTGACGCGCGATTTCGTTCTCGTGCGCCACGGGGAAACCGACTGGAATCGCCAGCGCCGCGTCCAGGGCTCCAAGGGAGCATCCATGAACGACGCGGGGCACGAGCAGGCGAAGGCTCTGGCTCGCGTCCTCTGGGAGGTTCCGCTCCAGGCGGTCTATTCAAGCGCGCTCCCGCGTGCAGTCGAGACAGCCTCCTACGTCGCAGGACCTCATCGGTTGAACGTGATCACCGATCCGCGGCTCAACGAGATCCATCACGGCGAGTGGGAAGGGCTCAGCGAATCGGAGCTGCCCGACTTCGACCTATACCGGCGTTGGCGTGAAGATCCCACGTCGTGCTCGCTCCCGGGCGCGGAGCCCCTCGCCCAAGTGCACGAGCGTGCCATTCAAGCGATGCACGACATCGCGGGGCGGCATCCGGCTTCCGACGGGCTTGTGGCGGTCGTTTCACATCAGATCGTGCTCGCGCTTCTCAAGTGCCACATCCTCGATCGCCCATGGAACCAGATCCGCCGCCACGCCCTGGGTGTGGCGTCCTACGAAGTGCTGACAACCGGAGAAGGCTTTGCGCCGAGGCCTTGATGATAGGGAACCCGTTGTCTCCTTGCGGGGTAGAGGTAGGTCAATGACGCGGAATACGCATCCGATGAGAATTTGGCTGCTTACCGCCTTCGTTCTCATGGCGCTGGCGCCCGGGTGCGCCCGAGCCACCACGTTCACCCAAGTTACCTCCGACACGATGCGCGAGACGGATCCGGCGCCGTCGCCGGACGGGAAGTGGATCGCGTTCACGTCGGATCGCTGCGGCCATGGCTCGACCCAGGTCTACCTCATGCCCGCCGAGGGAGGTGAGGCGCGCCAGCTCAGCCACGAGCCCGACAGCGCCCGCGCGGGCACTCCCACCTGGGCGCCGGACGGCAAGTCGCTCCTTTTCATCTCGACCCGGGGGCATCGGTATAACGTCTATTCGATCCCGTTCGATGGCGGTGAGCCGCGAAAGCTGACGCATGGTCCCGGCAGCCACCGCTTCGCGAGCTATTCCTCGGACGGGAAGAAGATCGTGTTCTACTCCAATCGATTGCGTCCGACCGAGCTCTACGGCTTCAACATCTACATCATGGGTGCGTCCGGCGAAGAGGAAACCGCGATGGCGAGACAGGTGACGAACAGCATGGGTAGCCCGGGGCATCCGACCTTGTCGCCCGACGGCAATTGGGTTGCCTTCGTCGCGAAGGACTACGATCCTTCGAAGCAGCAGACGATGGAAGGAAGCATCCTGTTCACGAAATATCACGTGTTCAAGGTGCGGGCCGATGGCGGACCGGAGATACGCCTCACCAAGGGCGCGATCGGCGGGCAGCCGGTCGAGGACACCTGGCCGTCCTGGTCGCCGGACGGCAAGTGGATCGCCTTCGGACGGCAGGTCGGCACCAAGCGCAACGTCTGGATCATGGACGTGGCGACGAACAAGACGTTCCCGCTCACGACGGCGGGGAATTGCATCAAGCCGACGTGGGCGTATGATTCCAAATCGCTCTACTACAGCTCGATCGACGCTAAGGGCAACAACGAAGACATCTGGGTGGCACGGGATCTCACGCTCAAACCGCCTGCCCCCGCGCGAAAGCCCGCAACCAAGAAGGCGGCCCGAGCGGCGGCCGCGTCCAACTCCACCAAAACGACCCACCGATAACGGGGACGGGATACGTCGCGCATCATTGTCGCGCTTCTGAGTGCGATTGTGATCGTCGGCGCTGCCGGATTGGACGCCTCGGCGGCGGGAGCCGCCGCGCGGGGCAAGGCCCCGGTCGCATCGCCGGCGCAGCGAGCCGCAACAAGCCCGGCGCAGCCCGCGCCCGCCCCTCGACCAAGCCTCCTCCCCCAGGTGCTGCTCGACGGCGTGGGACCCATTACCTGGAACGCAGCGGCCGGCCGCGAGCGCGGCGCTGGTTCCGGCGGCGCGGCACCGGTCTGGCCCGCCGTTCGTGTGCTGGGTCCTCTCGGCAGCGAGTCTCTATACGTATTCCCAGTGCGTCGCGGGGCACCGACCCTTCTCGCGTCCTGGCCACGCCAGGACGCGATGGCGCACTCCGTCCGGATCTTCCCGAGATACCGTTGGATCGTCACGGAAGAACCCACGGGCTCGGATTCGAGCGGGCTCCCGAGCGAGAGGCGGCATGCCCGCTTCTTCGCCCCGAGCGGCGGGTTCGTGTGGGAAACACGATCGAAGTTCGTGCCCGCCGCCCTGGGCAGAGACCTCGTGCTCGCGCCCCGGCCCTCACCCGGCGATACGATCCCGCCGCTCGTGCGGGTGCTTCGGCTCCCGGGCGGGAGCCCTCGTGCCTCCTGGCCAGCCATCGCGGGCTGGGGATCAGCCTCACCGCTCGAGAACTTCCTCGCCGTGAATACGATCGGATTGTACGACTCCACGGGGATCCGGCAGGACGAGCTGAGGCTCCTGGATCTCGAGGGCAAGGTCCTGTGGGCGCGGAGCGTCGCCGCGGATCAGCGTGAGTTCGCGGTCAGCAATTTCGGAGACGTCGCGATCGCGAGGGAAAAGCAGCTCCTGGTCTTCGACCGCACGGGGGGAGAAAAGCTCCGCGTCGCGCTTCCGCGAAACATCGTGGGCCGGACCGCGATCACCCCCGACGGCCGCTTCACCCTGGTTGCGGCCACCTCCCCCGTGGCCCATCGCGCCGAGGGCGATCTGTGGATGGGCCTATACGAGACCACGCGAAAGACCCCTGTCTGGTCGCGGCGCGATCTCGCGACCGGAGCCGGGAAGGGGGCCGATGTTCTTGAGCTCTCGCTCTCGGACGATGGCCAGCGCGCGTTGGTTCGACTCTCGACGGGGCCGGTGCTGCTCTTGGGGAGCGATGGAAGGCTGCTCGCGAAATGGGTGCTGGAGCAGATCTCCCGGGGGGAGTACGACCCCGGTCTCGTTCCGCGGCGAACGTGGCTCTCCGCCGACGGCACGCTTGTCGCGTTCACGACGCCGGTGGCACGATCCCTCTCTGCCGCGCGCTTGGCATGGCCGTCCACGTGGCAGAAGAACTCGTACTCACCCGGCTTCGTCGGCGTGAACCTGGCGTGCTTGGTCCGATGGAAGCTCATGAAGCCGGCTCCTCGGCTCACCGAGATCCCTGCGTCACCGTCCACGCAGGTGAAGTTGTGGGGCACGAAGAAGCTCTTGAAATGGAACGTCAGCTCGACCGGTTTCCCCGATTCCACGATGATGCGGCTCGGCTTGAAATAGAAGGAGTGCACGTCGATGTCGACCATTTGAACTCCTCCAGGGTTGGTCCTCGCCGTCATCTCGCTAACCGGGACCTTGCTTCCGGAGGTGCCGCAGCCGCTCCAGAAGGGCAACAGGAGAAGGACGGCAAGCGGGATCGCGGCGCGGAACATGGAGATCCTCCTCAGACGGCCAGCGACTTGAATACCAGGCATGCGTTGGTTCCCCCGAAGCCAAAGGAATTTGAAATCACCGTTCGTACCGGAATCGAGCGGCCCACGCGGGGCACATAGTCCAGATCGCACTCGGGGTCGGGATGATCGAGGTTCGCGGTTGCGGGCAAGAATCCCTCCGACACGGTGAGCGACGCGATCGCCGCTTCCATCGCCCCAGAGGCCCCGAGCGCGTGCGCGTGAAGCCCTTTGGTGCCGCTCACGGGCACGCGGCGCGCCCTGTCCCCGAGAACCTCCTTGATCGCGAGCGTCTCGGTGCGGTCGTTCAGCACCGTCGAGGAGCCGTGCGCGTTCACCGCCTCGATTTCCTCGGGCAAGAGCCCCGCGTCCCGGATCGCGATCCGCATGGCGCGCGCGGCGTCGCGTCCCTGCGGCTGCGGTGCCGTCATGTGGAAGGCGTCGTTCGTGGTCGCGAAACCCGCAAGCTCGGCGTAGATGCGGGCATCGCGCCGCAGCGCGTGCGCGAGATCCTCGAGGATCAGGATCGCGGCTCCTTCGGCCATCACGAACCCGTCCCGCCGGGCGTCGAAGGGCCGGGAGGCGCGCGCGGGCTCGTCGTTGGCCGTCGACATTGCCTTGATCACGGTGAACGCGGCGAAGGTGAGCGGCGCGAGCGGCGCCTCGACCCCGCCTGCGATCATCGCCCTGGCTTCACCGTCGCGAATCATCCGGAACGCCTCGCCGATCGCGATCGCTCCGGAGGCGCAGGAATTGGAGTTCCCGAGCACCGGACCTCTCGCGCCGAAGGCGATCGCGACGTTGCACGCGCCGGCCCCCGCGAAGACGCGGATGGCCAGGCTCGGGGGGACGGATCGGAGCCCGGACTCCAGAAACGCGGCGTGGTCCGCTTCCGCGCTCGGTACGCCCCCCAGGGCCGATCCGATCGTGACCCCGAGCTCGGTCTCGGGAACCGCGTGGAATCCCTCGCCGATCGCGAGCCCGGCATCTTCTATGGCCAGCTGCGCCGCGGCGATCGAAAGGTGGCCGAAGCGGTCCAACCGGCCGGCGCGCTTGGGGCTGAAGAAAGAGGCCGGATCGAAAGCCTGGATCTCCCCCGCGATCCGGGTTCGAAGAGCGGATGCGTCGAACCGGGTCAGAGGTCCTACGCCGCGGCGGCCCGCGCGAACGCCATCCCAGAAGTCTTTACGGCCGGTCCCGATCGGCGTGACGACGCCGATTCCGGTCAGTGCGACGCGGCGTTTGATCGTTGGGGCGATCATGGCGCGGCGTTCCCCACGGAGCCCCTAGCGCGGTCCTCGGCCAGGACCCGAAAGCAGCCGAGCGTTCTCTGGACGATGGGCTCGATGAACCCACGGGCGATGACCTGCTCGGCGAACCAGGGTCCTAGAACGGGGACCTTGAAATCGAGATCGTGGTCGACCCTCGCGCGCGTGCCCCCGCGCTCATCCGTGAAAGTCCAGAGCACCTCCATGCCTCGGGTGATTCCGCGAACGTGCCGAAACCGGATCGTGCGTGTTCGGGGATCGGCCGTCTGGAGGGCCTCCCAGAAAACAGGGATCGGTCCGCGTCGGGCGCTCATTGCCGCGTGGGTCGTTCCGTCGTGGCGGCTCAGAATACGGACGTAGCGATAGTGGGGCAGGATGCTCTTCCAGCGGTCTAGGTCCGCGACGAGGTCGAACAGGTCCCGGGAAGGCGCCTCGATCCAGATGGAGGTCTCCGAATGCACGGTTTCAACGCGGCCTGGGCGAAGTGACGTGTCGCTTCATCCGGTTCGCGACTTGATCGACCTTCACCCCCAGATCCTTCGCGATATCGAGCCACCCGGTTCCCGACGCCCGCATCGCGACCACATCGGCCGGCGTCTTCCCTTTCTTGCTCGCCTTGGCGAAGCCGTAAGCCATGGCGATCTCACCGTATCCCAGGCCCCACGCCTCATGCTCCTGCTTGAGGGAATCCTCGCTGGTCCCGAGCTGGGCGCTCAACCGCTTCAGGACGGCCACCTCGCCCTCGGGTGTCTTGGCTTCCGCATCGATCCTCGCCACGGTTCGCTGGATGCGATGGAGGGCGGTCTCCGGTGTGTTCTTGGTTGCCGTGGTAGCAGCGGACTTTCCGGCCACGGCGCGCGCAGGAATAAGGGTCCCCGCCACGGCGCACGCGACCAGAGCAGCGAGCGATACTCGTAGGGCGGCTTGGATGGGGTGATGGGTCATGCTGCGATCCTCCCTGGATTTATCGAAGCGTGGGAACAACGCGTCAGCGCAGGACGGCGATCCTCCGCTTCTCGATGCCGTCCGGGGTTTCAACGCGGAAGTAGTAGATACCGCTTCCGACCTGTCTGCCTTGGTCATCCTCGCCGTTCCATCGGACCAGTCTCTCGCCGGCCGGGTATCTTCCCTCGTCGACGGTGCGGACCAGCCTCCCGCGTACGTCGAAGAGCTGAACGCGCACGTCTCCCGGACGCGAGATCCTGAGTGCCAAGGCCGCTCCGCCCCTCGACGGATTCCTCGAGGTGAGGCGCGCCCCGGATCCTTGCGCCGCGCCGAGAGCGAGCGCGAGCTTGGGCCTGAATTTGGAGGCCGCGAGGCGCACCGCCTTGTCGATTTGAATCAGCCCCGCTCCGTAGGTCGAATCGTGGAAACCAGTCCCAAACTGATTCAGCGCCGTCTCGCGCAGAGTCTGCTCGATCAAACTTTGGTTTCTCATCCCAAGCGACATGAGGAGGGCGACGGCGCCCGAGACATGGGGTGCGGATGCCGAGGTCCCGAAGAAGGGGAACACGCCAAAGGAGTCGGGATTCGCAAGCGATCCCTCGGAGCGGAACGGCTTGATGCTCAGGTTGAAGACGG
>VBOX01000064.1 GCA_005893265.1 Candidatus Eiseniibacteriota bacterium | reverse complement strand
CCGTCCGTCGGATCCGCCATGGCGACGGTGAGCTCGCTGCGTGAGCCGAAGAGCGGCACGGCTTGAACTCGGCGCAGGACCTGCTCGGGGAAGCGGCGCACCTGCTCCGAATCGATCGCCTCGGGACGCACATCTACATAGGGAATGCCGAGCTGCTTCGACAGCGCCCAACCGATGTTTTCCTCGGACGTGAAGCCCAGCTCGACCAGTGCCTCCCCGATGAGGGTGCCCGTTTCGCGCTGGCGGACCAGCGCCTGCTCGACTTGGGCCTCGGTGACGTTTCCGCTCTCGACGAGGATGGAAGTCAGGGTTCTCGTTGGGATTTTAGGCCTGCTCACGGCTCACACCTCGTGACCTGGGTGGATCGAAAGGTTCCGGCGATCAGGCAAATCGCAAGGCATGTGCCATCGGATCGAAGCGGCCGGCGATCTCTCTCAAACGATACGCCGGGAGGGACTTCCGAAGGCCGATCGGGTACCATCGGACGAAGGCCAGGTAGCAAATAGGTAGCCGCAGGGATGGAGAAGCGAGTAGATTCTCGGCGGTCCTAGTCCTTGCGGGTTCAGGTTCTCGCGGCTCGATCCGACAACAAGGGAGGCCATGGCACAACCACAGCTCAAACGAATCGCTCGGAAAGAGAAGCTCGGCCGGGCCGGCAAGAAGGCCGCCCCCAAGCCCGTCGTTCGGCTGACCGCCCACGATCTCGCGGCTCGCCAGCGTGAGATATCGGTCAGTGAGTTCTTCACGAAGAACCGCCATCTCCTCGGGTTCGACAGCCCCGCAAAGGCCCTCCTCACCACCGTCAAAGAAGCGGTCGATAACGCGCTCGATGCGTGCGAAGAGGCGGGCATACTGCCGGACCTCCTGATCGAGATCGGGGAGATTTCCGAGACGCGCTACCGCGTCGCGGTCCAAGACAATGGGCCGGGCATCGTGAAGGCCCAAATTCCCAAGATATTCGGGCAGCTCCTCTACGGCTCGAAGTTCCACACGCTGCGGCAGGCGCGCGGGCAGCAGGGGATCGGAATCTCCGCTGCGGGCATGTACGGCCAGCTCACGACCGGCAAGCCGATCCGGATCATCTCCAAGACCGGGCCGACCAAGCCGGCACACGAGTTCGAGATCCAGATCGACACAAAGCGAAACCAGCCCGTCCCCGTCTCCGACCGGGAGCTCGGGGACTGGCATGTCGTCGACCCGACGACCGGGGAGAAGAGCACGGTCGAACACGGGACGAAGGTCGAGCTCGAGATCGAAGCGACCTACAAGAAGGGCCGCCACTCCGTGGACGGCTATGTCGAGCAGACCGCGATCGCGAACCCGCACGCCAAGGTCTCGTACGTGGCTCCCGACGGCGAGCGTCACGAGTATGCCCGCGTCGCGGGGGAGCTTCCCAAGGCGCCGCTCGAGATCAAGCCGCATCCGCACGGCATCGAGCTGGGGATTCTCCTCAAGATGCTCCACGAGACGAAGGCGAGAAACATCACCTCGTTTCTCCATGCCGAGTTCTCGCGCGTGAGCGGCCCGGTGGCCGAGGAGATCGTGAAGTCGGCGGGCCTGCCCCTCTCGATGTCGCCTCCCAAGGCGGCGCGCGAGCAGGCGGAGGCGCTCTACAACGCGATCCAGGCGGCGAAGCTCATGGCCCCGCAGTCGAACGTGCTTTCGCCGATCGGGGACGAGCTCTTGATCGAGGGGCTGAAGAAGCAGGTCACGGCGGACTTCTACGCGGCGACCTCGCGAAGCCCCGCGGTCTACCGTGGGAACCCCTTCCTCATCGAGGCCGCGCTCGCCTACGGAGGCGGCCAGCTCCCGGCGGACGAGCTGGTCACGATGCTTCGATTCGCCAACCGCGTTCCGCTCCTGTATCAGCAGTCTGCCTGCGCCATCACGAAATCGGTGGTCTCGAACACGTGGAAGAACTACGGGATCCAGCAGGCGCGGGGGGCCTTGCCGACGGCTCCCATGGTCCTGATGGTGCATATCGCCTCGGTCTGGGTGCCGTTTACCTCGGAAAGCAAGGAGGCGGTCGCCTCGTACCCGGAGATCGTCAAGGAGATCAAGCTCGCGCTCCAGGACGTGGGCCGGAAGCTGGGGCTCTACATCCGCCGCGGTTTGCGCGAGGCCGACGCTGAGAAGAAAGCCTCGTACATCGAGAAATACATTCCCCACATCGGGATCGCGCTTCAAGAGATTCTCGGCATCGACGACAAGCGGAAAGAGAAGGTTTGCGCGACCCTGAAGGACACTTTGGAACGGAGCCGGAAAAATGAGTGAGAGCGTCGTACCTAAGATCAAGAAGGAGGCGAAGGGAGTCGAGGAGTCCATCTTGAAGAGGAAGAAGCCCTCCCTTCGATTCCCGATACGCTCCCTCGCGAACGTGCGCTATCTCGAGAAGGAAGGGTATTTCGAGATCCGCGGACGCAAGAAGGAGCGGACTTTGACCGTGAACACCGTGAAGACGTTCGCGCAGACGCTGCGCATGATGGCCCTCTCGAAGACCCTCGTCGAAACCGACGATATCGCGACGAAGCGAGAGGCCTATTACGTCTCGAAGAATTGGGACGAGGCGCGCTTCCTGGAGCAAACGGAATCCGACACCGTGATGGACGACGTCGAGGCGCTCTTCGAGGTGAACCGCGAGCAGCTCGGGTTCGTTCCGGAGGAAAAGGGGGGAGACGTCGCGGGCAACTTGATCGTCATCGACAAGGATCCCAACACGGGTAAAGCGATCAGGATCGACTGCACCAAGTTCGGCTCCGGCGCCTACTCGATCCCCATCTCGGTCGAAGATCTTGGGTTTGAGACCAAGGCCAAGTTCATTCTGGTGATCGAGACCGCGGGAATGTTCCAGCGGCTCGTGAAGCACGGCTACTGGAAGAAGGCGAACTGCATCCTGGTTTCGATGGGGGGCGTGCCGACGCGCGCCTGCCGACGGTTCATCCGGCGTCTCGCCGACGTGAAGAAGATCCCGGTCTACGTGTTCGTGGACGGCGATCCCTACGGGATCAGCAACATCTACCGCACGTTCAAGGTTGGCTCGGGGAACGCGGCGCACATCAACGAGTTCTTCTGCGTGCCGCAGGCTCGCTTCCTGGGAATCACTCCCCAAGACATCATCGACTACAAGCTACCGACCCATCCCCTCAAGGAAGTCGACGTGAAGCGGGCCAAGGACGCGCTCAAGAACGACCCATTCTTCCTAGGCCCTGGCCGCGCACGGCTTGAATTACGTTATCGACGAGTACCTACCCCAGAAGATCGCACACCCGGAGAAATTCCTGCCCTGAGAAAGGATTTCGGCTTGGTGCGGGCCTACTCCTTCACATCAAGCCATAGGTAGACGGTCGCCGCTCCGTCCTGGATCTTGAGCTTTTCCCGGCGCGGAAGGTGCTCGATCTGGGATCGAACTGCGTTCAAGCGGATCTTGTGGCCGTTGGCGCTGACCTCTGCGGGTAGGCCCAGGGCGAACATCGTGTCGATCGTCTTCTTTGGCATCGTCATCGCGACCGTGGCCATGTCCTTCCCGGGCTCCCAGACTTCGACGTGGAGGTCGGGGTTCTTCCCCCACCACCACGGCGCGGGGGAGGGGGGAGCGAGCCGGATGGTCCAGATGATCCCGATCGCCAATGAGACCACCACCAGGGCCGTGATCCAGATTCCGGTTGGTCGGGACATGCGAGATCTCCTCGGGGGGCGCCAGAGAGCCTACCTCCCGTACGGTAGCACGGCCCGGCGTGTTTCGTCTAAGGAGGTGGGGCCGTGACCTTTCCTACCTCACGGACCACGACACGCCAGCCGTCGAGCTCCGAAGGGATGCGCGCGGTCAGCTCCGGGGTCTTCCGAACCACGAATACGACAAGGACGGTATCCGCGCCATCCCGTCCTTCCCCCGTTCCCGCGACTCCATCGATCGCCATCAGCGCCGGGGTCCGGCGCCGCAGGACGTTCGCGATGTCTTCCCTAGGCACGATAGCACTCCGATAGTCGGTGCGGCCACGCGGCGCGTCCGTCCGCGCGCGGTCCGGATGACCGGAGCACCGAACGGCGCCCGCGAAGGCGAGGATCAATGCCAGCAACTGGGACAATGTTACCTGAAGCCTCCCCAACGCACTACGCTCGGCGCACAACGGCGTAACCGCTCACCGCGATCAAGAGCAAGCCGCAAGCGCACACAATCGCAGCCCCGGTAGGCAAGTCCAGTCGATACGACGCCCACAGCCCGAGCAGGCTCGCTGCCGCGGCTATCACCCACCCGATCACCAACCGCGCCCTCCATCGTGAAGCGAGCATCACCGCGCAGACGGCGGGCACGATCAGATAGGCAAACGTCAGCAACACCCCTGCCAGACGCACAAAGCTGACGACGACCAATGCAAAGGCCGCGTAAAACAGAAAGTCCCACAGCCGCACCTTCAGTCCTTGTGCACGAGCCCCCTCCGGATCGGACGAAATCAGCGCGAAGCGCTTGTGAAAAGCGCCGTAGAAGCCGGCCAACACTGCAAAGATCGCCGCGCGCTGGCCGACTTCGGCCTTGGTCACGTTGAGAACATCCCCCGTCAACAAATTCTCGAGCTCCTCTTTCCCTCCGGCCACTCTGCTGAGCAGCAAGATCACGCCCGCGGCAGCTACCACGAACGTGATGCCGATGATGGCTTCTTGCGGGACATGACGTTTGGCGCTGCTGCGCGACCAACTGAAGAGTGCCGCGGCCAGAAACGTCACGCCGAGCGAAATCCAAAACGCGATCGGTTCCTTGAGATCGTGGCCCATGATCAGAGCCACGCAGGTACCCAGCGTCGCCACTTGGGCCAGCGCCAGGTCCACGAAGATCACCTCACGCTCCACGACGTGAAGTCCGAGATAGACCAGCAGCGGTGGCAGCACAAGGCAAGCTGCCAATGGCCATTTCATGACCTCCCAAGCGATCTGGAAATCCCCTTGCATCACGTCTTCTCCTTAAAGGCCGTAGCCAGCCCTCGCACCAGGGTATCCATCAACTGAAAATATGTGGCGGTATCCTTGTAAGCTCCCGGCTGTTGGGCGCTATCCAACACCACCGCACCCGTCTGACGCGCCACCGCTTCCGCCGTCTTACGGTTTTGGTAGGGCTGTACGAGAATCACGCGCGCCTTTTCCGCCTTCATCTTTTCAATGACTTCGGCCAGATGTGCGGGCGAGGGGGAGATGCCTGGCTTCGGCTCCAGGGTCGCGACGACCTCCAGATTGAATCGCTCGGCCAGATAGACGAAATCGTTGTGGTAGGTCACGATCTTCGCCCCGCGATACGGTTCGAGCTGCTTTTGCCAATCGGCCGTCTTCGCGTCGAGCCGGGCGTCAAATGTCCTCAGATTGGCCTGGAACAGTTGGGCGGATGCCGGATTGACCTCCGCGAGATGGGCGGCGATTTCCCCTGCGATGATCCTCACATTCAGTGGATCGATCAGAAAATGGGGATTGCCCAGCGCGTGCACATCCCCCCTGGAACGGTCCAGCGTGGAGGGTACTTCGAGCAGCCTGATGCCCTGCGATGCGACGATGCGCCCCGGCGCGCCCGGGGCGATTTTGTCGTTGCGCGCGCTCTCAAGCAAGGGGGGCAGCCAGCCGATTTCCAGCTCGGCGCCACCTTCGATGAGCACGTCGGCGCGGTGGAGTGTGACGATGTGGCTCGGTTTGGCGTCAACGAAATGCGGGTCTTCCGTCGGTTTGGCCAGCGCTACCACGGCCACGGCATCACCGCCGATTTCTCTGGCAAGCGCTGCGAGGTCGGGCGTAGTGGCTACCACGTTGAGCGGCCGTGCGGATGCGGTTCCGGCACCGGTCATCGCGATCAGCGCGGCGGCCGCGATTGGTAACAGAGTCATGGTCTTCATGAGATTTCTCGTCCTCTAGAATTTGTGTGCTGCGTGTGCGCCCAGGAGGAACTCGGATTGAAGCCACACCGAGTGATCGGCGCCGAGTCCCTTGCGATGATCGTAGTTGTACTGCAGTCGCAACTTCGAGAATTCGCTCGGAAACCACGTGAGATTCGGCGAGAGCCGATAGCGCTCGCCGCGTAGGGGTGAATCGAACGCTCCCGCGTCGCCGCTCACGTAGTCGCCGCGCAGCCCGGCTACCCAGAGCGGTTTGATACCCCACAACAACTGCGAGTACACGCCCCGGTCGCGGAGCGTCTCACTGGACAATGTGACCGACGCGTCTTCGGCCGACACGCGCTCTGCCGCTCCATAGCTTCGGAACAGCGCCTCGGTCTGCGAGGAGAAGAAGGGGAAGCCCCGATCCGCGGTGGCGGACTTCCATTTCCAGTAAAGGTCGGCGCCGTACACCTGGGTCCTGGCGCGAGGGCCGGAGTTATTCGGTCCGAAGGCCGCCGACGTGCCCAACACGAGCGTCTGGGTAGCGGTCAGGTCGACCGACGTGGCGATGCGCGGCACGACCAGGAAGTCCTCAAGTGCGCGCACGCCGCGCCCGACGGGTACACCTCCATGAAGCTCCGAGGACTCAGGCGAGCGAAAACTGAACGTCGTCCCGCCAGCGCTGTTGAGAACGCTGAGCGTGGCCTCCGAATACCACGACGTCGGCGCGAGCCAGGAGATCCTGGCACCTTGGCTACGCAGTCCATCGGGGCCGAACATGCGATTGAGCACCAACGGCTGGTCCACAAAAGACCACGCGTGCGGGTGCTGGGCGTTCTGGCGGCCGAACTCGGCGAAGAATTGCCCGCCCTTGAGCTGCAGGTTCCAAGGCAATGAGGTCGTCAGCAAATACGTCTCCTCCAATTCGATACCCGTCTCGCCGTCTGAATTCAACTTGAGGACGATGTTGCTGAATCCCTTGAAGTACGGATCCACTGTTCCATCAAGCGCGAGCTCGGCATTGGGAATTGTGAAGCCGCGTACATGAGGATCGTGATCACCCCCCTGAAGCGAACCGACGTTCGGCTCGGAGGACCAGCCGAAGTCAGCGAGCCCGTCATAGCTGACGTTCATGTACGTCCCCCCCGCCCGCGCCACGGGCGCCGTCGAGGGCGATTGTTGAGCGGCCCGCGACGCAGCCGCGGACTCCTCGCCAGCGCTGGCCAAGCTGTCCACTCGCGCCTGTAGGGCTCGGACGGCAAAAGTGAGCGAGTCAAGTGCACCCTGCTGGCCCACCGCGGAAATATCCGGATTCACCGCCCCCGCGAGCGCGGGAGCGGTGGAAGTCGCGAGCAACATGTATGCAAGCATCAGTCGTTGAAGCATGTAGGCCTCCGGCGGTGCGTGGCAACGCGGGACAGACGGCACGGGCGCTGCCCCACATACGCCACCTGCCTGTGACGGTGCGGTCGGCGAGGAGGCGCGAGTGGAGGCGCGCTACGGACGCGCAGGCGCTGTGCGCGAAATTATGGAGGGGTTAGGCGAGGGGCGGAGCGCGACTTCGTAGGGTGCTTCTGGATTCGGAGTCCCAACCGCGATCGTCCGGCGCCGGGAGAAGATACGCCACTGCGGCTGGCGCCGCGTCATGAGGTGCAGCCGGAACCACCGTGGCCGGCGAATGCACGATCGTACAGAGGGCGCAGTCGTGGTTTTGGAGCGCGCCGTGGTGCTGGTGCACCTCGGCGAGACAAAGGGTGCCCAGGAGATAGAGGGCCAGCGCCGCCCGGAGGAACGGCGGGAACAGTCTCATTTGGAAGGTCGTCTTTCTCATTGTCTTAAGCCTCGGCAACCCTAGGCGATTCTTGACGATTCTCCGTGCGGGGGCTTAGACCTGTCAACCCCGCAATCCGCGGGAGAGTTCCCCTGGGGTTACCCTTTCCTCGCCGCCCAGATCATCCCGAGACCCCAGACGATCAAAAGCACCGGCCAGTAGCGCACGATATCTCCGTGCAAGTAGCCAAACTCCCTTAGAAGCAGCATGACCCCGACCGCGATCAGAGTGAGTGGAAACACGAGGCTGTGCCTACCGGCGCCCATTCAAGATCTCCTTCCCGGGAATACGCTCGATTTTGACGTGAAGAAGATTCCCGTCCGCGAAAATCTTCACCACGCGCCCGCGCCCTCGAGCGGCGTACACGAGTCCTTTGCCGCGCCCCTGTGTCTCCTTCACGAAATCCGACGGAAGGGTTCGCGCGGTGAGCGGGGAACGGACGAGGAGTTGTACGGGCACATCCTGCGCGATCCGAATGTGGGCTGTCGAGAGGGCCCCCCCGATGTGGATCTGATCGGGCCGTCCCGAGTCTCCAAGCTCGAGGTGGAGCGGAACCTGGACGTCCACCCCCCCGCCGGGCGGCGCCAAGCCAAGTCCGTCCAGCCGCTGCGGCCACTCGAGCGCGCCTGTTTTTCCTGAAGCGAAGAATCGGTACCCGCTGGCGGAATCTCCGGCGCTGTTCCGGACAGCGACGTAGAGCGTGCGCGATTTGGCCGGCGCCCCGATGAGGTCGAACCCCCCCGCGAACGTCCGGACGCGCACGGTGAGCGACCCCACCTTTGCCCTTCCCAGATCGATCGAAGCCACGCCCCGGGAGACCTTGGCTCCTTCGTGGCGCTGGATCATCCAAAAGACACCGACCGCGACGCCCCCCACGATCAAGATCGAGGCCAGACAGCCCAGGAATGGGTTTTTGAGCGCACCCGCCAGGAACGCGAGGCCGAATGCGATGAGGAGGACGGGCCAGAATCGAAGGAGAAAGCCGGGTGTGTCGGGGGGAACCAGGCCCAGCCGGATCGCGAGAAGGAGCACGCCGGCAACGAGGAGAAGTGTGCCGAAGGCAACCTTCCCGAAATTCATTCGGGAATCGGTATCACGGGATCAGGTGCGGAGGCAAGCACCGTCGAGCGGAGGTCGACCCATGAGGCGATATTTATTGAGACTATGTCGCACGAGTAAAGTGTTGGCGCGAGCTTGGATCCAGCCTGCGTGGCTCGTGGTGGGCCCCCTTCGCTCACAATCTTTTGCTATTGAAATTACTCCACTCACACCGGATTCTACGCGCGCTAATCCGACCATTGTTGAAACCTTAGTCTCAGAAGTAAATCGCGACATGAGCCGCTGCGGGGCCCGAGGGTTGGGGTACGGCGCGGGGAGGGAACCAGTGAGCGGTCTGAAACTCAGGATGGTGCTCGGGGTGACGATCGCGGTCCTCGTCGCGGGGCTGGCGGGGCGTACGACGCCGGCCCGAGGCGCGGACGGCGGCGAATCAGGGCGGCTCCAGTTCCACGGCTACGGGGAGATCCACTACAACAACCCTAAGATCGACACCATGTCGCCGGGTGCCGGGAACGAGCTCGATTTCCATCGCTTTGTCCTGGGCTGGGAGTACGAGTATTCGGACAAAGTGCGCGTGGAAGGGGAAATCGACTACGAGCACGCCGCCCGCGAGCTCGAGCTGGAAGAAGCCTACATCGAGTACGATCTCTCCCCCACCCTCGCGCTCCGAGTCGGAAGCCTCCTCATGCCGGTAGGGCCTCTGAACGAATTTCATGAACCCCCGCTCTACTACAGCGTCGAGCGTCCCTATGTGGAGCGCTTCATCATCCCCACGACCTGGCAGGAGAATGGTGCCGGCTTCGCGGGGCAGGCATGGAGGGGGAAAGCGAGCTACCGCGCGTACGTCACGGCAGGCATGGACGCCACGAAGATCACCTCCCTTGGAGGACTCCACGACGTGAGCTCCAAGGGATCCGAATCCAAGGCGGACGATCTCGCCGGCGTCGGCCGCGTCGAGATCGCACCGGCCGCCGGGCTCAAGCTGGCCGGCTCGGCCTATTACGGCGGCGCCGACCAGCGGACCCCGGGGCTCGGGAAGGTAACCATGACCCTTCTCGGGGCCGACGCGCGGTATCGTCGCGCCGGATTCGACCTCCGCGGCGCCTATGCCCGCGTTGCCCTGGATGGAGCGGACAGAGTGAGCGTCTTTGTCGGGGGGACAGTCGGGTCCGCGATGCAGGGCTTTTATGTCGAGGCAGCGTATGATGTCCTTCGCCGGGACCGCACGGAGGGGTTGAGGTCGCTCGTCCTCTTCGGCCGGCATGAGGATTTCGACACGAACGAGGAGATTCCGGCGGGATTCGTCCGCGACCCCGCAGCCGAGCGGACTGTCTCGACCGCCGGCGTTTCGTATTATCCGATCGAAAAGGTCTCCTTCAAGGCCGACTTGGAGCATTGGAAAGACGGCGCCGACAGGAAGCTCAATCGCGTGAATCTCGGCGCGGCGTTCATGTTTTAGCGGGAGGTCCCGATGATCCGTGTTCGTCTCGGCCGCTCCGTTTGGATCGGCGCCATCGCGGCGATCGTCTCGATCGCGCCCATCTCCACGGCGGGCCCCCGCGCCCCCGAAGCCCCGACACCTTTCGCGCGCGTCTATCTCGCGCTTCGGGGGTGCACCTCGTGCTCCCACTGTCGGACGACAATTCGGCAAATGGCGCGCGCGGGCTCGAATGGAGGCCAGGCGCGCGTTTCGAGCGACGCGGTCGAAGTGCGGTACATGAAACCTGGCCTTGTTCCGCTCCGCGACGTGATCGGGCGCCTCGCGGAGAACCGCCTCCATGACCTGACCTTGATCGACGTTCTCTTCGAGGCGGAGGGAACGATCGGGACGACCTCAGCCGGGGCCACGACCTTCACGCTCAAGGGCACGGGACAAAGTTTCCCGCTCAACCTGGCTCCCTCTCTCCCGAGACCCGGCGGCGGCACGCCGGTGCGGTTGATCGCGGCCGTGGAAGGCTGGCGCGAGAAGGGCGGCCTCACGCTCGTCGCCCGCCAAGTGCACAGCACCACGTAAGTAGCGCTCCCCACTTAGCGGTTGACAACCCCGCCGGTTCCCCCGGAGAATTCCCGCCCATTCAATGACTTACACGGAGGGAGCATGGGTGAGCTGAAGGGGAAGTCCGCGCTCGTCACCGGAGGGACTCGCGGGATCGGCCGAGCCACGGCCCTGGCGCTCGCCGATATGGGCGCCGACGTCGCGATCAACTTCTTCCGCAGCCGCGAGTCCGCCAAGGCCACCGCTGAGGAAATCCAGAAGCGGGGCGTTAAGGCGCTGGCCGTCCGCGCGAACGTCGGGAACTCGGAGCAGATCCCCAAGATGTTCGAGGAAGTGAAGGGTGCCTTCGGCAAGCTGGACATCCTGGTCTCGAACGCTGCCCTCGGGCATTTCGGAAACGTGCTCGACGTGAACGACAAGATGTGGGACGTCGCGATGAGCACGAACGCGAAGGCGCTCCTCTACTGCTCGCAGGAAGCGGTGAAGATGATGCCGGAAGGCGGGAGGATCGTGGCGCTCACGTCCCTCGGGTCACACCGCTACATCCCCGGGTACGCGGCGATCGGGGTCTCGAAAGCCGCGATCGAGACGCTCGTGCGCTATCTCGCGTTCGAGCTGGGATCGCGAAAGATCAACGTGAACGCGGTCTCAGGAGGCTTCATCGATACCGATTCCCTGAAGATCTTCCCGTCCTACGACGAGATCATCCGCGAATCAACCCGCCGCACGCCTTTGGGCCGCGTGGGAACGCCTGAGGAAGTCGCGAACGTGGCGGCGTTCCTTTGCACCGGCCGCGCGTCGTGGGTCAGCGGCCAGGTGATCATCGTGGACGGAGGCTACACGCTGGGCTAGCGCCCAGCCCCGTTCGGATTCCCGGCCGCGGTCCCGAACTAGCGTCGAGGGGACCACCCACCGACCAGGCGCGTGCTGCCCAAGAATCGCGCGAGCTTTCCGTCGAAAAGCAGGACCCCCACGATTCCCATGTTTACGATCGAGGCGATGGTCACGGTTCGAATGATCGGGATGTCGCCACCGAACTCGGGCGGCCTGGTGATGAGATAGGCCAGCACCGAAAGCTCGTTCACGAGCGCAAACGCGATCCCCCAGCCTCGGGCGGCGCCGCGACCAAGCCAGAGCGCGGTCATGACGTAGAAGCTTCCGGCGGCCATCACGGCGGCGAACAGCGCGCTCTGGATCGCGAGATGGAGCATGTAGCCTTCGAGCTTCCCTTGGGATGTCTGCTGGACGATGTAAAAGGCGCCGCCGATCACGCCCCGGAACAGCTCCTCGAAGCCTTTGACGGCCCAGAGCGCCACCAGGACGTAAATCTGGATTGGCCGATTTACGGTGCCTCGCTGCTCCGCTAGGCTGTGCGGGCTCATTCGCGGGCGCACCCTGGTCGCTCACCCCGAGTCCACAACATGGTTCGCATCATACCATCATGTTGAGCGCGCTCCGCCGGGGGGCGCTCCTGCTGGCGCTCGTCTGCGCCGCCCTCCTTCCGCTCGTGGCGCTCAATCTCACCCATGTCGGGTCCTTTCATCTCAAACGCTTTCGAGAGCTGACCTGGATCCTCTACGGAGCGCTTGCCGTATTCGCACTCGCGCGCCGGGACCGGGCTTCGTTCGCGCGCGAGTGGTCCGGCCGCATGCACGCGATCCTCGAGCACCCCCGATTCTTTCCGGCGATGTCCGGGACCATGCTCGGCTTGTACATGCTTGCGGCCTGGACGCAGCATCTCAGCTTCCACACCTTCTCCCACGACTTCTCGATGATCGACGAGGCCCTTCTGCCGCGTGCGGACCGGCCGCTCCTCTACTCGCCGGTCCTGGGCCGGAGTTTCCTCAGCGAGCATTTCTCTCCCATTCTGGTCATGCTCGTTCCGATCCACGCGGTGATCCGGTCTCCGTATCTCCTCGTGGCGCTCCAGCCGGTCGCGCTTTGGGGAAGCGGCGTCTTGCTGCGGTCGATTCTCGCCCGGATCGGTGTCTCGTCCGCGACGGCGAACCTCGCGTGTCTCGTCTATTGGAATCACGCGGTCCAGATCGCGGCGCTTCTCTACCTGTTCCACATGGAGTGCTTCCTTCCCCTCTTCGCGTTCGCGATGGTGCTCCATTACAAGCGGGGATCCGTGTGGAAGTACGCGGCGGCCACGTGTCTCGCCCTCATGGTGAAGGAGGACGTGGGGCTCTATGTCGCGGCGTTCGGCCTCTACGCGGCGTTCGTGGACCGGAGGCGGACATGGGGATTACTAACAGCGGCCGCTGGTCTGGCTTGGACGGCGTTCGCACTCCGGGTCGCGATGCCGGCGGTCGGGGCAGCCGGAGGCGGGTACTCGTTTCTATCCCGCTGGAGCGCCTGGGGGGATGGAATCGGCGGGGTGGTCCTGGGATTCCTGACCCATCCCATCGACCTCGTGCGGGCCCTCGTGACGTGGACGTATCTCAAATTCTTCGCGGCGCTTCTCTTCACGCCGTTTCTCACGGGTGCCGGGTGGCTCCTATTCCTCGTCCCGTGGGTCGTCCCCGCCACGAGTGGTTTCATGCAGCAGGCGACGCTCGGGCTCTATTACGGGATTCCGCTCCTTGCGTTTTCCGCGGTGGCGGGTGTGTTCGGGCTCGTATCCGCAGCCTTTCGCCGCCTTGCCTCGTCGCGGCTCGCGCTCGGCGCGGCCTGCGCGGCCGTCGTGTTGAACGTCTCGCATCTGAGCTACCCGGAAATTCCGCGTGCCCGCGCGCGATTTCTACGCGACCTGGGAGCGGTTCCAGACACGGCCGCGGTGCAGGCCATGTCATGCTTTTACCCGGTCCTCGGGTATCGCCGCGAGAAATCTCTGATCCAAACCGGCTCCGAGGTGACGGCCGACTATGCCGTCCTACGCACCGACGGAACGCCATGGCCGCTTGGTCCCGGCGAAGCGCAGCAGATCGTGGACAGGGCGCTCGCTTCGGGACGCTACGAAAACCGGTCCTCGGTGAAGGATTTCTACATCCTGCGTCGGCTCAGACCGGCGCCCCCGCGGTGATGGTGGGTTTGTTCCGGACAGGGAAGTTGACCGAGTTCGCGATGAAGCAAATCGCGTGCGCCCGCTCGTGGAGCGCTCGGGCCTTTTCCGGATCCGAACCCGGCGCGATCGTGACTTTCGGGTGGAGCGTGACCTCCGTGAAGCGCACCACGCCGTCCACCTTGGCCATGGTGCCGTCGGTCTCGTCTTCATAGGTGACGACGTGGACGCCCGCGCGCGCGCAGAGCGCCAGGTAGCTCAGGCAATGACATGCTGAGAGCGCGGCCACAAGAAGATCCTCCGGATCATGGAGCGTCGGGTCACCGCGAAACACCGGAGCCGCCGAGCCGCGGAGGGAAGGCTTACCCTCGATGTCGACTCTATACTCCCGAGAATAGCCTTCGTAGCTCGTGGTGGATCCTCGCGCGGCCCCCGTCCACACGAGGCGGCACAGGAATCGATGCTTGTCCGACTGCGATTCGCTCATGCACGTTCCTCCCTTGTCCGCCGCTCATGCGGTTGCGGTCTCGGCGGTCGTGTACTCGTAGTTCAAGTCCATCGTTCGGGTGATTCTCCGTCTCAAGTCCCAATATCCCACCGCCGCGACGAGCGCCAAGCACCCGATCGGCGTCCAGAGGAGCATCGATCGGCCCGACGCCAAATCGAGCATGACGCCGCCGATCAGGGGACCGATCGACCACCCGAATGAATTGAATAAACCGTAGACACCCATGTATCTCCCTCTCAGCTGAACGGTCGAGAAGTTGGCAACCAGGTTCATCGACGCCGGGGTGGTTACGATTTCACCCATCGTTACGACGAACATCGACACGGCCAGGACCGGCATACCGTGCGCGAACCCCATCATCGCGTAGCCCAGAGCGTAAAGAATACTCCCCGCGACGAGCGCCGTGGTCATCCGATACGGAGTGAGAATGCGCACGACCGGGAATTGCAGGAACACCACCATGAGCCCGTTCAGAGTATACAGAGCGCCCAGCTCCAGCTTCGAGATCCCCGCCCACTGCACGGCGTAGACCGACAACGTGGAAATGAGCTGGGACATCACCGTGAAAAGGACGAGTGAGATGACGCAGTAACGGACGAACGTCGCGTCGCGGAGCGCCTGCCCGAGCTCCTCGAACCCGAATCGCGCGAGGGGAGCGGTTCCCGTCGAAGAGGGGAGGAGAGTCGTTGCTTCCTGGACCTCCAGGGAGCGCGCGACACGGTGCGGCAAGGTCTCTTCGACTTTGAACGCCATGAACAGCCCGGCCGCGAGCAGGACCCCGGCCGCGATCAGGAACAGCGTGGGGTACGAAAGCGCGGCGAGGAAGCCGCCGATGGCGGGCCCGATCGCCCAACCCAGGTTCCCGCCGATTCGCAAGATCGCGTAGTACTCGGCGCGGGCGGGTCCGGTGGCGATGTCGGCCACCATGGCGCCCGAAGGGGGCTCGAACGCGCGTCCCGCGAGCGCGCTGAGCGCGGTGATGAGGGAAAACCAGAAGATGGGCGCATGGACCAGGACGGCCACGCCGAATCCGACGAAGGCCGCCGAGCGGACGAGCTGCGATCCGACGATTACCGCCTTTCTTCCCAGGCGGTCCGTCAGCTCGCCTCCCACCACCTGCCCGACCGCGCCGGCGAGCGCAGCGAAGAAGAAGATGCCGCCTACGAGGCTCATCGGAACCCCGCGCTCCCCGTGGAGATAGAGGCTCAGGAACGGGATGACGATGGAGAACCCGGTGGACCCGAGGACGCGACCGAGGAATAGATGCAGGAGACGGCGGTCCCTCTGGAACAGGGCGCGTCGCGGAAAGACGTTGTCGAGGCAGCCTAGCATGTCTGGTAGATTTCGCGGGCCCGACGTGATCCGTTCGGTCACGGAGGCATGCGTGCAAAGCGCAGAATACCCGCGCGCGGGGAAGGTTTCCACCCGGAGGATCGAGCCATGGTCGGGGAGTTCAAAGCATTCTTGTTGAAGCATGGGGTGATTGCGCTCGCGGTCGCGGTGGTGATCGGGGGGGCGGTCCAGAAGCTCGTCGCCGCCATCGTTGCCGATCTGATCATGCCGATCATCGGTGCCTTGACGCCGGGCGGCAACTGGAGGACCGCGACCATGTCGATCGGCCCGATCAAGCTGGGGTTGGGCGATTTTCTCGGAGCGGTGCTCGATTTTCTCATCATTGCCCTCGTGGTGTTCCTGATCGTGAAGACCCTGGTGCGGGAGCAGCCGGCGCCCGCCAAATAGCGCTATCATTCCGGGTTCCATGTCGAAATCGCCCGAAATCCGGATGGATGACCTGGCTCCAAGGCGGGTCGCCGCGCGTCCCGATGCCCTGTCGCATCATCGGGGTCAGGAGAAACTCATGCCGCTCGGCGAGGCGATCGAGCGCTTCGTGCATCCCGGAGCGGCGATCGTGCTGGGCACGTGCCTCGAGCAGATGATTCCCTTCGCGGCAACCCACGAGATCATCCGGCGTAGGATTGGGGATCTCTCCCTGATCGGCCCCGTATCGGACATCTGCTTCGACCAGCTCATCGGCGCCGGGCTCGCCCGGCGCGTCATGGGCGCCTGGGTGGGAAACGTGATGATGGGCTCGGCCTATTGCTTCCGGCGCGCGGTCGAGCGCGGCGAGCCGCGCCGCATCGACGTGGTCGAGTTCTCGAATTTCACCTTGGCGCTGGCCCTCCACGCCGCGGCGATCGGGGCGCCGTTCATCCCGACCCGTTCGGCGCTCGGGACCGACCTGGTCGCGCGGAATCCTTATCTCGAGCCGATCGCGAGTCCCCTCGGCGGAGAGCCGATCCTCGCCGTGCGGCCGCTGCACCCCGACACCGCGATCGTGCACGTGCAGCGCGCGGACGCGCACGGCAATGGAATCATGTGGGGGAGCCTTGGAATCACGCCCGACGCGGTTCGGGCGGCGCGCGCGGTGATCGTGACCGCCGAGGAGATCGTTGCCCCGGAGCAGATCCGACGCGATCCGAATCGAGTCGTGATTCCGGGTCTCGTGGTTTCCGCGGTATGCGAAGCGCGCTGGGGGGCGCACCCTTCTCCCGTGCAGGGCTACTACCGGAGGGACCACGAGGCCTATTCGGAATACCACCGCGTGACCAAGACCGCGGATGGATATGGGCGCTGGCGTGCCGATTGGGTGGAGGGGGTCGAGGGTCTTGGCGGGTACTTGAGACGCCTCGGAAACGAGCGCGTCGCATCGTTGATTCCTATCGACCATCATTTCCCGGAACCGGTCGACTATGGCTACTGACGCGGCCGAGCGGACCGGGTCCGGGATTCGTCCCATCGTGCGCATGATTCCGCGCGATCTGGCACCGCTCCAAGCGCTCTCAGCGGTCGAGCGGGAGCCGCACACCGTGTTTCTCGAGTCGCTCGGCGCCGTCGATGAGGGCGCGCGATGGACCATCCTCGCCTTCGATCCGGTTTGGCGGCTCGAGCTTCGCGCGGGGACGCTGTGGAGGCTGGCCGCCGGCGAGGCGGTCGCTCAACCCGGGAGGCCGATGGAGGCGTTGGCCCGCATGTGGCCCGAGCGGTACGACTATGGCCGCGAGACAGCGCCCATCCCGGCTGGAGTCTCCGGCGGCGCGCGTCGCCTCCCGTTCGTATCCGGACTCGCCGGATATCTCTCCTACGACTTGAAGGATCAGCTCGAGCGCTATTCCGGGCGAGCGCGTCGCGAGTCATCGCTACCGGACCTTTCGCTCGGATTCTACGACGTGGTTTGGGCGTGGGATCGAGCGAGCGGGCAGGGCTGGGTCGTCTCGACCGGGCTCTCCGAGCGCGACCCCGATTCGCGCCAAGGGCGCGCGAAGACCCGGCTCGAGCACCAATGGGCGCGGGTCCTGGGCGCGGCGCAGGAAGCCGCGTCGTCTTCGGCTCCCGCCGTTCGCTCGGGGCAGGCGCCGTCCGCAGCCGCGGCCGGGCGGTCGAACTTCACCCGGGACGGCTACCGCCGGGTCGTGGAGCGCGCGCTCGAGCACATCGCGGCCGGCGACGTCTACCAGGTGAACCTCGCCCAGCGATTTTGCTTCACGCCGGCGCCGGAGCCAGCTTCTCTATTTCGCTCGCTCCGGGAAGAGTCCCCGGCTCCATTCTCCGCATTTCTGACGGCTCCGGGCGCCGCGATCGCTTCCTCATCTCCAGAGCGGTTTTTCCGGATCGACGGGAACAGGATCGAGACCTGGCCGATCAAGGGGACGCGGCCACGGGGCTCGACGCCGGCCGAGGACACGGCGCTGACCGAATCGCTCCGTGCGAGCGCCAAAGACCGCGCGGAGAATGTGATGATCGTGGACCTCGAGCGAAACGACCTGGGCAGGATCTGCGAGATCGGAAGCATACGCGTCACGTCGCTCTGCGAGGTCGCGAGCTACGCCAACGTGCACCACCTGGTTTCGAGGGTGGAGGGCAGGCTGCGCGAGGATGCCGGTCCGGTCGACGTGATTCGGGCCATGTTTCCCGGGGGCTCGATCACCGGGGCGCCGAAAATCCGCGCGGTCGATATCATCGACGCGCTCGAGCCGACCCGCCGAGGGGTCTACACAGGGGCCATCGGATACTGGGACGTGAGCGGCGCGTGTGACTTCAATATCGCGATCCGGACGATCGTGGTCGAAGGGGGTGCGGCGACGTTTCACGCGGGAGGCGGTATTGTCGCGGACTCGACGCCGGAAGGGGAGTACGAGGAGACGCTGGTCAAGGCGCGCGGCATGATGCGGGCCCTGGGAACGCGGTGGGAGGCCTAGCGGCCCGGACGCGGCTCCGGCACTCCCGCGTCGTCGCTCATCGGTCCTCCCATTTCGGCGGGCGTCTCTCAAGGAACGCTCGGATGCCCTCCTCCGCGTCGTGCGTCCGCATGAGCTCCTCCAGATACAGCCGCTCGATCGCCTCGAGCGCCGCGCCGAACGCGGCATCCTCCGAGACCCGGAGTGCCTGCTTGGCGACGCGCAGAGCGGCTCCGCTTTTCTCCGTGAAGCGCGCGACGAACCGGTCCAGGGTCTCCTCGAGCTTCCCGCGGGGTGCCAAGGCATTCACGAGGCCCATCTGGGTCGCCTCCGCCGCCGTGATCGGCTCCCCGCTCAAGACCAGCTCATAGGCCTTCTGAGGCGCGAGATGCCGCGGCAGCACCGCGGCCGCTACGGGTGGGAAGCAACCGAGCCAGATCTCCGGGACTCCGAACGTCGCTCCCTCCTCGGCGACGATCATGTCGCATGCGAGCGCCAGCTCGAATCCGCCGCCCAGCGCCAAACCCTGGACCGCCGCGATCGTGACGCACTCGAGGCGCCTCACCTTTCGGATCAAACCGTGAAATTGCTCGAGCATGGCCGGGGCCTTCTCGCGGGTGTGATCCGCGATGTCCACGCCGGCCGAAAATGCCTTGTCGCCGGCGGCGCCAAGGATGCACACCACGGCGGGGTCGCGCTCGACGCGGCTCAAGGCGGCCGAGTATTCCCGGATGGTCGGAAGGTCCAGGATGTGAAGAGGCGGCCGGTCGAGCGTCACGCGGCCCACGCGGTCTTCCAGGTGATAGGTGACGACTTCGCGTTCGGCCATGTTTCTACCGTAACACACGCCTGAAGCCGGGCCTACTGCGGGAGGGAGGCTGGAGCCGGATCTACCGCCGCGAAAGAACCACCGGCGTCCACGCGCCCTTGCTTGAGCTCCAGGTCTTCTCTTTGGATCGTGCCCCAGGTGCCGGCGAAAGCGGCGGGCGCCGTGCCCGCGACCCATAGGAAGAGGAGCAGCAGCAGGGCGGTCGTCATCGAAGCACGGTGATCTTGATCGACTGTTCGTGGCCGCCGCTCACGGTCTTCAAGAAGTACACGCCCGAGGCGACCCGGCGTCCTCCTTCGTCCTTCCCGTTCCACGCGGCGCTCTGGAAGCCGGACGGGTACGGACCGCGCGCGATCGTGCGGACCCTCCGCCCGCGCAAGTCGAACAAAATCACTTCGGTCAGGGCGGGCGCGCCGGCGGCCCCGCCCGACGACGCGAAGGAAATCGTGAGGTCACCGCCGCGGTAGGGCAACGGTCCCGCCGCGAGCGGCTTCCGGGGCCGGAAAGTGGCCACGCCCAGAACGAACGCGTCCCCCAGACCGTTCACCGCGGTCAGCCTGTATTGCGTGCCTGGGATCGCGCCGGGATCGCGGTAGGTCACCTCGCTCGTGAGCCCGAGGACCGAGGTGAAGGCTCCGGAGCCAACCGCCTTCTCAAGGCGGTACCCGGCGAGATCGCCAACGCCCGGATTGGTCGCCCAAGTTACGAGCGCGCCCCCCTCGTACGGCACGGGATCCGCGCGGAAGGCCACGAGATCCACGCTCGCCTTGATCTCGAATAGGGATTCGCAGAGCGAGGCGGAATATGGGAAGTCACGCTGAAGGCGTACGCGGCACTGCGTCGATGGCGACCGCGGCACGAGCAGCGTATACGCGCCCCCGCTGAGCCCGGGCGCGATCATTTGAAACGAGGTTCCACCGTCGGTTGAAATCCAAAGATTCGCGTATCCGGTTCCTTCCCAGCGCACGATCCGATTCGCCCCCACCGGCCATACCACGGCGGTCGCCGGAGCGGAGAGCTCGATCGCGGCGGAGGCGTAGCGCAGATCGCTCGAGGCGATATGCTGGAAGGCGATCCGCGGATTTCCATCCGAGTCCAGAGCGAGCGAGTTCCGTCCTCCCCCGCCCGCGCTCGGGTCGACGCTATCGGTGCTCCACCCCAGCGCCGAGCGTGATGCGTACCGGAGCCGGCTCGTGACCGCGTCGTAATACGCGATGTGCGGCTGGCCGCCGCCGTCAAGGGCGATGGACGTGGAACCGTCCACGTACCCCCCGAAGTCCACGGTCTCGATCGTCCAAGTACCTCCCGCTTTGGTGGCGTATTTCAAATATCCGTTCCCGACGTCCACGTAGCTCACGTGAGGATTTCGGCCCGCGTCCAGCACGAGCGAGGAATAGGATCCAACGTCTCCGGCCGCATCGACCGTCTCGACCGTCCAGGTCGCGCCTGCCTTGGAAGCGAATTTCAGATCATGATTGGTTCCGTCGTAGTAGCTGATGTACGGGTATCCGATGTTATCGAGCGCCAGGGAGTTGTAGAGGCCCACGTCCGTTCCGGCATCCACGTCCTCCGTGCCCCATGAAACGCCGGCTTGCGCGGCGAGAACAAGTCTCGCTGGGGAGCTTTCGTAGTAGGCGATTCTCGGGCTCCCGAACGAGTTGAGCGCCAGGGAGCAATGATCCCCCACGACGGTGAGCGATCGCACGATCTCGCTCGACCACGTCCCGCCTACCCGGACCGCGTACTTGAGCTGCCGGGCTGCATTGTCGAAGTACGCGATCGAGGGAATCCCGATGGCGCTGATCGCGAGCGACGTGGGCGTCGTCGATCCGCCGGTGATCTGCACGGTTTCGAAATTCCAGACACCGCCGGTGCGCGCCGCGAATCGGACCGCTCGGGCCGACAGGTCCCAGTAGGAGATTCGGGGTGCTCCCGCCGGCGTCAGGCGGAGCGAGGGGTTGTATCCCGTGGAGCCCACCGCGTCGATGGTCTTCGCCCACCAGGGAGAGGTGAGGCCGAGGGCTATGGTGAGGAGTCCCCTGCATTCAGACGAGGAAAGGGGGGAGCTGCGGCGAACCTTCACCCGACCCATGGTCGTCGTCCAGGATGGGACCGGGATGAAGACCTCGTGGTCTGTTACCGGCGAGGGCAGGGCAGCGATGTAATTCGCGCCGCCGTCCTGGGAGATCAGGACCTCGACCGGCCCGATCCCGGTCCAGGCGACCTTCTGCGCGCTCCCGGCAGGCCAACGCTCGCCCCCCGCGGGCGCGATCAGGTGAACCGCGGAATCGGCGAATTTGAGATCGCCCTTCTCGTTGTCGAAGTAGCTGATCTTCGGGTTGCCCTCGCTGTCGAGCTTGAGAGAGGTGTAGAAGAGGGCCTGCGTGACCTGGTCCACGGTCTCGATGTCCCAGTTGAAACCAGAACCGCGCGCGGCGTAGAGGAGCTTTCGGTGCGCGATGTCGATGTAGCTGATTCGTGGGCTGGTTCCTCCTGCGAGCTGAATCGACGTGTAGTAGCCGACCGATCCGCTGCCGTCCACCGTCTCGAGGCTCCATCCCGCGCCGTCCTGTACGGCATACCTGAGGGTCTGGAGGCCGATGTTTGCGTAGCTGATATGGGCCCGACCGGACGGTTCGAGCGCGAGCGAGGAATACGTCCCGACCGGAAAGCCTGGTTCCACGACTTCAGCGGACCAAACCCCTCCCGACTTGTGGGCGTATTTGAGCCCGCCGCCGCTGATATCGGAGTAGCTCACGCTAGGCTCCCCGAGAGCGTCGAGCGCGAGGGATGTGTAAAATCCCACGTCGCCGACCGAGTCCGCGGTCTCGATGGTCCACACGCCGCCCGCCATCGCCGCATATTTCAAATCCCCGTGGTCTTTGTCGTAGTAGGTGATTCTCGGGTTTCCATCGGCATCGACGGCAATCGAGCTGAACTGCCCCACGCTTCCTACCGAGTCGACCACCTGGGCGACCCACACGCCGGACACTTTCGTGGCATAGCGCAGATCCGCCCGATCGATATCGAAGTAGCTGATATGGGGGACGTCGGCTCCATCGAATGCGAGCGACGTGTAGTAGCCCACGTTGCCCAGGGAGTCGGCTACTTCGACTGTCCACGTGAGTCGACGGTCTGGATCACGAACGGCACGGCGAGCGCTTGCGGGGCCAGTAGCGTGCCGAGCAGGGGAACCAAGGCTCGGTAGGACCGAACGCGCGGGCGCAAGCTTCCTCCGACGTGGGACCGGGCTGACAGATGGGGATGCCTGCATTCTAAACCCGGCCGGCGGACAAAAAAAGCGCCGGGTCTTCAGGACCCGGCGCCGGAAAGCGTAATACCTATAAAACGGCTTGGAGCCGGGCCGCGCAGGCCTCAGCCACGACCGCCGGTCCAGAACCCTTCCGGGTCGATGCGGCGGAGCGAGCTGATTTCTTCCACGGAGAATGGGCGCGTCATGCCGAGCGGCTGGGCGATTCGCGGCGACCAGCTCATTCCCACGAGCACGTGGTCTACGGTGACGCCCGGGAAAATCTCGTAGAGGTAGCCCTCGGCGATGACGCGATCGAAGCGGAACACCGCGTGCGTGGTTACGATCGCAGTCGGACCGCCTGGGGGCAGCCCTTCGCGCTCGCGGAAACCAGGCCCGTCCCCATACCCGGGGCTCGTGCGAAAGCGCACGCGCTCCACCAATCTACGTGCCTCCTGGGGTATGAGGACCACCGTTCGGCGCGCGAGCGATGCGATGTCCGCGGCGCCCCCGCTACCCGGGAGGCGCGTCATGCGTCCTGATTCGTCTTCGACCTCGGTTGAGTTGATGTTACCGAAGCGATCCACCTCCGCGCCTCCGAGGAGGCCGAGGTCGACGCGCCCCGCCTGCATCATTCCCATCACGTCGAGTGTCGTGGAGGCTGAGGTCGCGTTCAGGATGTTCGGCGGATCGCCCATCGTGAACAAGAGCTCGCGGGCCGCTTCCTCGCGGATGAGGCCGTTCTCATAGAGCGCGACGGCATTCGGGGCGTGGGTGTCCTTCGCGACCAGATAAGCAAGAAGGGGGAGCCGCGTCCCGACGAACACGGTCTCCCCCTCCTCGATCTCGCGCGCCGCGCGGAGCACCATTCGCTCGCGCGGCGCGAGGCCACCGTTCACCATCGCGATGCGTGATCGCGCGTGGCCCGGCTACTTTCCGCTGAACTTGGGTGGGCGCTTCTCCACGTAGGCGTTCAGTCCCTCGCGCGCATCCTCGCTCGTGAAGAGCTGCTGTTGGAGCTCGCGCTCGATCGCGAGTGCCTCGCTGAACGCTACCTCGAGGCCCGACTGCACGGAGCGCTTGATTCGCCCCACGGCCTTCGAGGCCTTGGCGGGTGGGACGAACTGGCGCGCGTATTCCATCACCTTGGCGTCGAAGTCTTCCGCTTCGTATACGTGGTTCACCAGTCCGTAGCGCTCGCCGTCCTCGAAGGAGAATGTGGATCCGGTCGCCATGAGCTCGATCGCGCGCGACTTCCCCACCAGACGCCCCATCCGCTGCGTCCCGCCTGTGCCCGGGAGGACGCCCAGCGTCACTTCGGGAAGTCCGATCTTGCCGGCGTTCCGCTTGGCGATCCGGATATCCGCCGCCATGGCGATTTCGAGGCCGCCGCCCACGCAATGCCCGTTGATGGCCGCGATGACGAGCTTCGGAGTTTGCTCCAGACGGTTGAGCGTCTCGTTGGCGTGGAGGCAGAAGAAATACTTGAACGTGGGTTCCGCGGTTTGGAGCATCTTGATATTCGCGCCGGCACAGAAGAACTTGTCGCCCGCGCCACGGATCACGACCACGTGGACGCCCGGATCGAAACGCGCCTTTAAGATCGCGTCGTCCAGGTCGCGCATCATCTCGTACGTGTACGTGTTCGCGGGCGGATCGTTCAGCTCGAAGATCGCGATGCCGTTCTCGACGCGGTAAAGAACCCGCGTCCCCGCGGCCGGAAGGGTCTGCGTCTCGGGTGTCACGGGTGGATCCTCCTTCTTCGGGGTGGGAGTCAAGCTCTTCATGGCCTCCGCGGTCGGGGCCGCCTCAAGGGCCCTCGTATCGCGGCTCGCGTTTCGCGAGAAAGGCGGCGAAGCCCTCGCGGGCGTCGTGCGAATTCCAGCATCGTTCCTGGGCTTCGATTTCCCGTTCGAGCGCTTGCTCGAGAGTATAGCCGAGCGAGGCCCGAACCGAGCGCTTGATTTCGGCCAGCGCGACGGCCGGTCCCTGCGCGAGCCGGCCCGCGAAGGCAATCGCCTCGGGCAGGAGTCGCTCCGCGGGGAGCACGCGGGAGACGATCCCCAAGCGAAGCGCTTCCTGCGCATCCACGAGATCGCCTGTCCACATCAGCTCCAGCGCGCGCGACGTGCCGAGAAGACGCGGGAGCGAGTGGAGCGCGCCCCAATCGGGATGAAGCGCGATCCGGGCGAAACTCTGGGCGAACTTTGCGATTTCTGAGGCCCAGCGCACGTCGCATGCGAGTGCTAAGCTCATGCCTCCTCCGGCCGCCGCGCCGTTTACCGCAGCGATCACCGGCTTATCGATCCTCGCCAACGCCAGCACGATCTCCCGGCCGGCTTCGACGAGGGGGCGGAAATCCTCGAATCGGCCCCCTCGGGCCATCACCGATTCCATGAACTTGATGTCGCCGCCGGCGGAAAATCCGCGCCCCGCGCCCGTAACCACGATCGCCCGGACGCCGGAGTCGCTTGCGGCCCCTTCGAACGCTTCTCGCAGCGGGGTGCGCATCTCCACTCGGGGCGGTTCAGCGTGATCAGCGCGACGCGGCCACGCCGCTCCGTGAGGATCTCCGACGTCCGAACCTCGGCCATCCCGGTCAGCTCAGGTCCACCCAGACGCTCTTGGTCTGGGTGTAGAAATCGAGCCCCTGCATGCCGGACTCGCGGCCGAACCCGGACCCCTTGGTACCACCGTAAGGAGATGCCGCGTCGTAGAGGTTGTAGGTATTGATCCACACGGTTCCCGCCTGCAGGGTGCGCGCCGCGCGGTGCGCTTTCTTGATGTCGCGCGTCCAGACCGCCGCGCTCAGGCCGTAGAACGAGTCGTTCGCCTCCGCCAGCACCTTGTCGAAATCCTCGAACGCGATCACGGAGAGAACCGGGCCGAAGATCTCCTCGCGCGCGATCGTCATCGAGTTCGTGACGCCGTCGAAGATGGTCGGCTTCCAGAAGAATCCTCGGCCGTTCCCGACCCGCGCTGGCTCACCACCCAGCACGACCTTCGCGCCTTCCTTCTTGCCGATGTCGACGTAGCGGGCGATCTTCTCGATCTGCGCCTCGGAGGTTTGGGCCCCGAGCCGGGTCTTGGGATCGAAGGGATCTCCCTGCGGAAATTTTTGCGCGCGGTCGATCACCTTCTCGAGCATCGCGTCGTGGATTCCTTTCTCCACGAAGAGCCTCGATCCCGCGGTGCAGACCTCGCCCTTGTTGTAGAAGATGGCGAAGATCGATCCGCGTACCGCCGCTTCGAGGTCGGCGTCGGCGAAGACAATGTTCGGAGACTTTCCGCCAAGCTCGAGTGAGATCTTCTTCAGGGAGCGCGCGGCGTTCTGCATGATGAGCTGGCCCGTGGTCGTCTCGCCCGTAAAGGCGATGCCCTGGACGCCGGGGTGCGCGACGAGCGCGGCGCCAGCCGTCGGCCCGTAACCCGGTACCACGTTGAGCACGCCGGGCGGCAGTCCCGCCTCCAACGCGAGCTCGCCCAGCCTGAGGGCGGAAAGGGGCGTTTCCTCGGCCGGTTTCAAGATTGCCGCGTTTCCCGCTGCGAGCGAGGGCGCGACCTTGCGCGCGGCGAGAAGAAGGGGAAAGTTCCATGGAACGATGAGTCCCACGATCCCCAGCGGCTCGCGGAGCGTGTAGTTGAGATAGGGCCCGCTCACAGGGATCGTCCGCCCTTCGAGCTTGGTCGCGGCTCCCGCGTAGTAGTAGAAGGTGTCCGCGGTGAGCGGCACGTCGATCTTCGAGGACTCCCAGATCGCCTTGCCCGTGTCGAGGGTCTCGAGCTGGGAGAGCTCGGCCGCCTTCTCGTTCACGAGGTCGCCCAGCTTCCAGAGGAGGCGCCCGCGTTCCGAGGCGGACATCTTGCCCCACGGCCCCTCGAGCGCCCGGCGAGCGGCCTGAACCGCGAGGTCGATGTCGGCCGCGTCTCCTTCCGCGACCTCTAGAAGGGTATCCCCCGTCGCTGGATTCAGCGTGCGGAAGCGCTTTCCCGATTGAGCCTCGCGCCAGTCGCCGCCGACCAACAAGCGGCCGCCGGACGTCAATGCGGGTTTCGGCAGGGTTTCGGTCGGATTCATTTGCGCCATCCTCTAGCTCGGGTACTCGTACACGCCGCGTCCCACCTTGCGGCCCAGGCGGCCCGCTTTCACATATTGGATGAGGAGCGGGGAGGGCCGGAATCTGTCGCCCAGCGTTCGATGCAGATATTCCAGGATGCTGAGGCGCGTGTCCAGACCGACCAGGTCGACCAGCTCGAATGGGCCCATGGGGTGGTTGAGGCCGAGCTTCAAGGCCTTGTCGATGTCGCGGGCGGAGGCGACTCCCGACTCGAGCATCGCGAAGGCTTCGTTCCCGATCAGGACGTTGATGCGGCTCGTCACAAATCCAGGCGATTCGCGCACGACCACGGTTTCCTTGCCCATCGCCCTGGCCGCCCGCTCCGCTACGGCGAGCGCTTCGTCGGAGGTTTCCAGCCCGCGCACCAGCTCGACCAATTTCATCCGATGCACCGGGTTGAAGAAGTGCATCCCGACGAATCGGGCGGGGCGATCCGACGTTGCGGCGAGCTCGGTGATGCTGAGCGAGGAGGTGTTCGTCGCGATGACGCTTGTGGGCGTGAGACGCGGTGCGATGTTCTTGTAGACCTCGGCCTTGATCGCCATCGACTCGGGAACGGCCTCGATCACGAGGTCGGCGCCGTTCGCAACGTCATACGCGCCGGACCAGGAGAGCCTCTCGCGCGTCGCGCGCTCCGCTGCTTCGTCGATCTCCCCTTTCTCACGCGAGCGATCGAGCACCTTGTCGAGCTCCGCTCGAGCCGACTGGATCGCCCCGGCGTTGGGCTCGATCACGCTCGTCTTGAGTCCCGCGCGCGCCGAGGCGAGCGCGATGCCTCGCCCCATGATCCCCGCGCCGACAACGGCAATGCTTCGAATGGATGCTTCCGTCATGCTCCCCCCGAGTGCGGCCGGGCCGAAATGGATTCGATCCGCACCATGGTATATGATGGCGGCGTGATGCGCTCTATCCTCGCGCTGTTTTTGGCGCTCCTGATTCTTGCGGCCGAAGCTCCGGGTCTCTTCATCGAGTCGCCCGTGTGTGCGGCTGTTGACGGCAGGGGACCGGCCACGCCTCCGGCACGAGCCCCCGCGAAGTCCTGCTGCGGCATGGCCTCATGCCCCATGCACGCGACAGGGTGCCGCACGGAAGCGGCATGTCCGATGGCCGACACCAAGACGACGCCGGCCGCTGCGGTCCAACCCGAGACCGGAACCTCAGACGTCCGGCTCTGCGCTCCGTCATGCGGCCGCGAAGGCGCCCGGATGGTACCCGGCGTTCCCGATCCGGGGACACTCGACCCAACCCCCGCGCGCGCCACGATTCTGACCGCAGCGGGGCTCATCGAATTCGCGCCCGTCGAACCCGCCACCCGAAACCCCGCACCCGTCGATCGTCCCCCGCGCGCCTAACGCGCAAGCCCCGCCAAAGGCACCACTGACTCGGCGCTTCTCGCTTTGGAGCGCCTCGAATTCGTTTTTCGCGGAGGATGCATCCCATGTTTTGGCGCATCGTCGTTCTCCTTGCTGCGGTCGCGCTGGTCCCATCGGGCGCGCGCGCAAGCTGCGGATCGGAGCATTGTCCCATCGATCTGGGCATGCCCTGGGAACGCTCGGTTCTCACATTCGATCTTTCACAGCAGTACATCGACCAGGACCAGCCGCGCGTCGGAACGCGCGACGCGGCCGTCGGCGCCTTGCCGAGCCACGAGGACGAGGTCCGTACGGTGAATCGGATCACGACGGCGCGAGCGGTATACCAGCCCAATGAGAAGTGGACGATCACCGGCTCGCTTCCATTTGTGAACCGGTATCACGAGCACTTCCACAACGAGCCGGGTAACCCACCCGAGCTCATGCGTTGGAGCTACCGGGGAGTCGGAGACCTGGAAGCCCAAGTTTCCAGAAGCTTCGCACACGGCGAGGAGAAAACGACCCGCTACCACGTGGAGGCCGGCTTCAAGGCGCCCACCGGCGTACGCCACGTCGAAGAGTTCAACGGGGAAGAGCCTGAGCCGCCGGCGCGTCCGAGCACCGGCGCCTGGGGCGCGATCGCAGGTGTTGGAGCGCGATGGTCGCTGACGACGAAGATGCCAGGGGGAGACTACGGCGCCGTGCCCGTCCGCCTCAGGCTGATGGGACGGGCCAACAGACGCGGGACGGAGCGGTATCGCGTGGGTTCCGAGCTGCAGGCGAATCTCGGGCTGGGCTACCCGGTCAGTCGATCGCTGGAGCTGCTTCTATCTGGGGATTTCCGGGTACGGGCCAAGGACGACCCGGGGAACACCGATGCCGATCCGGGCCATACGGGTGGGACGTGGGTCTTTGCGAGCCCGGGAATCCGGGTCAACGCAAAGGGGAAGACCGCGTTTTACGGCGTGGTCCAGCTTCCCGTCTACCAGCGCGTCAACGGGATCAATCTCGTCTCGGACTTCAACTTGTACCTGGGCGTGAGCCGCGCGGCGTTGTAGGCGCGGCCCCAGACGGCGAGCGGGGACCGCCCTAGACCCGCGGGAGCGTGACGCCCCGCTGGTTCTGGTACTTGCCCTTCTTGTCCTTGTACGAGACCGAGCAGTCCTCGTCGCTTTCGAAGAACAGGACCTGCGCGATGCCCTCGTTGGCGTAGATGCGCGCCGGAAGGGGCGTGGTGTTCGAGATCTCAAGGGTCACGTGCCCTTCCCATTCAGGCTCGAGCGGCGTCACGTTGGTGATGATCCCGCATCGGGCGTAGGTCGATTTCCCGACACAGATGGTCATCGTTCGGCGCGGGATACGGAAATACTCGACGCTCCGGCCGAGCGCGAAAGAATTGGGGGGGACGATGCAGACGTCCCCTTGGTAGTCGACGAACGATTTCGAGTCGAACTCCTTTGGATCGACGATCGTGCTGTTGATGTTCGTGAAAATCTTGAATTCATCCGCGATCCTGAGATCGTATCCATAGGAAGAGATGCCGTAGGAGATCGTCCCCTCGCGCATCTGTTTCTCCTCGAACGGCTCGATCATTCCGTGCTCGCGGCACATGCGGCGAATCCACTTGTCGCTCTTGATCATGCGCGCCCCCATCCGCCAGGCGATTCTCAGCTTCCGTTCCCAAGACTCGGGCGCATTGTGCCATGGAGGGCGCGTTGGGGTCCATGGAGGATCGGGTGGGCGGGTGAAGGGGGCGACGTCGGAGCGGCGGAGCTAGCCGAGGATCTGTTCGAGCCGCTTCGCGAGCGATTCGATGGCGAAGGGCTTGTTCACGAATCCAGCCACGCCTTCATCGGCCAGGGATTGGACGGCGCCCGGTTCCGCGTACCCCGTGGTGATGAGGACCGGAAGGTCCGGCTGGATTTCCCGGAGCTTCCGGAAGGTCTCGACACCGTCCATCCCGGGCATGATCAAGTCAAGGAGAACAAGGTCCGGCCTTGCCCCCTGGAGCAGGCGGTTCACGGCTTCCTGCCCCGACGGCGAGGTCTCCACCGAGTACCCGAGATAGCCAAGAATGTCCGACGCCACCTGTCGAACCGCTTCCTCATCATCGACGACGAGAACGGTACACTTGGATTCGGTCATGGGCCCTCGAATGATCGGGGACGCGGGAAAAATGCGTAATCGATCGATCGGCATCCCAGGCGTCCAACTTGACCCTCTCGGGAGCCTGGGTGTCGCGTATACTTCTCGCCCCATGGAGCGGCGACTCTACATCGAAACCTACGGCTGCCAGATGAACGTGGCTGACTCCGAGCTCATGCAGGGTCTGCTCGACCGGGCGGGGTACACCAGGGTGGAACGCGCGGATGAAGCGGACGTGATCCTCGTGAATACATGCGCGATCCGAGAGCACGCGGAGCAGCGGATCTACGGACGCCTGGGGGAGCTGACCCGGCACAAGCTCCGCCGCCCGGGAGTGGTCCTGGGCGTGGCCGGCTGTATGGCGCAGCATCTTCGCGCCAAGCTCATCGAGCGAGTCCCGCAACTGGATCTGGTGGTGGGTCCCGACGGGTATCGACATCTTCCCGAGCTGATCGACGAGGCACGCGAGGAGCCCACGCTCGCGGTCCGGCTGAGCCGTGTCGAGACCTACGGCGATCTCGTGCCGGCGCGCGCCGACGGCGTGCGGGCGTGGGTGAGCATCATGCGGGGCTGCGACAAGTTCTGCACGTTCTGCATCGTGCCCTACGTGCGCGGCCGGGAGCGGAGTCTCCCCGTGGGGGACGTGCTACGCCAGGTCGAGCACGCCGCCGCAGAGGGATTCCGGGAAATCGTATTCCTCGGACAGACCGTGAACGCCTACCGCGACGGTGACGTCGATTTTGCCGAGCTCCTGGCTCGCGCGAATCGCGTGGAAGGGATCGTGCGCATCCGGTTCACGTCTCCTCATCCGTCCGACATGAGCGACCGCGCGATCGAGGCGCTCGCGGCCTGCGAGAAGGTTCCGCCCCACGTGCATCTCCCACTTCAGTCGGGATCCAATTCCGTGCTCGAGCGGATGCGCCGCACCTACACGATGGAGGAGTACACGGCGCTGGTTGGGAGAATCCGTCGCGCCGTGCCCGGAGTCGCGCTCTCGACCGACATCATCGTTGGCTTTCCGGGGGAAACCGCGGAGGACTTCGAGGCGACGCGGGTGGCGATGCGGCGAATCGGGTTTGAGAGCGCCTTCGTCTTCAAGTATTCCCCGCGGTCCGGAGCCCGCTCGGCCGAGTGGCCCGAGACGGTGGACGAGGAGGAGAAGACGCGGCGCATCACGCTCCTGATCGAGGAGCAGAAGGGGACCTCCCTTCTCAAGAACCAGGCGGACATCGGATCCATCGCCCAGGTGCTCGTCGAGGGCCCGACCCGCCGGAACCCGTTAGAGTGGTTCGGGAAATCCGCGCATTTCAAGACGACCGTGTTCCCGCACCGAGGGGAGAGCGTTGGAGATTTGATTCCGGTCCGCGTCGCCTCCGCGACGCCGCATGCGCTACTCGGGGAGGGGGTACGGGCAGCGAGTTTCGCGGCTACCGAGGACGCTACCGTCTGAGCCTCCGCGCGGCGGCTCTGCTTCTCGTCCTCCTCGGCCTCCTCGCTCCATCGCACGCGTGCGCGACCGCGGTTCCGGGCCTCCGGTACCGAATCGACGTGACCCTCGATCCGCTTCGCCACCGCCTCTCGGGGCGCGCCGCGATCACCTACCGGAGCGGCGCGGACTCGCTCCTTCCTTCCATCTATCTCCACGCGTATCCGAACGCGTTCCGCGGTCCGCATACGATCTTCGGCCGTGAGGGAGAGCGCTGGGGCGAGGACTATGCGCTCCGCTTCGCGAGCCCGAGTCAACGCGGCTGGATGTCGATCGATTCGGTCTCGGCCGACGGCGTACCCGCGTCGATCGCGATGGAGGAAACGGTCGTGCGGGTGGATCTGCCCCGGCCCTTGAAGCCTCGGGGCTCGGTCACGATCACGCTCCGCTTCGAGGTCCAGGTCCCGAAGCCCTTCGCGCGGCTCGGGCACGTGGGCGACTCCTACTCCGTGGGGCAGTGGTATCCCAAGGTCGCGGTCTACGACGATCTTGGCTGGCACGTGGATCCCTACCATTACCTATCTGAATTTTACGGGGACTACGGCACCTTCGACGTCGCCATCACGCTTCCGGACCCGTTCTGGGTCGGCGCGACCGGCGTGTTGATGGGCACGGAAGGGGGCGATAACCAGATCCCGCTCGCGGATCGCGAGACCGCCGGCGATAGCGTGACCGTGCGCCTGCGCGCCGTCCCGGCGGATTCGCTCCGGGGCCGATGGCCGCGGACGATGCTCGCGGCGCCTCGAGGCAAGCAGAGCGCGCCGGTCGAGGTAAAGCGTGCGAAAGGCGCGACCCTCCGGGTGCCACGCGGGGCGCCCGTCCATTACAGCTATTCGTGGATCGAGACCGAAAAGGATGCGCGCGAGGAGGCGGACGCACATGGAAGGCCCGGTCCCCTTCACTTGGTCCTTGCGTCGCGCGACACGACGCTTGTAGACACGCTCCGCGCGCTCGCGCGGGCGGGCACGCCCAAGGACAGCGTTCTTCCCTCGCTGAAGACCCTCCGGTTTCACGCCGATCGCGTCCACGATTTTGCCTGGGTGGCGTCCCCCTACTACGTTCGCGGCGATACCGTCTGGAACGGCATCTCGATTCGCGCCCTCGCGTTCCGCGAGGATCAGGATCGTTGGCGTGAGCAGAAAGCGGCTGTCGCTTCGGCGATGGCGTTCTTGAGCCGAGAAGTCGGTCCATACGTCTGGCCCGCGTTCACGAGCGCCGAGAGCCACGTCGGAGGGGGGGGAATGGAGTATCCGATGCTCATCATGAACGAGCCGGACGTGCCGTCGACCTGGGCCGGATCTCTCGATGCCACGGTCGCGCACGAGGTGGCGCACAACTGGTTCTACGGCATGCTGGGGAGCGATGAGCGCGCCCATCCTTGGCTCGACGAAGGTTTCACGCAGTACATGGAAGACCGCTACGGCGACTGGAAATACCCGCGCGGGCTACTCAAGCGGCGAAAGCTCCTTCCCTGGACGAGCCCTCTCAAGGACTTCTTCTTGGACGAGAATCGCTACCTCTCCCGCGCCTACGCGCGGGACGAGCAGCCGATTTCGACACCCGCGGATGCGTATCATGGCTGGACGAGCTACGCGGTAGGCGCCTACTCGAAGCCCGCGATGATGCTGCATACGCTTCGCGGGTACCTTGGCGACTCCACGTTCAGCGCGTTCC
>VBOX01000063.1 GCA_005893265.1 Candidatus Eiseniibacteriota bacterium | reverse complement strand
CACCCAGACCCGGTGGTCGCTCGAGCTGTCCGGCCGTCCCGCCGCGAATGCCAGGGCTGCGGCGGCGCTCCGGCGGAGCGGCAGCGCCTACACCGGCGCGGGCCGTGGCACGAGCGCGACGTGGTCGCTCGAGGGACGTGTTACGTGGCGCAAGCTTCTGCCTCTGGAGAATCCGACCCGCGGCTTCGGTGCGGCGCTCGCGGGGGAAGTGGGACGGCGCGTCGAATCCTATCCCGGGTACGCGCGGACCTCGCGCGGGGTCCTCAAGGGAACGCTTACATGGGAAGCGGCCCAGCCGACCGGGACCGGGCGCGCGCTCTATGCCGCGATGCGCGCGGAACGGGTCGATTTCGGAGGAGGGGCGCTCCCCGCGGAGGAGCTGCGTTTCCTCGGCGGAAGCGAAGGGTTGCGCGGCCATCGCGACCGCGCGTTCGCGGGAGACCGACTGCTGGCGCTGACGATGGAACATCGCTGGATCACGGGGCCGCACGGCGGCCGCGTCTTTCTTTTCGTGGACGGCGCGCGTCACGATCTCGGGGTTCCCGTGGAAGCGGGTAGCGCGCGCGGCACCGTGGACCTTGGAGCCTCGCTTGCTCGAACGGAGTTGAGTCCCGGATGGGAGTTCGGATACGGTGCGGGCTTGAGGAGCCCGACACGGGCAGGAACCATCGGAATCGAGCTGGGGCTCAGGCCCGGGGCCCCGCTTCGGGAGGGCAAACTGCACCTTCACTACGCGACCGACTGGTGACCCAAACCGTCGAGCGACAAATCGAGACCCTCCGGCGCAAGATCGAGCGCCACGACCATCTCTATCACGTCCTGGGTGAGCCGGAGATCTCGGACCGCGAGTACGACAAGCTCCTTCGCGAGCTGAACGATCTCGAGGAAGCTCACCCCGAATACCGGGATCCGGATTCCCCCACGCAGCGCGTATCCCGCGGACTTCTGCCGGGCTTCAAGACGGCTCGGCATTCCGTTCCGATGCTGAGCCTCGACAACACGTATTCGCTCGAGGAGCTCGAGCAGTTCGACGCGCGGGTCCGGCGCCTCCTCGAGAAGGAGAGCGTGGAATACGTGGTCGAGCCCAAGGTGGACGGCGTCGCGGTCGCGCTCCGCTATCGGGACGGACGATTCGTGCTGGGGTTGACCCGGGGGGATGGGACGGAGGGGGACGACATCACCGCCAATCTCCGGACCCTTCGCTCTGTTCCGCTCCGGATCCCGGCGCGCGAAGCCCCCGGAGAGCTCGAGGCCCGCGGCGAGGTCTACATGGAGACCCGCGCGTTCGAGAAGATGAACGAGCGACGGATCGCGGCAGGATTGAATGCCTTCATGAATCCGCGCAACGCGACGACCGGAAGCCTCAAGACCCTCGACACCTCGGAGGTGGCGAAGCGCCCGCTCCAGATCTATCTCTTCCAGCTCGTGCGTCCCGAGCGCTACGGATTGAAGACGCAGCTCGAGTCGATCGCGTTCCTGTCCCGCCTCGGGCTCCGCGTCAACCCGGCCAATTCGCTCGCGCGCGGGTGGGAAGAGCTCCGCCGCGAGTGCGAGCGATGGGATACGAAGCGGGAGAAGCTCCCGTACGGCACGGACGGACTGGTGATCAAGGTAAACTCCTTCCGCGAGCAGGAGGCGCTGGGGTTCACCGCAAAGAGCCCGCGGTGGGGGATCGCGTACAAGTTTGGCGCCCACGAGGCGGAGACGACGCTGAAGGATATCGAGCTGCAAGTGGGCCGGACCGGTGTGGTGACGCCGGTCGCAATTTTGGAGCCGGTCACGCTCCTGGGGACGGTCGTGGCCCGGGCGACTCTCCACAATCAGGACGAGATCGAGCGGAAGGATTTTCGGGTCGGCGACCGCGTCGTCATCGACAAGGGCGGGGACGTGATCCCCAAGGTGCTGCGCGTGGTACCGGGAGGGAAGCGACGCGGCCCCAAGTTCGTCATGCCCTCGAAGTGTCCGGTCTGCGGATCGCCGCTCGTGCGGGATCCGGAGATGGCCGCCGTGCGCTGCGAGAATCTTTTCTGCCCCGCGCAGGTGAGGCGGCGGATCGTCCACTTCGCAAGCCGGGGCGCGCTGGATATCGAGGGACTCGGGTGGAAGACGGTGGATTGGCTCGCGGACGCGGGTCTCGTGGAGGATCCCGCCGATCTCTACCATCTCCGCGCCGAGGATCTGGTGAAGCTCCCGGGCATGGGCGAGAAGTCGGCCGCGAACCTCCTCGCCGGGATCGAGCGAAGCAAGTCGGCGCCGCTCGACAGGCTGCTGGTCGCGATCGGGATCCGCCACGTCGGCGCGCGCATCGCGCAGATCCTGGCTGAGCACTTCGGATCGCTGGACGCGCTCGAGAAAGCGGACGAAGAGGCCCTTCTCGGGATCGATGCGATCGGTCCCGAGATCGCTTCGAGCGTCGTCTCCTTCTTCAGCTCCAAGGTCGGCAAGACGTTCGTCCAGAAGCTGCGGCACGCGGGGGTGAATCCCGAATCGAAAGCGCCGCGCCGCGCGGCGAGCACCGGTCCGTTTGTGCGGAAGACGTTCGTCCTGACCGGCACGCTCGAGGAACTGTCGCGCGAGGACACGGCACGTTTCATCCAGGAAGTGGGGGGGAAGGTGACTTCCTCGGTCAGCTCGAAGACGGACGCGGTGGTCGCCGGCTCGGACCCGGGGTCGAAGCTCGACAAGGCGCGCGCGCTGGGAATCGAGGTGTGGGACGAGAATCGCCTCAAGACCGCGCTCAAGAAGGCAGGCGTCGTCCCCGCGGCGCGGTAGCGTCCGAGCGAATGCACCGGGCTTTTGGCCCGCCGATCCGGTCCGCCGCTCGTTGACTTCTCGCCCCTGGTCCCGTAGCTTGGGATTCGGACCTGAGTCCGACCTCATGGCTACTACCGAACGGTATTCCAACGAGTTGCTGGACCTAGCTCTCGAGCGCCTCAGCCGCAGGGAGCGGGGCTGGGAAGACCGCCCCGGGCAGCGGGAGATGGCGCTGCTCTGGACCGAAACGCTCGAGCACGGCGGCACGCTGCTCGTCGAGGCGCCCACCGGGATCGGCAAATCGCTCGCGTATCTTCTTCCCGCCCTCCTCCGCCGCGCCCAAGGGTCCGGTCCGGTGGTCGTGAGCACATGCACCAAGGCGCTCCAAGAGCAGCTCCTCCGCCAGGACATTCCGCTGGCGCTGCGGGCTACGCTGGCCCCGCTCCGGGTCGTCACGCTGAAGGGACGCCAAAACTACCTGTGCAAGAGACGCGCGGAGGCCCGACTCATGCAACCCGCGCTCTTCCCCGAGGCGGGGTTGGGAGAGGCCGTCGCGGAGAAGCTCCGATCGTGGGTGGAGCACACCGCGACCGGAGAGCTCGACGAGCTGATCGAGCTCGGGATCGATCTTCCTCCCGCCTTGCTCGCGGACATCGCTTCCGATCCGCTCCTCTGCTCGGCCACCGCGTGCGATGCCGCGACCGGCTGTTTCGCCAAGCGGGCGCGCCGTGAGGCGCTCCGCGCCGACATCGTGCTCGTGAATCACGCGCTCCTTCTCTCGGACCCGGGGCTTCGCGCCACGCTCATCGCCGAGGCGGGCGCGCTCGTGTTGGACGAGGCGCACCACGTGGAGCGCGTCGCCCGCGAGCAGCTCGGCGTGACCCTGGGCGTGCGGGATCTCTTGCGGCTCGCCGGTCGCACCGACGCTCGCACGGGAGCGCTCCGGGCTGTACAACGCGCCCTCAGGCGGGGCCGGGGCGGTCGGGTCGCGGAGAGGATCCAATCCGCCGAAGCCTCGATCGCGCCCGTCTTGACCCACGCGGCCGCGTTCGCCCTGGATCTGGAACGGGTCCTGCCTCCGGGCGCTCCGTCGGCGCGGATCACCCGCGATTTCGACGCCGCGCGGCTCAGCCCATCGGCGCTCGACGGGCTGCTCTCCGCCCTGGGCTCGCTCGCACGATCGCTCGAGGACCTCGTTGAGACTGCTACGGCGGAAGGGCGGGCCGCCCTGAAAACCGAAGGGCTTGAGGCATTGGACGAGGTCCGGGCCCGCGCGTTCGCGTGGGCCGAGGCGGAGCGCGCGCTCCGGTCGGTGGTGGCGCTCGAGGACAGGGGGTCCGCGTTCTTCGTGGACCGAGACGAGCGCGGATCGCCGCGCTTGAACCGCCGCCCGGTACACGTCGGGGCGGTGCTCCGCCATAGCCTGCTCACGCTGTGCGATCGCGTGCTCCTCACGTCGGCCACGCTTCGCGCCGGTGATGACTTCGGTCCCCTGCTCGACGCGTTGGGGCTCGACCCCTGCGACGTACGCACGGCCACGCTTCCGTCCCCGTTTCCGCTCGAGCGCCAGGTCTTTTCCGCCGTCTGGGACGGCAGCGGACCCAACGACCCGGAGTTTTCCGGAAGGCTGGCCGAGCTGATCGTCGCGTTCGCCGCCAGGTTTCGCCGGAACATGCTCGTGCTCCTCACTTCCTATCAGATGTTGGACGAGGTGGCCTCCCACTGTGCAGGACCGCTCCGGCGCGCGGGGATTCCGCTCTTGAGGCAGGTCCCCGGCGAGGCGGCCGCTCCGCTCGCTGTGGAGTTTCGAGCCGGCGAAGGCGCGGTATTACTGGGCGCCGCTTCGTTCTGGGAAGGCGTGGATTTCCCGGGGGCCGCTCTGGAAATCCTCCTGATCGCCCGCCTTCCGTTCGCGGTGCCGACCGATCCCTTGATGGAAGCGCGGTCGGAGGCGATCGAAGCCGACGGCGGCGACGCCTTCCGCGACCGGAAGGAACGGAGGCGCCGTGCCGGGCCTGACCGCAGCGGTCGCCGGACAGGAGCGGGTCGCGATTGGGGGCAAGCCGCTCAGCTTCGAGGATCTCCGCGCGGTCGCGCGGGGAGCGAGGGTCTCGCTCGCCTCCGACGTTCCCGCACGCGTCGCGCCTTCCCGTGCGCTGATCGAAAAGGTGCTGAAACAAGGGAGCACGGTCTACGGGGTCAATACCGGCTTCGGACAGCTCAAGTCGGTGCGCATTCAGGACCAGGACGTGGAGAAGCTGCAAATCAATTTGATCCGGAGCCACGCGGCAGGGTCGGGCCCCGAGCTGGAATCCGGCGTGGTGCGCCTCATGCTCGCCCTCCGCGCCCATTCGCTCGCGCTCGGGTCGGAGCGAGCGGAGACCTCATTCCGCTCGCCCATTTGGCGCTCGGACTGATCGGCGAGGGAGAGGTTCGCGTCGACGGGCGCCTCGCCAGCACGTCGGATCTCATGCGTGGAAACGGCATGGCTCCCCTGACGCTCCAGGCGAAGGAAGGCCTCGCGCTCATCAACGGGACCCAGGCGATGACGTCGGTGGGGGCGCTCGCGCTGATCGAAGCGGCGGAGGTCCTGCGCGCGGCCCACCTTGCGTGCGCGCTCTCCGTCGACGCGGCGCGAGCGAGCGTGAAACCGTTCGATCCACGCGTGCACGCGATCCGTCCGCATGCCGGGCAAATGCGCTCGGCGGCCGCGCTCTGGGGTCTCCTGCGCGGGAGCGGCATCGTGGCCTCGCACGAAAGCTGCGCCAAGGTGCAGGATCCCTACTCGCTGCGGTGCGCCCCCCAAGTGCTCGGCGCTTCGATCGCGGCGTTCCGGCATGCGCGCGAGACGGTCGTCACGGAGGTGAACAGCGTCAGCGACAACCCGCTCTGCTTCGCGGATACGGGGGAGGTGATCTCCGCCGGGAATTTCCACGGCGAACCGGTGGCGCAGGCGCTCGATTTTCTGGCGATCGGGATGGCCGAGGTGGGCTCGATCTCAGAGCGCCGGACGTTTCTCCTGCTCGACACCACGAAGAGCGGCTTGCCCGCGTTCCTGAGCCCCAGCGCGGGCCTTCGAAGCGGGCTGATGATCGTTCAATATCTGCAGGCGGCCCTGGTTTCCGAGAATCGAATGCTCGCGCAACCCGCGAGCACGGATTCGATTCCAACCTCGGCCGGACAAGAGGACCACGTGAGCATGGGCATGCACGCCGCGATCAAAGCTCTGACCCTCGTGCGGAACGTGCGCCGCATCGTGGCCGCCGAACTGCTCTGCGCCGCGCAAGGAATCCACCTCTTGAGGCCGCTTCGATCGAGCGAGCCGCTGGAGCGGGTGCTCGCGCGGCTCCATGAGAAGGTGCCGCCGCTCGACGAGGACCGGCGGCAGGATCACGATCTCGATCGACTGGACGAGTGGATCGCGTCCGGCGCCCCCGCGGACCTCGCGGGAATCGAGGCGTTTTGACGCCGCCCCCTCTCGGCGGGCGAAAGGATGTGACGGAAACCATGGCAAAAACAGAGACGCGAGCCCCGACGAGCGGGCTCGAAGGCGGTCCTCCCGGCGAACCCGTGCGCGCCCCTCGCGGATCGGACCGGTCGTGCAAGGGCTGGCACCAGGAAGCGGCGTTGCGGATGCTGATGAACAACCTCGATCCCGACGTCGCGGAACGGCCGCAAGACCTCGTGGTCTACGGCGGCACCGGCAAGGCGGCGCGGAACTGGGAGGCGTACCACGCGATCGTCCGCTCGCTTCGCGCCCTGGAGAACGACGAGACCCTGCTCGTTCAATCGGGGAAACCGGTCGGGATCGCGAAGACGCATCCGGACGCGCCGCGTGTGATCCTTGCGAACTCGCTCCTGGTCCCCGCGTGGGCGACCTGGGACGAGTTCCGGCTCCTGGAAGCGAAGGGGCTCACCATGTACGGCCAGATGACGGCCGGATCCTGGATCTACATCGGGACGCAAGGGATCCTCCAGGGCACCTACGAGACCTTCGCCGAGGCCGCTCGGCAGCGCTTCGACGGGTCGCTCCGCGGCCGGTGGGCGCTGACCGCCGGGCTCGGCGGCATGGGCGGCGCTCAGCCGCTCGCGGTGACGATGAACGACGGCGTCTGCCTCGCGGTGGAAGTCGATCCGGAGCGGGTCCGCCGGCGTGTCGAGACGCGATTTCTCGACAGGAGCACCGGCTCGATCGAAGAAGCGCTCGGATGGGTGGACGAAGCGGTGCGGAGGAAGGAGCCGCTGTCGATTGGATTGATCGGGAACGCGGCCGAGATTCTCCCGGATCTCGTCCGCCGCGGGGCAGTGCCCGATCTTGTAACCGATCAAACCTCCGCGCACGACGAGCTGAACGGCTATGTGCCCGCCGGGCTTCCCCTGACCGATGCCGCCGCCTTGCGTCGCAAGGACCCCAAGGAATACGCGCGCCGGGCGATCGAATCGATGGGGGAGCACGTGCGCGCGATGCTCGCGTTCATGAAACGAGGCGCGGTCACGTTCGATTACGGAAACAACATCCGGGGCCAGGCGGTCAAGGCCGGCGTCGCGAACGCGTTCGAGATTCCTGGCTTCGTGCCGCAGTTCATCCGGCCCCTCTTCTGCGAGGGGAAGGGGCCCTTCCGGTGGGTCGCGCTCTCCGGGAATCCCAAGGACATCGCCGTCACCGACCGCGCCGTTCTCGAGCTATTCCCCGGGAACGAGTCACTGCGTCGTTGGATCCGCCTCGCCTCGGAACGCGTCGCGTTCCAGGGCTTGCCGGCGCGGATCTGCTGGCTGGGCATGGGGGAACGGGAGCGCTTCGGCGAGGTGTTGAACCGGCTCGTGGAGCGCGGCGAGGTGGAGGCACCGATTGTGATCGGGCGCGACCACTTGGACTGCGGCTCCGTCGCGTCTCCCTATCGTGAGACAGAGGGCATGCGCGACGGCTCAGACGCGATCGCCGACTGGCCGATCCTGAACGCGCTCCTGAACGCGGTGTCCGGCGCCTCGTGGGTCTCGGTGCACCACGGAGGCGGCGTGGGGATCGGAAACTCGATCCACGCGGGCATGGTCGTGGTCGCGGACGGCACGCCGGCGGGGCTCGCACGCCTGCGCCGCGTGTTGACCAACGATCCCGCAACCGGAATCTGGCGGCACGCGGACGCGGGATACCCCGAGGCGCGCGCCATGGCCTCGAAGCACAAGCTCCCGATTCCTTCGCACGAGTGACCGCCTGGCTTCGATGAGCGACGGCCGCCGGTGACGTGCGATCTTCTCATCGTCTCAGCCGCCCAGCTCTTCACCGCGCCCGAGGGCAAGGGTCCGCTATTGGGCCGGGACCTCGACCAACCGCTCGTCCTCGAAGACGCCGCGGTGGCGTGCGCCGGCGGGCGGATCGCCGCTCTCGGCACGACCGCGGAGGTTCTCGCCCGGTATCCGGAACGGGACGCCGCCCGCGTGATCGACGCCCGCGGCCTGCTGGTCGCCCCGGGGTTCGTCGACTGCCACACACATCTCCCTTTCGCGGGGACGCGCGAGATGGAATTTGACGCGCGCGCCCGCGGAGAAAGCTACGCCGCGATCGCCGAGAAGGGAGGGGGCATTCGCGCGAGCGTGCGCCAGCTCCGAGCCACCTCGGAGGAGGCGCTGGCCGAATCCATCACGGCGCGCCTCGATCACATCCTCTCTCAGGGGACGACGACGGTCGAGGCCAAGAGCGGATACGGTCTATCGCTCGACGAAGAGCGGAAGCAGCTCCTGGCACTCCGGCGCGCGGGCGAGCGCTCCCCGGTGGAAATCATCCCGACCTTCCTCGGCGCCCACGAGATTCCCGATGAGCACCGCGGCCGGCGCGAGGAATATGTGGCGCTCCTCCTCGAGGCGATGATCCCCGCGGTCGCGCAGGAACACCTCGCGCGCTACTGCGACGTCTTCTGCGACCAAGGTGCCTTCACCGTCGAGGAATCGCGCCGGATCCTTCGCCGCGGCCGTGAGCTCGGCCTGGGCGCCAAGCTCCACGCCGACGAGCTGGCGGACGTAGGCGCCGCCGGGCTCGCGGCCGAGATCGGAGCCGTTTCCGCGGACCATCTGCTCCACGCGTCGCCCGAGGGGTTGCGCGCGATGAGCCAGGCGGGCGTGGTCGCCGTCCTCCTTCCCGGAACGGCGTTCACGCTCGGGCTCCCTTACGCGCGGGCGCGCGTCATGGTCGAGATGGGACTTCCGGTGGCGCTCGCGACCGACTTCAATCCTGGAAGCACCATGTCATCTTCCATGCCGATGGCGATGACGCTCGCGGTGACGCAGATGAAGCTCACGCCCGCCGAGGCGTGGATGGCCGCGACCGCCAACGCCGCGCACGCCGTCGGCGAAGGGGCACGGCTCGGTCGGATCCAGCCAGGCTACCAGGCGGATCTTGCCCTGTTCGACGCGCGGGACTACCGCCACATCGCCTACCACTACGCCGAGGAGCACGTGAGGCTCGTGATCAAGCGGGGCGTCCTCGTGAAGGATCGCCAGAATCGCTGCTCTAGTGCATGAAGACATCGCGTCAAGGCGCTGCAATACTGTACGTTCCGTTTGTCACGACCATCCGTCTGGAATTCGGAGATCTCGGTAAGGAGAGGGCATGAGCGAACTTGTGGAGTGCGTCCCCAACTTCAGTGAGGGCCGAAATTTATCTGTAGTTCGGGCAATCGTTGCCGAAATTTCGAGCGATCGGTCGGTCCGGCTGTTGGACCAAGAGATGAACGCCGACCACAACCGGTGTGTCGTCACGTTCGTGGGGGAGGCTCAGGCCGTGGTGGAGGCGGCTCTCAAGGGTGTTCGGAAGGCGACCGAGCTGATCGATCTGCGCCGGCATCGGGGCGAGCACCCCCGAATGGGAGCTACCGACGTTCTTCCGTTCGTTCCGCTCGGGTCGACAACGCTGGAGCGGTGCGTGGAGCTGGCCCGGCAGGCGGGAGAGCGGATCGCCGGCGAGCTCGGCATCCCGGTTTATCTCTACGAGGCAGCCGCGACCCGCCCGACGCGCCAGAACCTCGCGGACGTAAGGCGCGGGGAGTTCGAAGGATTGGCCCGGGAGGTCGGGACGAATCCGGAGCGGACGCCGGATTTCGGCCCGCACGCGATCCATCCCAGCGCGGGCGCGATCGCGGTCGGGGCACGGATGCCGCTCCTGGCGTTCAACGTGAATCTCGGGACCAAGGACGTCGAGGTCGCGAAGCGGATTGCCAAGGCGATCCGCTTCCAGACGGGCGGGCTTCGCTACGTGAAGGCCCTGGGTTTCGAGCTCAAAGAGCGCGGAATCGTTCAGATCTCGATGAACCTCGTCAACACGTGGGGAACGCCGGTCCAGCGGGTCTTCGCGCTCATCAAGGATGAGGCGGACCGCTACGGCGTACCGATTGTGGGAAGCGAGGTCGTCGGGCTCATTTGCCAGGACGCGTTGATCGACGTTGCCGAGCATCACTTGAGGCTCGAGAACTTCTCTCGGGATCAAATTCTCGAGAATCGCCTCGGCCGGCGCATTGGCGCCACCGAGCAGAGCGTTGCTGAGTTTCTGGAAGACGTCGCATCGGCCGCGCCCACGCCCGGCGGCGGAAGCGTCTCGGCTCTGGCCGGGGCGCTGTCGTCGGCGCTCTCGGACATGGTCGCGCGGTTGACGATCGGAAAACAGAAGTACGCCGTGCACGAGGCGCGGATGCTCGAGGTGAAGGCCGCGGCGGAATCGCTGCGCCGCGAGCTCTTCGACCTGGTGCAGGAGGACGCCCGCGCGTACGAGGCGTTCCGGGCGGCGTCGCGACTCTCGCAGCGAACGCCGGAGGAAATCGCGCTCCGGGAAAAGAACCTTGTGGAGGCGGCGCGGAACGCGGCGCTGGTTCCACTTCGCACGGCGGAGGCATGCGTCCGCTCGCTCGAGCTGGCCCTCGAGGTCGCGACCGTGGGGAACGTGAATGCGGTCAGCGACGCTGGGGTCGCGGCGTGGCTCGCGCGAGCCGGCGCCGAAGGGGCTGCATGGAACGTACGGATCAACGTGGCGAGCTTGCCCGTGCCCGAGCGTTCGGACCTTGAGTCGCGTGTCGAGAGCTCTCTCGCGCGAGCGAAGGAGCTTCTGGACTCGTGCGTTGCCCAGGTCGCTCGACGGATGAACGCGGAATGAGTCTCGCCTTCTCGGCGACAGGGAACGAGGGCTGAGCGTGGATCGGAACATGGCGATCAAGCGGAAGGCGCAGCAGCTCGTCCAAAAGGGGGACGTGCACGGCGCCATCGCCGAATACGAAAAGCTCTTCGAAGGGGGGGACAAGGACCCCTACGACTTCATTGTCGTGGCCGACCTCCTCGCAAAGCGTGGCTCGATGCAGGAGGCCGTGCGGCGCTATCGCCAGGCGGTCGACGAATACGCGAAGACCGAGCTCTACAAGAACGCGATCGCTGTCTGCAAGAAGATCCTCCGCATCTCCAAGGAAGATCTCGCCATCCACCGCTCGCTGGGTGAGCTCTACGCGAAGGAAGGGCTCTACGGGGATGCGCAGATTCATTATCTCGAGTTCGCCGAAGGCTCGATCCGGCGTCAGGATCACGACGCGGCGCTGGACGTCCTCGACGAGGTGCTCAAGCTGTCGGCCGACAATTTCGACCTCTCCGAGAAGTACGTCGAGATCGCGCTGCGCGCCGATCAGCCGGAGCGGGGCGGTCGCGAGCTCCTGCGGCGCGCCGAGCGCGCGAAGCTCACCGGCCGCATCGACGAGGCCGAAGCGATCCGCGAGCGGGTCTCCACCCTAGCTCCGAGCCTGCTGACCTCGTTTCCGAAGGCACCCGCCGAGGCCGGAGCGCAGGGCGCCCCCGGGGGATCGATTCCTCCGGAGATAGGCGCGGCACGCGGCGGAGCGGTGGAGGCTGGTGCCCGGGCCCCCCACGGCTTCGAGCCCTCATCGCGAGCCATCGAGCGCGAGCTCGCGACGGCGGCCGAACCGGAATCCCCCGTCGAAGAGCGGGTCGAGGCGTCCGAGGGGACCCCCCCCGAGCCCGAGCTTCAAAGCCACGAGGAGCTGGCGCGCGGATATCTCCAATCCGGCAACAAGGACCTGGCCACCGAGGAATACTGGAAGGCAAGCGAGATCGCGTTCCTCCGCGGGGATCTGGCGCGCGCGCGTGAGCTCCTCTCCGCCCTCCTGGGCGTCGAGCCCACCCACGAAGCCGCGCTTCGCCGGTTCGTAGACATCGCCGCGCAGTCCGGGGACGGCCCCGCGGAGGCGCGGGCGCGATTCGAGCTGGGCGAAGTCTACCTCGCGCACGAAGAGTGGGATCTATCCCGCTCGGAATATCTGCGTTGCCTCGAGCTCGATCCGGGGAACGACCGTGCTCGCGGCAGGGTCCAGCGTATCGACACCCTCATGAACGGCGGGCCGCCGGAGACTCCGATCGATCTGGACTCGCTTCCGGATGAGCGTCCCCCTTCGAGCGTTCGGGTGCGCGACGAGGAGACCGCCGCCCCGAGCGGAGACCCGCTCATCGATCTCGAGGAGATCATCGACGAGTTCAAAGCGGGAGTCAGCGAGCGCATCTCCGGGGAGGACCACGAGAGCCATTACGACCTGGGCATGGCCTACATGGAAATGGGCCTGTACGACGAGGCGATCGGTGAGTTCCAGGTGGCTTCGAAGGGCAGCCCGATGGAGGTCAAGTGCTTGGAGATGATCGCTCTCTGTTTCCTCGAGAAGAACGAGCCGGCCTCGGCGGCCCGCGAGCTGAGCCGGGCCCTCGAGCTTCCGGGATACGGCCCCGAGGAGACGATCAGCATCCGATACAATCTGGCCGTGGCCAACGAGCGGCTTGGGAATCTCGACCGGGCGCTCCAGCATTTCGAAGAGGTCTACCTCTTGAACGTGGATTTCCTGAAGGTCGCAAGTAAGGTGAAGGAATTGAAGCAACGCGTTGCGCGTGCGGAAGATCGGACCTGAGCGTGTCGCGCATCGATCTCCACATGCACTCGAGCGCGTCGGACGGGTCCTTCGCGCCCGAGGAGGTGACCAGGACGGTCGCCTCGAACGGCGTCGAAGTCTTTTCGCTCACCGATCACGACACGCTCGACGGGCTTCCCGCCGCGGGTGCCTGCGCGAAGCAATGCGGCATCCGTTTGATCTCGGGCGTGGAGCTTTCCGTTACCGAAGAGGCGATGGACGTTCACCTCCTCGCCTACGGATTCGACGAGAACGATCCCCAGCTCGCCGCGGCGGTGAAGCGCTATCGAGAAGGCCGCCGGGAACGCGCGCGAAAGATCCTCTCGCGCTTGAAAGGCCTCGGCATCCGGATCTCGCTCGAGGAGATCGAGACGATCGCCCACGGCGGCTCGCTCGGGCGACCCCACGTCGCGGAGGCCTTGCTCCGCGCGGGGCACGTCGAGTCGTTCAACGAGGCGTTCCAGCGCTTTCTGGGACATCATGCCCCCGCCTACGTGGCGAAGCCGCGGGTCACTCTCGAAGAGGCAACCGGGATCGTGCGCGACGCGGGCGGCGTCACCATTCTTGCGCATCCCGGAACTCTGAACCGTGATCATCTGATTCCCGCCTGGGCCCGGCGCGGGCTGGACGGAATCGAAGTCTGGCACTCGAAGCATGACGCCGCCGCGGTGGAGCGTTATCGCGGCTTCGCCCAACTTCACGGCCTCCTCATGACGGGCGGCTCGGACTACCACGGCGAGCGAACTCCGGGGATCACGATCGGGAGCGTCGCCGTCCCCGATGAAATCCTGAAGCCACTCGACGACCTCCTGAGGTCCCGCCGCCCCGCCGGCTCGCGCACGTAAGGCCCCGCTCAGGGTCCGCGGGTGCCCAGAAGGACGCCCGACCGAACCGCCGTTGCGCCTCGAGGTTTCATCTGGTACGGTTTCCACCGCCTCTTCCCGATGCGGACCATCGTTCTGAGCTCCTCCCTCATCGCTTTCTCGGTCGCGTGCGGCTACGCGAAGCTGCTCTTGTTCCCGTACCTATTCTTTGTGGAGCTCTTCACCGTGGCGGTTTTCCTATCCGGGATCCTCGCGGGACCGGTCTGGGGTCTTTGGATCGGCGCCGTCTCCCGCCTCGTGTTCAGCGTGGCGAATCCGTACGGTCCCCCGCACCCGTGGATTCTGGCGGCGCAGCTGCTTGGCGGCGCGCTCGTCGGGGCGATCGGCGGATTCGCTCGCCCGTGGCTCTTGCTCGCGCCGGAATCGTCCGGCGTGTTTCGCGCGCGCTCCGCGGTTCTGCTCGCGTGCGGACTTCTCACGACCTTGCTCTACGACGGGCTCACGAATCTCGCGCAGGGAATCGCCTTCGGCTCCTTTTCCGTGGCGATCGCGCTCGGTCTTCTCCCCGCGGCTCAGCATCTCGCATCCAATCTCGTGATCTTCGGTCTCATCGGGAATCTTGCCATCCCTTGGCTCAGGCGCCATCCCATGGCGGCTCGGCATGCGGCCTAAGCGCGCCCTGCATCTGCTCGCGCTCGGCGCATGGGTCCTGATCTCGACGCATTCCTCCGCGCGCGCCGCGCAGCAGGCGGCTGCCGACAGCGCGCGTGCCGGGCCGCCGGCCCCCCCCGACTCCACCCGCGCCTCGTCACCGGCTCCCGCGGACACGTCGCGGGCTCCCGTCGGGGCTCATGTGCCGTCGAGGGTCGCGTCACCCCCCCCCGTGATCCCCGCGCCTTCCATGGGCGTTGTGGCCCCGGTCGATATGATCGTCGAGCGGAAGCTGGGGGTTGCATCGCTCGAGGACGTGCTCCCTTTACGCCGCGCCTTGTTCGTTGCTCCGCTACCTCTATTTGGCCCGACCGAGGGCTCGCTGGCCTTGCCGGACGGCGGCGGCCGGCTCCGTCTCAATGGCTGGGAGAACGAGGCAGAGCATACGACCGACGAGCCGCTCTTAGGATCGAATGCGCTCGGTTGGGGCGCGCCCTGGCTCGCTTTTGGATTGAGCGATCCGCGCGCGGACGCCGTGGAGGCGCTGGATCTCGACGCGATCGAATCCCCGATCGAGCGCCCGGAGTTTCACGGCCCCGGCGACTCGTTCGTCCGGCTGCATCCAACGGGGCCCGTCTTCGCGAGATCGGCGGCGGACACCTTGCGAACCGTCGCCTCGAAAACGACGCTTATCTACCAGAGGGGGGACGGCGACGCGAAGGTTACAGGCGCTCGCTTCCAAACCTCTGCCTTCCGCCGCCGCGGGTACGCTTCCTACAGTCGGAATCAGGCGAGCGGGTCCGGCCCACTGAGCCAGACGGTGTCGGCGCGATACGAGGCCAGGGTGGAGCTCGTGCGCGCCTTGGCGCACCGGATCGAAGCGGAGGGTCTTCTCTACGAGCGCTCGATCAAGGATTCGATCGGCTCGGAGAGTGAATGGGATCAAAGGCACGTGGTCCTGAGCGCGACGCGCGACGGGGAGCGATGGAGCGACGTATGGCGGCTCCGGCTCTCCCACGCCAAGGAGACCTGGATTCTCTCTCCCGACGCCAACCTTACCTCCGAGGCCAGCTCGCGCGAACGATGGCGGTTTCCCACGATCGCGGCGGAGGGATCGATGGCGTGGCGTCCCGATCCGACGCTCACCTGGATCGCGACGGTCGAGGCCGCGTCGCGGAAGATCGTCTATCGCGCCGACTCCGTCCCCGCATTCGAGCCGCGCAAAGAGGAGGCGCGTCTTCACCTGGGGACACGCTGGGCTCTCGGCCGAGGGGCCGGCGCCGGGCTGGACGCGGCGTACGACGTCCGCGAATCGCAGCCTGGACTCGTGGACGCGAGAGCATCGCTCTGGGGCGCCACGCGAGGGCTTCGAGGCAGGCTGGATCTCGAATCCGCCCACGACCGTCCCTCCTGGGTGGACCTGCTCACGCCGGCGAAGCTCCGGCAGTTCCTATCGATTCCCCAGAACCCGACCGTTGTCGTGAGCGACCTCTTTCGCTCCGGGGATCCGGGACTGAAGCCGCGGCGACTCACGGGTGCTTTGGCCTCCGCCGGCATCACGGTCGCTCGTGGGTTCAGGCTCGATTTCTCCGGTACCCTTCGGCGGGTGACCGATGACTTCGGGTGGGACGTGAGCGTGGATACGGTGGGCGGGTCCTACACGGTCACGTCAACCGCCCGGGCACGTGGTTCCGGCTGGTTGTCTCACGCGGCCTGCGGCTGGGAGTTTCGCGGGGGCCCGATCCGGACGCGCGGCGTGGGTTGGATCCGAGGCGGTTCGGATTCCCTTTCGCCACGGAGCGGGTCTCCTCCCCGGAGCGCGCTGGATGCCGCCTTCGACGTGCGCATCGTTCTCTTCCAGGGAGACCTGCCGCTTCGATTCGGCTTCGAGTCCCACGCGCGGGGCCCGCGTCGCGGGCTCGCGCGCGAACCCGGGCAAGTGACCTGGGATGGATCGCTTTCGGCCGACTTCGGCTCGGCCGGGGCATTCCTGCGCGTGGAGAACGCGTTCGACCGGACCGTCGGAAGCGCGATCTGGGACCCGGCCGAGCCTTCCGGGGCGCCGCTTCCCGGAAGAGCGGTTCACGCCGGCGTAACCTGGAACCTCTTGGACTGAGCGCGGGGGGTGGGGCATGTGGGGGAGGGAGATGCGCGCCGGCCTTGCGTTCGTCGTGGTCGCGCTGCTCATCGGGGGAGCGTTCCGCGAATGGCGGCGAACCCATGAGGAGCGCTTCGCGGATCTCGTCCGCGGCCTTGGGTCCAGGGAGGCCTCGCTCTCGAAGGGCGCCGTGGCTCCAAGCGAATCACCGAGACCGGATTCCGCGTCCGGCAGCAGACCTTCCGTGCCGAAGCGCCTCCCTTCCACCGAGGCACCGGTGGGAAGGATCGACCCGAACCGCGCGACGGCGGGCGAGCTGGAACGCCTCCCCGGCATCGGACCCTCGCTCGCCGGGCGCATCGTCGCGGACCGAACGTCCCACGGTGCTTTTGCGGCGCCCGAAGCGCTCCTTCGCGTCCCGGGGATCGGCCCCAAGATCCTCGATCGGATCCGCGCCTACCTCGCATTCCCCGCCCCGGCGAAAGGAGACTCGCTGAACAGATTTTGAGCGATGCAATTTGCACCATGGCGTGCCTCGCGCACGGCCGCGGTGATTCAACGAGCCCCTCTCCAATCCCATAATTCCTTTTCTCTCCGCAGCCTGGAATCGAATCGACCCGCCACATCTTGCTGGCACCGGACTTGCGGAAGTCCTTCCCGCCCACCCCGTGCCGTTGCGCGCGGGGACCCTCCAGCTCGACCGAAACAAAACTGAAGAGGACAACCGTGCAGCAGGAAAACGTCGGCCTCAAACTGCTGGAAGCCAAGCTCATCCCGCCCGATGCGTTGCAAAAGGCGCAGCAGCAGATCAAGTCCGGGGGCGGGAGCATCAGTCAAGCGCTCGTCAAGATCGGTGCCATTACGGAGGAGAACCTCGCCAAGTTCCTTTCGGATCTGTACTCCGTCCCCAGCGTCGACCTCTCCAATTTCATCCCCGATCCAAGCGTCGCCAAGCTCATCCCGGGTGACGTAGCCAACAAGTTCCAGATTGTGCCGCTCTCGCGGAGCGGCCGCCGCCTCACCGTGGCGATGGCCAATCCGAGCAATATCTTCGCGATCGATGACATCAAATTCATCACCGGATTCGAGGTGCAGCCGGTCGTAGCCTCGGAAGCCGCGATCAAGAAGGCGATCGACAAGGCGTACGACTCGGTGGCGTCGTTCGAGAACGTGATGAAGGGGATGGAAGACGAGATCGAGGTCATCGAGGAGCAGGAGGATGACACTCCCGACGTCACGCTCCTCGGCGAAGCGGAGCAGGCCCCGGTCGTCAAGCTGGTCAACTCCCTCATCACAGACGCGGTTCGCAAGGGGGCGAGCGACATCCACATTGAGCCGTACGAGAGGTCGCTCCGCGTCCGGTTCCGGATCGACGGAACCCTGTACGAGATGATGGCGCCTCCGTTCCGGATGAAGGCGGCGATCATCTCCCGTCTGAAGATCATGGCCGAGCTGGACATCGCGGAACGGCGTGTGCCTCAGGACGGACGCATCAAGCTGCGCCTTCTCGGCCGCACCATCGATCTGCGCGTCTCGAGTCTTCCGACGATCTTCGGCGAGAAGGTCGTGATGAGAATTCTGGACAAGGGAAACCTCAACATCGATCTCAACAAGCTGGGATTCCAGGAGCAGGCGCTCGGCGATTTCTCGCGGGCCATCGCGCAGCCGTACGGCATGGTGCTCGTGACGGGACCGACCGGGAGCGGGAAGACGACCACCCTCTACTCCGCGCTTTCGAAGATCAACGTCCCCGAGACGAACATCATGACCGCGGAGGACCCGGTCGAATACAACCTCGAGGGCATCAATCAGGTGCTGATCCACGAGGAGGTGGGGCTCACCTTCGCGGCCTCGCTCAAAGCCTTCCTCCGCCAGGACCCCAACATCATCATGGTCGGGGAAATCCGCGACCTGGATACCGCTTCGATCGCGACGAAGGCTGCCTTGACCGGCCATCTCGTGCTCTCGACCCTGCACACGAACGACGCGCCGAGCACGATCAACCGCATCATCGACATGGGCATCGAACCGTTCCTCGTAGCCTCGTCGGTCAACCTCATTTGCGCTCAGCGGCTCCTGCGCAAGGTCTGCCAGTCGTGCAAGACCGAGATCAAGCTGCATCCTGAAGTCCTCCGCGAGCTGGGTCTCACAGAGGAAGACGTGCGCAAAGGGGGCTTCTTCGAAGGGAAGGGGTGCGTGGATTGCAACAACACCGGATACAAGGGCCGCAGCGGCGTGTACGAGGTGTTTCCGGTATCTCCGAGAATCCGCGATCAGATTCTCGACCGGGCTTCCACATCCGACATCAAGAAGTCGGCCGTGACGGATGGGATGCTGACGCTTCGGAGTGACGCGCTAATCAAATTAAAGAAAGGGATTACGACGGCCGAAGAGGTGTTGAAGGAGACCGCGGCCGACCGCTGAGCCGCCACGGAGGGAGCCCATGGTTTCGCTGCGCCAGTTGTTGGACGAGATGATCAAGCTCAGGGCGTCGGATTTGCATATCTCGGCGGGCGTTCCGCCGCAGGTGCGCGTCGACGGCTCCATCATGCCGATGCAGCATCCGCCGCTCACGCCGAACTTGACGCAGCAGCTCGCCTACAGCGTCCTCACCGAGGAGCAGCGAAAGCGGTTTGAGACGACTCGCGAGCTGGATCTCTCGTTCGGCGTGCCCGGCCTGAGCCGCTTCCGGGCCAACGTCTACCTGCAACGGGGGGTCACCTCGATGGCCGTCCGGCAAATCCCGTACGAAATCCTCACCTTCGACCAGCTCGGCCTTTCGAAGGTGATCCGGGACTTCACGACCAAGCAAAAGGGGCTCGTGCTGGTGACCGGGCCGACCGGGAGCGGCAAGTCAACGACGCTCGCGGCGATGATCGATCTCATCAACACGACTCGCGCCGGGCACATCATCACGATCGAAGACCCGATCGAGTACGTCCATCACCACAAGAAATGTATCGTGCACCAGCGCGAAATCAATTCGGACACCACGACCTTCGTGACCGCGCTCAAGTACGTGCTGCGCCAGGATCCGGACGTGATCCTGATCGGAGAAATGCGGGATCTCGAGACGATGTCGGCGGCCCTCACGATCGCCGAGACGGGGCATCTCGTGCTCGCCACGCTTCACACCAATTCGGCGTACGAGTCGATCAACCGGATCGTGGACGCGTTCCCGAGCACCCAGCAGCAGCAGGTCCTATCCCAGCTCGCGTTCGTGCTGGAAGGCGTCATCACGCAGCAGCTCATCCCCAAGGCGAAGGGGCCCGGGCGGGTGATGGTTCCC
>VBOX01000062.1 GCA_005893265.1 Candidatus Eiseniibacteriota bacterium | reverse complement strand
AGAGGCCGATCGTCACGTTCGCTATTGGTTGAGTGCGGAGCACCACGGTGAAGGTCGCCGTTCCACCCGATTCGGTCGTCGTAAGGCCGGATGTAGGTGCCACAGTGATCCCCGCCGTGTCGTCATCTGTATTCGTCACCCCCACGTCCGAGGCGTTCATCCCGCTGTAACCCGCATCCGTGCTGGTGGCCCCTGCGGTCACGATCGTGTACGCCACAGCGCCATCGACCCCGAAATCGTCTGCCCCCGTCACCGTCACCGTCTGCGCCGTGTTCCAGTTGCCCGACGTGAACGTCAGTGAGGCGGGAGACACGGTTCCCTCGGTCAGGTCGCTCGACGAGAGCCCGATGGTCACATTCGCCGTCGGCTGGCTCGTCAGCGCCACGGTGAACGTCGCAGTCCCGCCACCTTCCGTCGTCGCAAGTCCCGAGGTCGGTGTCACAGTGATCCCCGTCGTGTCGTTATCGGTATTCGTGACCCCGACGTCCGAGGCGTTCATCCCGTTGTAACCCGCATCCGTGCTGACGGCCGCAGCGGTCACGATCGTGTAGGCGACGTTGCCATCGACCCCGAAGTCATCTGCCCCCGTGACCGTCACCGTCTGCGCCGTGCTCCAGTTCCCCGGCGTGAACGTGAGGGACGCCGGAGCCACCGTCCCCTCGGTCAGGTCGCTCGACGAGAGCCCGATCGTCACGTTCGCCGTCGGCTGGCTGTCGAGAACCACGGTGAAGGCGGCAGTTCCGCCGCCCTCCGTCGTCGTCAAGCCCGACGTCGGGATCACCGTGATCCCCGCCGTGTCGTCATCGGTATTCGTGACCCCCACGTCCGACGCGTTCATCCCGTTGAAGCTGCCGTCGGTGCTGGTCGCTGCTGCCGTCACGATGGTGTATGCCACGTTGCCGTCGTCGACGAAATCGTTCACGCCCGTCACCGTTGCGGTTTGTGGCGTGTTCCAGTTGCGTCCCGCCCGATTCGGTCGTGGTAAGGCCGGAGGTCGGGGTCACTGAAATCCCCGGGGCCAGGATCGTCAACTGGCCCCACGCCGGATAGTTCACGGTGTCGTAGGCGAGCCACATATCCCTGGCAGAAGAGGGGCCGACGATCACCTTAAAGCCGACCGACTTGCCCGAGTTGACCGTATGATTCACGATTCCGAAATTGAACGTGTCCTGAATCCACGTGCCCGTATCGCCTACGTCCCAATCGGGCCGACTCACGGTCGCCGAAGCGATCTGCACGCACCCGGTTCCGTCCGCGTTGCACTCGACGAGAAAAGCCACTAGAGTGCCGTTAGCGCTTAGGTCGAAATTTCTCATCGCGGTCCAAATCGTCATGGATACCGCGCCGTTGATCGTCGATCCTCCGGCGGGGATCCGCCAAAGCTGGTACAGGGTGGGATCACTCTCGCCCACCCCGGAGCCACCCTGCCTAAGCCAGAGTCCCGGAAACGCGTCTCGCCCCGGGTCGTAGTTGGCGAGGGTCGTGTCGGTGGGAGCGGGCACCTTCAGCAGCGCGACGGGAACGTCGCTGCCGTCCCCGACGCCGTCCAGGTAGCGCACGATGGTGAGAGCCGCGGCGTTGGTGGCGATCGTACAAAGGGATGCTAGACACGCGAGAAGCGCCGCGACCGACGACACGGAGAGACGCCAGGACCTCATGAATCCTGGCTCGATTTCTCTCCGACGGGTTGAGGGCCCGACCGCTGGTCGCAGAGGAGGCGCTGGACGGCCTGGACCAGCTCGTCGATTTGGACGGGCTTCGAAAGCACCAGGTCGATTCCCGCGGCCTTGATCTGCTCTGGATCCAGCTGAACACTCCAACCGCTGAGGAGCATGACGCGGGTGGATGGAGACGTCGTCTTCACTTGCTTCGCGACGTCCCAACCCGACACCCCCGGCATGCTCAAGTCGGTGATCACCAGATCGAAGCGTTCGCCGGCGATCCGTTCCACCGCTTCACTCCCGCCGGCCGCGGTGTGGATCTCATGGCCGAGCGGCTCCAGCACATCGACGCAGATTTCCAGGTTGATTCCATCGTCATCGACGACCAGGATCCTCCCGCGTTCTGTGGGAGCGTCGGAATCGACAGGCTGCGCGGCTTCGCCGGCGGTTGCGCCGGCTCGGGCCGGCGGGAAGACGAGGCCGATCGATGTACCTTCTCCTGGCCCGCTCTCGATCTCGATCTCCCCACCCAAACGCCGAATGATCCCGCGAACGACGCTCAGGCCGAGGCCCTGTCCATCGGCCTTGGTCGTGAAGAAGCTTTCGAACAGATGTTCCTGAACCTCTTGGCTCATCCCGCAGCCCGTGTCGGAGATCGTGACCCGGACACCTTTGTCATTCTCAGAGGTGATGATCCGGATCAGTCCGCCCTTCGACATGGCCTCGACTGCGTTGAAGATCAAATTGCTGATCGCCTGTGTCAGCTCGCGAACGTTTCCGGTGATGGGAGGGACCGATGGAAGAGACAGCTCAATCTCGATGCGAACTCCCGATGCCCCCAGCTCGCCTTGCCACTTCGGAGTCGTCAACTCCACCGCCCGGCGGACGGCATCGTTGAGGTCCACCCGCTCGGAGGGCCGGTCCTTCCGAATCCCCGCGAAGTCCTGAAGCCGCCGCACCGTATCGGCACCCTGAAGCGCGAGCTTCTCGACCAGGCCAGCCTGCTTTCGTACGCGGTCGCGCGGGATGCCATCCTTGTCCAGATCGCGTTGAATCAGCTGACTGTTCACCAGGATTCCGTTGAGGAGGTTGTTGAAATCGTGGGCCACACCGGCCGCCATCTCGCCGATCGCCTTGAGACGTCCTGTCGCGACAAGCTCGTCCTGAGTGCGCCGCAGACTGTCGTACGCTGTCTGTAAGGATTCCGCCTGGCGCGCGCGCTCCAGGGCGACGGCCAATTGGCCCGCAAGAGCCGAGAGGTACGAGCTATCGTCCTGGTCGAACGGTCGGCTCTCCCGTCGGCCGGTGACGTTGAGGACCCCAAGCACGTTCGTCGGCGTCCGAATGGGAACGCTGACGGAAATCGGGATGGAGGCGAAGGGGCCGTGGGCGCCGGGATGACGCCCGGCCTCCACGGTCGGGTCTGCAGGGTCACCGTTCGAGTAGAGCTGCTTCCCTTCCTTTGCCACGCGACCGGCGACTCCCGACCCAAGCGGCACGCGGGTCTGGGTCACGATGTTCTGATCGAGGCCGCGGGACGCGGCGATCGAGAGCTCTGTGCCCTGCTCGTTCACGAGCATGAGCGACACGCGCTCCGCGTCGAGCTCGTTCGAGACCAGCTCCACGATGAAGTCGAGGAGGTCTCCGATGGACGTGATGGCGGCGAGGCCGGTGCCGGCTGAATTCAGGGAGCCGAGGCGCTTCACGGCCTCCTGGAGAAATTTGTTTTGCCGATCCTGCTCTTCCTGGAGGCGCCGGTTCTCGAGACGGAGGCGCCGCTGCGACGCCGCGCGCTCGGCGACGGCGACGACGTGGTCCAGCTCGAATGGCTTGTCGATGTAGTCGTAGGCTCCCTTGCGGAGAGCATCGATGGCCGTCTTCGCGGAGGACTGGCTGGTCATCATGATGATTGCCGTGTCCGGATCGCGCTCCTTGATTCGATCGAGGAGGTTGAGTCCGTTCATCCCGGGAAGAACGATGTCAAGGAATGCCACGGAGAAAGGTTCTCCCTCAAGCTTCGAGAGGGCCTCCTCCGCAGATCCGGCCGAATCGGTTTCATAGCCCTGCTGTTGGAGCAGCGTCGTCAGGACGTATTGGACCGTCTTTTCGTCATCGACGACAAGGACGCGAGTGCGCTCCATTGCGGGATCCCAGGGTGGGGTAACCTTGATAGCCCTATTCCCTGATCCGATCGGTAGTTCGGGGAATGATCTTTAGGTGGGCGGCGGATCTTGGAGTGTTGCCGCCTCCGGCTTGGGACCGGCGAACGTGCGTGACCCCTTCGGCTTACCGGAGCGCTCCGACGGATTGTTGGACGGGGGGAAGCGTGACCCGGAACTCAGAACCGCGCCCGAGCGTGGATTCGACTGAGAGGTCTCCACCCATGGCCGAGATAAGACTGTGCGCAATCACGAGGCTCAGGCCGTGGCCCGACGAGTGGTGTTTGATGTCCGGCACGTCAAGCCCATCGAAGAGCGTGGCGACGTGGTCCGGGTCGATTCCCTGCCCACGGTCCAGGAATGAGACGAACGGCCGCGTCCGGTCGGCTCCGATCCGAATCCGAATCGAGTCCCCACGCCGGCTGAAGCGGATCGCATTATCGAGGAGGGAGTCGAAAATCATGAAAATATGGCCTGGATGGACCCAGCCGATAAGGGAAGGGGGGCCCTCGATCTCGACGTTGCAACCGCGAGCCGCGAGTCGACCCTGGGCGGACGTGATCGCCTGATGGATCAGCGGGACACAGTCCGTCGCGACACACTCCAGCGAGACCTGGCCGCCGCGGATCGAGGCAAGGAAAGTTGCACTATCAATGAAGCGAAGGAGGCGGGTGGCCCCCGTTAGAATGATGCCGGCGAGTTTCCGACGGTCCGCATCACTCACGGGGCCCTGAAGGGAGAGCATCTCGGCTGGCGCGAAAATCTGAGTCAGCGGGGTCCGGAGCTCGTGGCCGAAAAGCGTCAGCAATCTGCCCTGGAATTCGTCCACCTCTTCCACGGATTTCAAACGAAGGAAGACGCGCACTTTGGCGCGGAATTCGTCGGGAGAGAACGGCTTCACGATGTAATCGTCGGCGCCGGCCTCATATCCGCGGACACGTTCCTCGATCTTCGCATTCGCGGACACGAGGACGATCTTGAGGTGCTTCAGCGTCCGCTCCGCGCGCAACATACGGCACAAGTCATAACCGTTGATGACGGGCATCATGATGTCCAGAAGCACGAGAGCCGGTTTCAGCCGCTTGGCGACGTCAATCGTCGCCCGCCCGTCGGACAACGTCGTGACGTCGTACTCGTCCCCGAGAAGCTCTTCGATGATGACCAAGTTCGTCGGCTCGTCATCGACGGCCAGAATCTTAGGGCAGAGGGGCACGCGAATTACTCCTCGGTTTGGCGATCACGGACTCGAGATGCTCCTCGATAGTTCGGCCTCAACGATTCGCAGGTTGAGGGAATTCGGGTCCTTGGCAGCGCTCAATGCCGGTATCCGGTGCGTGGACAGTTCGGCTATCTTGTTACGCGCCGGTTCGGGTTACGGTCGATGCGAGGGGGCTGATTCCGGGCATGAAGGCATCAAGCAAACGAGTCTGCGCGTGGGCCGGCGACGATCCCCTGATGCGGCGATACCACGACGAGGAGTGGGGCGTTCCCGTGCACGACGATCGGGGCCTCTTTGAGGTTCTGACCCTGGAGGGCGCGCAAGCGGGGCTCTCGTGGAGCATCATCCTTCGCAAACGCGAGGGCTACCGCGAAGCCTTCGCCGGCTTTGACCCCGCCCGTGTCGCTCGTTTCGATGCGAGGCGGCGGACATCGCTCATGAAGAATCCAGGCATCGTGCGGAACCGTCTCAAGATCGAGTCCACGGTGTCGAACGCCCGCGCGCTTCTCGAAGTGCGGAAGGAGTTCGGGAGCTTTGATAGCTACGTCTGGCGATTCGTGAATGGGAAGCCGATCCAGAATCGCAGAAGGGCGCTGAAAGAGATTCCCGCGCACACCCCGGAATCGGACGCCCTCAGCCAGGACCTCCGCAAGCGGGGGTTTCGGTTCGTCGGCTCGACGATCATATATGCCTTCATGCAGGCGGTCGGGATGGTGAACGACCACGAGGTCTCGTGTTATCGCCACCGCGAGGTCGCCGGCGGGCGGCGGGCAGCAAAAAGGCCACCCAGGTCATGACGGGCGAAGGAGGCCAGACTAGGGGCGATCAGCTCTTCGTCGTGTCAGGTTGCTCCGGGTCGGGCAAGTCCGCGCTGATCGCGGCCCTCGCACAGCGCGGCCAGGTAGTGGCAACCGAGCCCGGTCGGCAGATCGTGAAGGACGAAATCCAGCGAGGCGGTGATGGTCTTCCTTGGGTGAATCCGCAGCGCTTCATAGATCTGTGTGCCGAAAGAGCGATAAGTGACTTCGATCGGCATGCTCGGCTGCGCCGCCGGACTTTCTTTGATCGCGGCTTTATCGATGTAGCATCGGCCGTCGAGCTGACAGGGTTGGTTGCGCCCGATCTTCTCAAGGACGCGCTCCGGCTGAAGAGGTACGCCCCGCTCGTATTCATCTCCCCGCCGTGGGAGGCTCTGTTTCGGCCGGATGAGGAGCGCCGCCACACCTTCGTCGAGGCCCTGGCGGAATACGACGTGCTTGTGCCCACGTATCGTCGCCATGGATACGAAATCGTGTTCATCCCCGAAATGACGGTTCCCGAACGAGTCTCGTTCGTGCTGTCCACTGTCAACGCGATGCCGTTACCCCGGAGGCTCTCCCCATGAGGCACATTCTCAAAGCCTCCGCGTGGACATCCATCCTCCTGATCGGGACCTCGGTGGGGATCGAGCCCGATCCAGGGCTCGCGCTGCCGTGCCGGGACGACCACGTCACGTTTTCCGATGCGGATGGGGCGCCAGCGCGTGTGCCCTAGCCCGACCCCTGCCGGCGTCACCGGATGTTCCGCGCATCACAACCATGACCTTGCTGCCGTGGCCGTGCGTCAGCACTGGATATGCCCGAGTGCTGGTGAAGCGAAGCCGGCCGTCCTCGTAAATGCTCGCGCGCAGGACGTAGGTTCCCCGGGAGTCAATCCGGCGCGGATCGTAGGGGATCTCGAAGGCGATCGGAACTTGACCCGGGTTCTTCCTGCGCACCTTCTTGATGACCTTGGCGGCAGCGTCTGCCCGAGACGCGTCCTCGAGCGTCGCCTCGAATACCGCTGCGGGCGTCAGCGCGATGCGCTCGCGATAGATTGCCGAGCCCGTGATTCGATCGTTCGAAAACCTTGAGGCGGCGTAGACCGGCGCACGACCGGGGAGCAGGCCGGAGACGACGAACGCCAGTAGCACGATGAGCGACCGTTGGACCGTGCGCGTAACCATGGAGGACTCCTTTGTTGCAGGAACCAGAGTTTTCTAACGTGTTTTCGTGTCCCGCCAAGGAAGCTACGCCTCGCCTCGAGTCGGATCAAGGAGCCGATCAGCCACGCAGGAATTCGGTCGGCGGCCGCCGGGGCGAAGGTCCTGATTCCAGTGAAGGACCAGTTCTGGGGCGACCGCACCGCGCGAATTGCCGATCCGTCGGGGCACGTGTGGACGATCGCCAGTCGCGTCGAAGAGACGTCGACGGAGGAGCGGCGGGAACGTTGGTCGAGCATCGTCAAGGGTTGATGTGGTCCTGATCGGCGCGACGAATGATGGGTTTTCATTTCCGACCGACTACGACGAGTACGCACCTACGTACGCATGGGCGCGGTGGGCGGTCCCTTGGGTCGTTTCGCCTCTCGCGCGGATAGCCGGCGCACTCCCGGCCGATGCCGCTGTACTCGAGATCGGCTGCGGTACGGGGAACTACATTCGGGCTCTTGCGGAGTCACGAAGCGAGCTGGTCTATGCCGGATTCGACCTCTCGGAGGCCATGTTGCATGAGGCGCGCAGTCGGGGATCGAAGGTGACGCTTGTGCATGGTGACGCTTCGAAAGAGTTCCCATTTCCGAATCATAGGTTCGCATTCACCTTCGCTGTTGATGTCATTCATCACATCGAGGATCTCTCGCGTTTCTTTTCGGAGGCTCACCGAGTCCTTGTGCCCGGCGGACATCTGGTGATCGTCACGGACTCTGAGGACACGCTGAATCGTCGAAGCCTGACGGCTTTCTTTCCTGAGATCCTGGCAATCGAACGGAACCGATATCCTACGATTGCTCGACTCCATCGCGAAGCTGACCGTGCGGGCCTGCGACTCGATTCTGAGGAGCAGGCGGTTGGGCGAATCCCGCTGGACGGCGAATTTTTGGGAAAACTGCAGGCGAAATGCTCGTCGGCGATGCGCCTCATGACCACCGAGCAGCATGCCGCCGGAATGGCCCGAGTCCGCGCCGCGGGGGCGCGAGGCGAACAATGGCTGTCTTGCTACGACGTGTTGCATTACGTCCGACCGGACTAAGGATCTACAACCTGCTCTTTATCTTGCGGAGGATGCTCGCACCGAGCATCTGAAGAGAGAGTCAGTATCCGTGCGCCGCCCGACAGTCCGAGCCGAGACTGGGGGCGTGGTAGGATTCCGTTTCCATGCTCACCACCCGATTCACGGAGCTTATTGGGGAAAGCAATGACGCGTGAACCCGCAGGCAAAGCGAACCCACTTCGACTCATGGGGATCCTTGCCCATCCCGATGACGAGTCCCTCGGATGCGGCGGCGTGTTTGCCCGGTACGCAGCCGAGGGTGTCGAGACCTACCTCGTCACCGCGACGCGCGGCGAGCGCGGGCGGTACCATGGCATGCCGCCGGGTGACGCGGGACACCCGGGTGCCGAAGCGTTGAGTCGTATTCGCGCGGCCGAGCTCAAAGCCGCTGCAGCGATCCTGGGGATTCGCGAAGTCTCACCCCTCGATTACCCCGACGGTGATCTCGACCGCGCCGATCCGCGCCAAGCGATCGACCGGATCGCCGCGCATCTCAGACGCATTCGCCCGCAGGTCGTCCTGACGTTCGCGCCCGAGGGGGGCTACGGACACCCGGATCACATCGCGATCTCCCAGTTCGCATCGGCGGCCGTCGTATCGGCCGCCAATCCGGCGCATGCAGGCGAGGCGGCAGCGCTTCCGCCGCACGCGGTCTCGAAGCTCTATCAGATGGCGTGGCCCGAAGCGAAGGTAGCGGCCTACCGGGAGGCGTTCAAAAGGCTCATCTCAACGGTGGATGGGGTCGAGCGAGAGACGCATCCCTGGCCCGAGTGGTCCATTACGACCGTGATCGAAACGCGAAAGTATTGGCCGGTCGTCTGGCGCGCCGTTTCCTGCCATGAATCCCAAGTGGGGGCATACGAGCGACTCCGGAATCTCGCGCCGGAGCATCACGAGGCCATCTGGGGGTGGCAGCACCTTTATCGCGCGATGAGCACGGTAAACGGTGGGAGGGTGCGTGAGACCGACATATTTGAAGGGCTACGCGGAACGTACAGAGTTGCGGAAGGGCAAGCAGCCCGTGACTGAGCCTTCCGCGAGACTAATGTGCGTTACCAGGCGGGAATCCGGTGCGCAATGATCGCGGAGCCCTCACGTTGGATCGTGAACGCATGCTCACACTCGGCCTTGAAGGCGTTTTACGCCGTGGACATCGTTCAGCTCATGGGCTCCGGCGTGTGTTTCGGCGCGACGATGGTGGGAGTGATTTCCATGCTCCGGGGTTCGCGGAGCTGACTGTTACCTAAACTAGGGCGCCGTTTAAGTCAGGAGGTACAGGTGTCAGATTGCGCGAGTGGGAAGGGCGAAGTTACGCGGAGACTATAACGCTCGAACCTACTGATTAAGAGTCGATGCCCGCGATGTCGCGAAACGGCACGAATCGTCACGAAGCACGCTCGCTGTTTCGAACTGCGGGCGGCGATTCCGTGTAGTCCACAATGGACCAGCCGACATCGAGAACTGCCGCGACACGTGGTACCAGGAAGTCCAGCCAACCTGTGTCAACCATCAGATCGATTCCATCGTAATACCCAAGCCACGCTGCAGGATGACCCAAGCGGATCACCTCCGCATCGCTCCCGGATCGCTCGAGTTTGAGCCTGATTCCCGATCGACTCCATGTGATCCAGCCCTCGACTCGTTCAACTCCGGAGAGGGTCAGTTCGCGAGTGCCCCAGAAACCTCGCACTCGGACCCGCGAGTGCTCGACGGCACACTTCATTCCGCGCCGCGTGTAGATCCGGCACGGTGCCGGCGGCAATGTGCACACCATCCGAAACCGCTTGGACGGAGGGAGATGGTAGGTATCGATCGTACCGAGCCACAGGCCCCGCTCCCCGCGCAGGCGGTTCGTGATCTCCTCGACCTCCGAATGATTCAAGAGGCCCGCCCAGAGTCGCTCCAGGCGACTTTTCGCGTTCTCGTGGAACACCCACAGCCAAGCCGCCTTGTCACCCGACGTGTGGTCGGGGCACTGGCACACGATCAGCGGCGCGGTGGCCCGCGATCGAATGGAATCGGCCAGCTCGACGACGTTGGTTTTCTCGGGGTGCTTGGCGCGAAACCGTTCCATGGGCGCTATCGCACACCAAATCCACGTCCAGGGCAAGCCCCACGCCGAGGAGCCGCGCTGGTGGGGTCGTTTCCCGTGATTTCGCCGCCCGTTTCGACAGCGGTGGCTCTCAATGGGTCGCGAGCGTCCGCGTCGCTTGTGTCTTCTCGACCCACGCGATCACGTCGAACTCGCGCGAGAGCGCCGCGGGAAAGAACTCCTGCTTGGGAGTGGATAGACCAATCGAGCGCAGCGTCAGCCCCTCATGGAGCCGGGCCGCGATTTGAGAGCCTGGCTTGGCCCGACGCAGATCAAGCAGGAATCGGGGGACCCCACTCGCCCGGGCGAGCGCCTCGAAGCTCCCGTCGGGCCCTGGCTGGATCTCGGTGGCCTCGAGGTTGGCGGCCGACGTCTTCGCCGTCGTGCATTGCCCTTCGTTCGTCGCAAAGCCGACCACGACCATGTCCTTGCCGAAGCGCTTCGCGAGCCAGTCACCCATGGAACCAGGGGTGCGCGCGACCTCGTCGTTGTGTGCCCAGACCACGATCTTCGACTGCTTCGGCAAACGCTCCATGATCCACTCGACGTTTGCTGCAATGCTCGAGTCTCGCGAACCTTCCTGTAGGGAGACACGTGTGCGCTGCAAGAGGAGATGGGCGTTGCGTGCCGCCCACGCGGTCTCATCGTCGGAAGAAGCGCGCCGGTAGCGCTGGCCTTCGCTTTCGAATCGCTGCACGATCCGCGACGCGCACTTCTCGGCCGCGGCCCACAGCGGGGTGGGGTCCGGCGGAACGAAACCCTCCACGCTCGACAAGCGGAGGCTCCGCCGGCCCACGGCCGCGGTGGAGTCGTCCATCCGGATGTCATAGCCAGGGCCGGGGGTCAGCTGGAACCCAATGGGTCCCCCGGCGGATTCCATCGGGAGATCAAACTTGTTCGGGTCGCTCCACGGTTTGCCGTCGATCTCGATTCCGAGCGAGTCGAACCAGGCCCTCCCGGTACCCGGCATCTGCGCGCCGAACACGACGTGGTCTGCATTCGCGGGGATGTCCAGTTCGAGTGCGTAGCGCTGCCAGCCTCGCGTTCCCTTCACGGGCTGGCGCTCCATGTTGTTGAAGACGACCATTGCATCTCCGGCGTCCGCTCGACACCACAGCCCCGCGTAGTCCGAGACATTCTCCGTGCGGATCCACCCCGAGAGCCGCACGTGATGCCCGGCGGCGTCCACGGCCGGAAAGTCGCCCTGGAGGGAGACGGATTGCGCCCTCGTCTGTCGCGCGCGCGTCAGGGCGCGCGACAGGGCCTCGAGACTGTCGGCCCATTCCGGATCCACGCGGCGCAGGTACTCACGAACGACGTCCGTGGGAAGATTGGGCTTGATCATGTCGAACCCCACCAGCTGCAGGGGGCGGCCGCGGCCCGACGCGTTGTAGGCGCGCATCCACTCCACGAAAGCGAGCATCTCCTCGGTGTTCAGCGGCCAGTACTTCAACCAGTACCAGGAGATCAGGGCCCGGGGGTCCCCCTTGCCGGTCTGAATGTAGTCGTTGAGCGCCCGCGTCTCCGGCATGTTCGCGGGGATGGCGACGGCGCTGAACCCCATCTCGCTGGCGAGGTACTCGATGATGCGGTGCTTGAGCTGGACGAACTCCCGCGTGCCAACCGTGCCCTCGCCGAGCGCGACCACGTGTGCGTTTCCCACGATCTGACGAAGCGAAGCGAGGTCCTGGTGGTCATCACGCGGCTCGCACGACTCGCAGGGCTGGGCCGTGCGGCGGATCCAATCGACGACCGCGCCGTCTTGGGCAAGAGCCGGCCCGCTGTGTGCAATTGGACCTACCAGCGCTGCGAGGAGCCCGATGGCCAAGATCGCACGGCCCCTTTTACGAGATCGGTTCAAGTCAGAGACCCCTGACAAGCGACTGGATTCCGGATAGTCTGGACCAAAGGATAGAACTATCTGCCGACCGTATCACCAGATTGCAGCTTGCAGAAGGTGTCCGGACTTGAAATGGTGATGCGATGAAGTCCCGGGACAAGAAGCTCTGGGAGTCTGTCTACGCCGAGAAAGCCCCGGATCGCGTCAGCTGGTACCGGCCGCACCTCGACCGGTCTCTTGCCCCGTTTGACTCCCGAGACCATCCGCCAAGAATGGAAGGAATTAGCACGACCAGGGAAGACGACATACATTAACACACAGTTATAAACAGTAATAAAAGTGGACAAAAGTCCCCTCCTGGCGGGATCATTCCCACGAAAGGAGGGCCGCCGTTATGACCGCAGCCGCCGCGAGACCTGTCACTTCTTCAGCATCCTCCAATGGGTATGGGGCATTCCTCACGGAGATCCTCAGCGATCGCGACCGATTCTTTACCGAGGTCGCCGAAGATAAAGGACTGCGCGGCAAACTCGTCCATGCCCTGTGGACACTGGTGGGATTGTCCGCACTCTACGGTGCTGCGACCGGCGCTTACGCAAGCCCTGCTCAAGCCGTCTCGTCGGCGCTCAAGCTGCCGCTCCTGTTCCTGGGAACGCTCGCAATCTGTTTTCCCGGATTCTTCGTGATTCAGGTGCTCGTCGGCTCGCGCCTGCGGCTATTGCAGGTCCTGACGCTCGTCCTCGGCGCACTGTCGCTCAGCGCGATCCTGCTCGCAGCCGCAGTACCGATCACCGTGTTTTTCCTGTCCACTGGAGCGAACTACTACTTCCTCACGCTCCTGCACGTGGTGATCGTGCTCGGCGCTGGTCTTGTGGGGATGGCGGCCCTGCACGACGGCCTCGCCTCCGCCTGCGAGAAGCGAGGTGTCTACCCGAAGAAGGCGATGACCATAATGAAGGTCTGGGCCGTGCTGTTCGCATTCGTCGGCATCCAGATGGCGTGGAACTTTCAGCCCTTCGTAGGCGATCGCAGTCAACCCTTCCAGCTGTTCCGTCACAACGAGGGCAACTTCTACACGGCCGTCGTCTATTCCCTGGGACGGCTCGCGCACGACGAGGAGAAGGCACCGCAGGTCGCGCCATCGGGGACGCTCCGGCCTGGAGTCGGAGGGCTGCTCGAACTCCGCGAGCGCTCATCGACTGACAGCAGCGGTGTGCCCACGCGATGAGCGGCACGAACCCATCTCACGACCATGAGATTCTGACGCTCGAAGAGGTCGCGCTTTACCTGCGCCTCAAGCCCCAGACGATATACAAGTGGGCGCAGGAGAAGCGCATTCCCGCGGTCAAGCTCGGAAAGGAGTGGCGTTTTCGTAGGAGCGTCCTGGATCGCTGGCTGGACGAGCAGATGCTGAGCGACGATTCGGGCTTCAGCCACTTGCGCGACGGCAACGACCAGGCGTGACGGGCGCGGGTGGCGTCGGCTACACTTAGACTGCAATCGCTCAAACAAAGTCACTGCACATCGCCCCGTCGGTTAATTCGTCGCGACGGGCCGGGTCGGCGGGAGGCCGCGATGAAGATCAAACGATACGCCAGCCTTTTGTCGCTGCTCCTCGTTCTCGGCCTCACAGCCTTTGGTTCGAGCGGGCACGCGGAGAGCGCAGCAACTCTCGATCCCCGGCTCGGTGACTTCCTCGAATTCGTCATCAAGGATCCCGCGGTGTTGGAGAGGGAGAAGAAAGATTACGCGTCGCGTGGAGTGACGTTCGAACCCTTCATCTACGCCGTCTACACGGGAGCCGTGAAGATCGATAACGCGCCGGACAACGAGGAGGCGAGACGGGTCGGCCCCAATGCAGGAGCCCTGGCTCAACTCGGGCAATACCTCGAGGAGCAACGCCCCGAACTGTCCGCGAAGCTGTTGGACCAGATGGCCGCGTTCTACTCCGTGAAATCCAACCAAACCTTCATGCGCGGCATGTTTCTCGAGTCGGTTCGCGGGTTGACCACGGCGGCGCCCCCGGCGGTCGACGACAAGGGCACGGCAGCCACAACAGGTGGTCGCGCGGAAACCGCGAAGCCGTCCGCAACCATCCGCTTCAACGGTCTCGACAACGAGGCCATCGGCGCCGCGAGCCTCGCGCGCCGAGGAGCGTTCCTCAGCGTCACCGGCATCGGCAGCTCGGGGAGCGACGGGGTCCGCATTCACCTTCCGGGCGCGGCGACTCAGGTTCGGGTCCGTGCCCAGGTGCCCAGCGGGCCCACGCTCGCCGCCGGAGCCTACTTCGAGATCACATCGCGCTCCTCCGATCCCGGGCTCGATTCACTGGGGTTCCTGAGGATCACGCGCATCTCCGACGCGGATATTTACGAGGTCACGGGCGTGGTGGCGAATGCAACGAGCCACGTGCTCGCCGTCTTCAACAAGGGCCGTGAGGTGCGGCGTGACGTTCTGCGCACGGCCGGGACTCCGTTCGCCCGAGTGCGGGCTTCCATCAAGTTCGAGTCGAGCCTGAACGATGCGGTGGGCCGAGGATCGTCCAGCGAAGGGGCCTTGCTTCGCTGGAACTGGTCGAGCCCGAGCCCAATGAAGATCATGAATCGCGCGACCGGAGCGGACACGACGGTCGTGGCGGACGAGCTTCGTTTGCTCGACGCCAATCCACGGGGCGGAGCTCCGACAACGCTCTCCGAGTTCATCGTCCGCGGACGCGACCTGGGGGAGATCCGAATCCGAGCCGAAGAGGTGATCGAGAGCCCCAAGAAGTCCAAGTAGACTGGCGTCGGGCGTCATAGCATCAAGTCACCGCCGTTGATATCGAAGGACGCCCCCGTGATGTATCCCGCCGCTTCGGAGGCCACGAAACAGATCAGCTCTGCAACCTCTTCGGCTGTCCCGAGCCTCGGGATCGGATAGCTCGCCGCGAGGGCCGCAAGCTGCTCCTGCGTTGCGTGCTCGCGTGTCAGCTCGGTGTCGATCATCCCCGGGCAGATCGCGTTCACGGTGATCCCGAACTGTCCAAGCTCCTTGGCCGCGGCCCGGGTGAGTCCCTGGAGCCCGGCCTTCGATGCCGTGTAGTGCGCGCCACCCAGGGTGCTCACCGTCTTTCCGGCGAGGGAGGAGATATTGACGATGCGCCCGTACTTGCGCGCCTTCATCGGCCGTACCACCGCCTTGGTGAGGAGAAAGGGCGCGGTGAGGTTCACTTCGATCGCGCGGCGCCACTCGTCCGCGGTGAGGGTTTCGAAGCGGGTGGAGTGCGCGTAGGCAGCGTTGTTGACGAGGATGTCGAGCCGCCCGAACCGCTCCAGCACCTTTTCAATAATTGTGTCCGGCGCGTCGGAATCGGTCACGTCCCCGGGCACGGCGAAGGCCAGGTCACCAAGCTCCCGAGCCAGCGCGTCGGCGCGCTTTTGATCGCGGACATTCACCGCGACCGATGCTCCACGCGCAATGAGACGCTTCGTGGCCGCGCGCCCGAGCCCGCGAGCCGCGCCCGTGATCAGGGCGACGCGTCCGTCGAAATCATCTCGGGGGGAGGCTAGGGTCACGACTAGCCAATGTAGCACTTTGAGGACGAGCTGGCGGTCGTCGTTTCCGGGGCGAAATTCGTGGCGGAAGTGAGTGCGCCCAGCGCGGCAGCGCGCGATGCGGCCGCGGCGGCATTCACGTCTTGGAGCCCGCCTGCTTCTGGCTCTCCGTGGCGAGATCGTATACCAGCCCCACTGCTCCCTTTGGGAAGGGCTTCGTCTCGACGCGCGCGAAGTTAGCCGCGGTGCCCACGTCGAACAGCCTCTTCCCCTCTCCGAGGACAATGGGGTAGACGATCAGGTGCAGGCGGTCGATGAGTCGGCGGGGCAGCAGCGCGTTGATGAGCGAGACGCTCCCGTGAATTGCGATGTCCCCTCCCTTCGTGGCCTTCAGGTTGGCCACCGCCTCGGGCACGTCCCCCTCAAGCAAATGCGAGTTGTTCCAGCCAAGCTTCTTGAGCGTTTTCGATGCGACGTACTTGGGCATCGCGTTGAACTTGTCGGCGAAGCCCGTGTCGTCCTTGCGCCCCGGCCAAGCCGCCGCGAAGCCTTCGTAGGTAACGCGCCCCAGCAGCAGCGCCTCGCTGGCCTCCAGCTCGTCGTTCTTGAACGCCGCGATCCCGTCGTCCCAGAACGGGAACGACCACTTCTGCGGCTCAGCCACGACGCCGTCGAGCGTCATGAAGAGCGTTGCAAACACCCTGCGCCGTGGTCTCTCTGCCATCATGCGTGTCTCCCCTATGCCCGCTTCGCATCGCCTCGACCATTATAGCGTCACGATCTCGATGTGCCCGATCATTCCCACTTCAAATACGCCCCGCCGCAGAGCGGATGACGACGGTGAGCACATGGAGAACTGGCCTGATCTGATGACGCCTTCCGAGAGGGTGCGGATACGCGTTAGCGATGGTCAACGGCGAGGCAATGGACGTAGAATCCGCGGCCATGACCGCCGAGACGGATCAGATCGGTCCTGCGAGGGTGCCGCTCCCAGGCGTCCCCGCCTACCTGAGTTCGGTCTACGAGCTCGGCCGGCGATCCCTCCGGCCCGCGCTTCCCGCGCTCGCGTTCCTCTTTCTCTATCGCCTGGGCGTGGGCGCCTACGGGGCGCTCACGAACTACTCCTTCGCAATGGGAAAGGGCGCGCTCGGCCTGAAGGCGGTCGTCAACGCGACCCCCATCCTGTTTCTCGCATTCATCTACATCCCATTCCTGCCCCTGCAAGAGAGCCTCCTCCGTGGGCATCCGATTGATTTTGTGGGAGCGATCCGCCGCGTGCTCCGGGTGTCGGTGAACTTGGTGCTCTCGGGGATCGCCCAGGTATTCATCATCCTAGGCCCCATCTCGCCTATGACGGTCGTCGGGGCTCGCCTGCTGTCGGACCCCTTCGGGCCGCTTATATGGACTGGCATGGCGTGGCTGGCCGTTGCCGGCTTCTTCATGATCTTCGCAACGCCCGCCGTGGTGCTCGACGGCGAGGGGCCGCTTCATTCGCTGCGGACGAGCTTTCGCCTGGTGTCGAGAAATTTCGGGAGCGCGCTGGGGCGGTTCCTTGTCTTGGCCTTCCTCGCATCCGTCGGCTTCGAGGTCGCCAGCCCCCTCTCGACTCTGGGCGGCAATACGACAGCGCCCATCAAGCTCGTCGTCGTGGCCTGGACGAGCGCGGTCGAAACCCTCCTCTACCCCTTCTGGATCGCCGCGGTCACGGTGCTGTATCGCTCGCTTCGACCGTGGACCGACGAGGGGCGCGCCTAGGCCCGGGTCGACTACTGTAGAGGCGGCCGGCTACGTGCCGCTGCGTCCGTGACAATCAAGGAAGACTTCATGACTGCCGTCTCTACCCCCAGAAGCGAATTTCTGGCTGGGATGCGCGACACGATCCCGATGGACGTCGGCTCGCTCCCATTCGGGATCATCTTCGGCGCCGTGGCGGTCAACGCCGGGCTCAGCCCATTTGGCGCGCAGTCGATGTCGCTGTTTGTGTTCGCGGGGTCGGCCCAGTTCATCGCCGCCGGGCTGGTTGCCCAGAACGTGAGCGCGTTGTTCATCGTGGTCACCACCTTTGTAGTCAATCTGCGCCACGCGCTGTACAGCGCCACCCTCGCGCCGTACCTGCGCCACGTCAAGGCTCGGTGGCTTCCGCTGATGGGCTTCACCCTCACGGACGAAACCTTCGTGATCGTTTTCAAACGCTTTGAGGAGCGCGGGGCACTCCCTTACGGCCAATGGTACTTCCTTGGCTCGTCGGCGGTGATGTACGCCAATTGGCAGCTCTGCACGCTGGCGGGGATTGTCGCGGGGCGGACCATCCCTAACCCGCTGGACTGGGGGCTTGACTTCGCGGCGACCGTCACCTTTACCGGCATGATTGTGTCGATGGTGCGCAACCGCTCAACGGGCCTCGCGGTGATCGTCGCCGGGGTGGTCGCGCTGATTGCAAACCCGCTTCCAAACCGGCTGGGCCTGATGCTGGCCGCACTGGCAGGAGTAGTCGCTGGCGTAATCGGGAAGTCGTTATTTCGAGAAGATCAGGTTGAAAGACTGGGCGTGTCCAGCGATGTTGGGCCGGTCGCGCGAGGTCAGCAATGAATGAGGCCCTGATGATCGGCGGCATGGCGTTGGTGACGTTTCTGATCCGCTACCCGGTGCTGGCGCTGGTCGGCAAGATCGATATGCCCAAGCGCATTTTTGATGCCCTGCGCTACGTCGCGCCGTCCGTGCTGGCGGCGATTGTCATTCCAGTGGTTCTGCTGCCCAGCAATAAACCAATCCAGCAGCTCCCCGATGCGATCCCGCTGGTGGCGACGCTACTCGCCGCACTTGTTATGTGGCGTTCGAAAAGTCTATTGGCAACGGTCATTGTAGGGATTGCGGCATTCGTGATCCTACGCGCCGCCCTACCGTTGTTCGGTCCTGTGTTCGGACAATAGCGTTCGCGCGCTAACCGGTTATTGGGACCGAGCTCCGCCGCAGCTAAATTGGTGCGCCACCTAGGAATCGAACCTAGAACCTACTGATTTCACGCCGTCGAATTCCGCTGGCCGGGCGAACACCGCAGACTACTTGGTTCGCGCGCTCGCCTCGTCCTCGGCGGTCGGGCCGCGAGTCGCGCGATCGATCTGTCGGATCGCGCCCAGGTGGTATGCGAGGTGCGCGACGCTGCCTGCCATCCAGCCGGCCTCGACGTCACTAACGTCCCGAGGGGTGCCGAGCGCCTCGGCCCACCGGGAAGCCTCGCGTCGGAGCTCGTCCCGCAGGATTCGCCATTCGCTCTCGGACACGACCGTCCGCCGCCAGCTGGCCGCCCAGTCCATCTCCGGCCAGGGGGGCGAAACGCCCTCCGCCCACCTATTGAGGAGCGAGAGCCCGTACCGGAGATGATCGACGTGCGCGGCGATCGACGCCCCGCCGCCGTGGGTCGCGGAGGCCTCGGCCGCCGAGAGCCGGTCGAGTGACTCGAGCAGGCCGCGGTCGCCCTGGTTGAGCACGAACGTGCGCGCGTTCGGATCGGGAGAGCCCTGGACCAACTCGTCGAAGATCGCCGGCAGAGCCATGGCGAGGGAGTCCGCGCTCATGGCCACAGTGTAGACTACCGGGAATCGGCCGGGCAGGAGTTGGTGCGCCGCGAAGGAATCGAACCTTCAACCTACTGATTAAGAGTCGAAGCCCGCAATGTCACGAACCGGCACGAATTGTCACGAAATGTAACGAAGACCCCACCTTGACCCTGCTCCGCGCAGGTCAATACTCCCCGTTCGCGACGGCCAGCTCCGGTTGCGTCAACTACAGTTAGACTACAGTCGCTCAGGCGGGCTGGCCACCTGGGCGGGGCAGGCCGGCAAAGTTGCGCGTGGCAGGAGGGCGTACTGGTGGAGGCCATCAAAGCCGAGGAAGCGATCGGTTTGCTAGCCGCTCGATACGCACCCGAGCGTTATCAAGGATCTCCGTTTCTTGAGTCCACCCCAGAGTCGGAGACTTCGGAATGACCCGTCGATCGGTTGTTAGCCGGACGAGGATGAGGCGTTGATGATCTCGGCGCGAGAAGCACTCGAACGCCTGCGAGAGGGGAACCGTCGCTTCGTGTCTGGCGCTCGGAGCAGCGACACACGCACGAGCCAGACGCGCCGCAGCGAGTTGGCGGCAGGCCAGGAGCCGTTCGCCATCATTCTCGGATGTTCCGACTCGCGGGTGCCGGCAGAGATCGTCTTCGACCAAGGCCTGGGCGACCTATTTGTCATCCGCGTTGCCGGAAACATCGTCGCTTCCTCTCAAATCGGCAGCGTCGAGTTCGCCGCAGAGCGGTTCGGCACGCCGCTCGTCGTGGTTCTGGGCCACTCTCGGTGCGGGGCTGTTCTGGCCACATTGGAAGAACTCATGCGGCCGGGGGAAGCCCGGTCGCGGAATCTGCGTTCGATCGTTGACCGCGTTCGGCCATCCGTGGAAGCGTTGTTGGCGACAGAACTCAGGCACGACCCGGATGCTCTGGTGCGGCACGCCGTTCGGGCCAACGTCCGCGTCTCCGCAAACCAGCTGCGACACGGATCGGAAGTCCTCGAGCAGCTGATCCAGAGCGATGGGCTCCTCGTCATAGGCGCTGAGTATTCTCTGGAGACTGGGGTCGTTGATTTCTTCGACGGTGTGCCGGATGAGCAACCGGGAACATAATTCTAACGTTCCTCAGGCAACTTCAACCGGCCGGCTAAATTGGTGCGCCGCGAAGGAATCGAACCTTCAACCTACTGATTAAGAGTCGAATCCCAGGATGTCACGAACCGGCACGAATCGGGGCGAAATGTAACGAACAGGCCACGTTCACTCTGCTCCACGGGGCCGATACCGCCGGTTCGCGACGGCCAGTTCCGATCGCGTAAACTACACTTACACTACAATACCTCTGGGTCTGGGGTTCAGCGCTATTCGCTTCGGAGTCGCTGCATGAGGTGTAGGAGGAGCGGCGACGGGCCCTTCTGCCGCAGCTTCCCGTCAGCGGTGACGAAAAACCCGGACCACAGGAGGTGGACTTCCCGTCGCGCACGAGTCACGGCCACGTAGAACAACCGTCGGGCCTCGGGAGGGTCGTCGTTCCA
>VBOX01000061.1 GCA_005893265.1 Candidatus Eiseniibacteriota bacterium | reverse complement strand
GGCAATTGGGCGACCGTTCTTGAGTCCCCGGGAGGGTTCCGCCAGGTTAGTGGCGGAAGACGTTCATGAGGTTCCAGAGGGGTAGGAAGACCGCCAAAGCGGTGAAGAGAACCGCGGCTCCGAGGATGATGAGGAGCACCGGCTCGATCGCCGTGGAGAGGTTCTTGACCGCGTAATCGACGTCCTGGTCGTAATATCGGGAGACTCGGAGGAGCATCTTGTCGATCGCGCCGGTCTCCTCACCCACCGCCAACATCTTGACCACCAAGGGAGGGATGATCGGGCTCCCGCGGAGCGGCTCGGCCAATCCCTGACCCGCCACCACACCGTCGCGCATCCTGTCGATCTCGACCTCGACCACCTTGTTCCCCACGACCCCCCGCACGATGTCGAGCGCCCGGACGATCGGGATACCGCTCGCGAGGAGTGCGGAGAGCACGCGCGAGAAGCGAGACATGATCGTCATGAGAAAGATCGGCCCGAAAATCGGAGCGGTGACGATGATCCGGTCGATGGTCGTGCGGCCGCGCTCGGTCCGGCTCCAGACGACGGCGATGGCCGCCGCGCACACGATGAAGAACACGAACGGGATCCACTGGTGCTCGAAGAAATCGCTCAGCCCGATCAACACCCGCGTCGGAAGAGGCAGCGCGGTGTTGAAATTCCGGAATAGCGAAGCGAAGCGCGGGAGGACGAACTTGATCAGGACGAGGAACGCGAGCCCGAGCTCGGTCACGATCAGGGTCGGGTAGAAGGTGGCGGAGCGGATTCTCTGGTCCGTCTCCGCTTCGTACTCGAGGAGCGTGGCGACCCGGTCCAGCATCTGCGCTAAGAGGCCGCCTTCCTCCCCGGCGAAGACCAGGTTCACGTAAATCCGCGGGAAACAGTCCGGATGACGGTACAGAGCTTCGGTGAGCGTTGAACCCTGCTCGACGTCCGACCGCACGCGGTCGATCGCCATCTTGAGCTTCGGTTGTACCGTTTGGGCATGAAGGATTTCGAGGGCGGAGAGTATCGGCAGACCCGAGTCGAGCATGGTCTCGAGCTGCCGCGTGAACAGAATCAGATCGCGCGGCGTGACCTTCTTTTGAAGAAACGGAATGGCTCGGGAGTTGGGCTGGGACGTGCCCTGAGCCTCGAGCCGCACCGGGGTGAGCCCCATGCGATGGATCCGGTCCAGCGCCTGGTCGAGGTCCGGCGCCTCCAGCATCCCTTGCTGCGCCTGCCCGGCCGCGCTCATAGCCCGGTATCGGAACGCGGGCATCGACTATTCGCGGACCGGGAGGGCGGCCGGATCCGCATCAGGGGCCATCAGGAGGTTCTTGCGGGTGACCCGGATCACCTCCTGGAGCGTCGTGACGCCCTGGGCCGCCTTGCGAAGGGCATCGTCGCGCAAGGACGGCATGCCACCGCGGCGCGCGGCGCGTGCGAGCTCCTCCGTCGAGGCGCGGGAGACGATCAGATCGCGGATCTCGTCGGTGACGACCAGCACCTCGAAGATCCCGAGCCTTCCGCGGTAGCCGGTCTGCCCGCACGCCATGCAACCCGCGCCGACCACGAACTCGCCTTTGATCGCGCCCGCCCCCAGCTCCTCGAGCGCCTCGGCCGGTGGCGCGCTCCGACGGCGGCACTTCTCGCATACGCGCCGCACCAGACGCTGGGCCACGACTCCGAGCATCGCCGACGAGAGCAGGAACGGCTCGATCTTCATGTCGAGAAGGCGGGGCAGAGCGCCCGCGGCGTCGTTGGTATGCAGGGTCGAGAGCACGAGGTGTCCGGTGAGCGCCGAGCGGACGGCGATTTCGGCGGTTTCGCTGTCGCGAACCTCACCGACCATGATCACGTCGGGGTCTTGTCGCAGCAGCGCCCGCAACCCCCGTGCGAAGGTGAGCCCGATGTCTGGGTCCACCTGGGTCTGGCGGATGGACGGGAGGTGGTATTCCACCGGATCCTCGAGGGTGACGATGTTCCGCTCGACGGTGTTGATCTTCCCGATGCAGGAATAGAGGGTCGTCGTCTTCCCGCTTCCCGTCGGGCCGGTGACAAGCACGATGCCGTTCGGCCGCTCGATCATTCGGGAGAGCTCGGCGAGCGGACCTGGGGCGAGCCCCAACTCGGAAGTTCCGAGGAGCGCGCTCGATTTGTCCAGGATTCGCAGCACCACGTTCTCCCCGTGGATCGTCGGAAACGTGGAGACCCGCATGTCGTACTCCTTCCCCGAAATCTCGATGCGGGCGCGCCCATCTTGGGGGAGTCGGCGCTCGGAGATGTCCAGCTGGGCCATGATTTTCACACGCGAGACGACGGAGGCGTGGATCGATTTCGATTGGATGGACGCTTCGCGCAGAATCCCGTCCACCCGGTAGCGGATTCTGAGATTGGCCTCGTCGGGCTCGAAGTGGAGATCGGAGGCCCCCTCGCGAACGGCCTGATTCACGACCGCGTTCACGAATCGGATGACCGGCCCATCCTCCTCGGCGCGGGCGATCGCCTCCTCGGCGGCGGCTCCATGCTTCTGCTTCTGCCTCTGCTTCTGCCCCTGCTCGCGCACGAGCATCTCGAGCCCGCCGCCGAGCGGGTGGTAGCGATCCACGGCCTCGCGTATTTGCTGCTCCGGAGAGACGACAACCTCGACCTCGAGCCCGGTCGCCAGCTTCACCTCGTCCAGGGCGACGATGTCGAGCGGATCGACCATCGCAATCGTGAGGGTGTTGCCGATCTTGAAAAGCGGGACGAGCTTGTACTGGCGCTCGATCCGCTCGGGCACCAGGCGCACGATTTCCGGCTCGAGAACATAGGTGGTGAGGTCCATGCGCGGGACGCCGAGTTGCTCTTCGTAGTACTCGAGAATCGCCTCTTCAGAAACGAGGTCGAGGCGGAGCAGCACCTCCCGGAGGGCCTGGCCGGTGCGGCGCTGCTCCTCGAGCGCGCGAGCCAATCCCTCGCGTGAGAGATGTCCCTGCTCGACCAAGCTCTGCCCCAGCGGCTTACGGCCACCTTGCGCCATCGGTACTCCCGTGCTTTGGAAGGGTTTCGTGCCGGAATGACCCACCGGCAGGCTACGTCGCAGGTATCGGCTCGGAAGGGCCGATCTGGAGGGATTTAGGGAAGCTCTGGGCTTGTGGGATTCCCACGGCGCGTGGCTCGCCGCGGGCGGATGCCTTAGCGAATCACCTTCGGCTTGGGCCGCGGTAAAGCCTCTTCCGGGGCGAGCTCGGGCGCCTGGGTAATCTCCGGGACGGCGTCATCACCCACGTCCAGCAGGGTAACCGCGGCCCTGTAGAAGAACCTTTGGCCCTCGGGCCCGACGGGGGGCGGCACGCGGGTGGCCGAATCCGCGGCGGTCGAATCCACGGCCGTCGAGCGTGCGGCTGTCGAATCCGGGGCCATGGAACGCGCGGGGGTGGTCTCCGGCGGCGCGGCGGCCGCGCCGCGTGAGAGCGTTGGAAGGCGCGCGGTCGCGACCTCGAGGACCGACCGCGCGTATCCGGTCACCGGAACCGCGGGATTTCGCCACACCGTGCGGGTCATCACGGCGCGGTTGACAAAGGTCGTATCCTCGGCCGCCCACTGGTCCTTTCCATATCGAGTGACTCGTTCCACACGGCATGGAAAGACTTGGCTGCCGGCGCTCAAGGTGTCGGGCGCGAGCGAATCGATCTTCGCGGTCCCCGTGAACTCGAGAAGATCCATGGCCGAGATGTCCTCATCCGGCATGGGCGCGCCTTCCCCGCCGATCGGATACTCGATGAGCCTTCCGTCCGAGGTAAGCATCTGGTAGCGGCGGAGCACGAGGTGCGCGGTTGTCTCGGCGCCTTGGGAGTGCCCCCGGTCCGGGCTCTCCCCCCGCGCGAAGAATCCGCGCTCGATCCGTGTTCTCCCCGCTTCCATGGTTTTGAGCTCCAGCCACGCACCCGCTTCATCGCCCGATCCCTCCCGAGCGACGACCGCGAGCCGCTGCGTGAACCGGCGCGGGGGCCGGTTCTTCGAATCCACCTGGATGCGGTAGGAGATCCAGCTCCCGGGCTGGACGTCGGATGGGATGGTGAGGACACGAAGCTTGACGCTTTGAGCCTGTGAGGTTCCGACCACGAAGAGAAGAGAGGCGAGAGCGGCGAGGGCAACCGCGCGCGGGCGACCGCTATTGATGCCAGTGGACAATATGCGTAACCGCTTCGCTGTAGTCGAAATCAGGATTCTGCTCGTGCGTGTGGCAGGTCAGGCATACTTCGGGACCCACGACCGCGTTGGCGTCCTCTTTCCCCGGATGCTTGGTGCCCATTCCGTGGCAGTTCTCGCACTGCACGTTCACGAGATCTGGAGTGGTCTGCTTGGACGAGAATCCCCCGGGTTGTCCGTACCCGACGACGTGGCAAGGCAGACACTCGGGCGAGGAATCGCGTTGGTTTTTCGTCAGCGTATCGAAGGCGCGCGCATGGGGCTGGCTCGCGTACATCTGGTACTCGGCCTCATGGCAGCGGCGGCAGTTCTTCTCTCCCAGGTAGTGATCCCCGCCGACCGGGATCGGGGCCGGTTGTCCCGGGGGGGTGTTCGCATTGGGGTTGCTGGAGAAGCGCCGGTTCATCTCGTCATTGAAGGTATCGACCGTGTGGTTCATGTCTTCGTCCGCGGGTATCTTGTCATCCAGCGTCACGACCACGCCGTCGTAGGAGGCGATCTTGCTGTCCTCGATGACCAGGTGTATTCCGGGGACGTACTGCCCGCGCTCGCCGGCGCGCGTGTTGATGACGCCGTTGGTCTTGACGAGCTCGCGGAACAGTCCAGGCTGGTGGCCGAAGATCATGACGTCGATCCCGGGCACCTCCAGCGTCATGCGCTGGCTTTCCGTGAGCCCTAAGTGGGAGAGGAGCACCACGACGTCCGCCTTTTTCCGGAGCTCGGGCACGAGCGCCTTCGCGGTCGCGAACGGATCCTTCACCTCGAGCGCCCGTTCGCTCAAGAGCGTCCGGATCTTCATGTCCGTCCCGATGAGGCCGAAGAACGCCACGCGCGTGGAGCACATTTTCCGGATGACGTAGGGCTTCACGAAGGGCTTCTTCGTGTCGGCGTAGACCAGGTTCGATGAGACGAGGTCGATCTTCGTCTTCTTGAAGGTGTCGAGAAGGAAGGCTTGGCCGAAGTTGAACTCCCGCTCGCCGAGCGTGACCACGTCGTAGCCGAGCTTATCCATGGCGGTGACCATGAATGCGCTCTTGAGGGAGTCCTGCTCCCCGGCCATACCAAAGAAGTCCCCCGAGTCCACCCGGAAATTGTTGGGGAACTTCATGACGCCTACTTTGAATTGACTCGCCCTCCGGGCGAGTCCGCCAAGCGGGTGAGCGTGTCAGCCGCAGGGAGCGAGCTCGCCGTTTACATCCGTCGTGGCCTGAATGAGGATGTCACAGGGCGAACCCTTTCCCAGAAGCCGCGGGCTCAGCGCCGCAAGCCCCGCTGCGACAAGAAGAAAGAGTAGGGACCGGAATCGGGTCAGTGAACTCACCTCCCCCCTGGAATGGACATTATGGTCCAAGACTATACCCCGCAAAAGGTGACGGGTTCAAGATTTCGGTGACAAAACGCAAAAGGAGCGGGCAGGTGCACCTGCCCGCTCCCTCGCAAGTCCGATGGTGGGGGGGTTACTTCTTGATGCGATCCTTCAGGGCCTTTCCTGCGTGAAATGCGGGAAACCGGGATGCTGCGATCTTGATGCGCTCTCCAGTCTGGGGGTTCCGACCCTCGCGTGCCTTCCGCTTACGGGTCTCGAAGGTGCCGAATCCTGTGATCTGGACCTTCTTCCCGGACATGAGAGCGGCCGCGATCAAGCCTTCCTTGCCTGGGGAGAACAGCGTTTCTACGGCGGCACGCGCTTCGCGTGCCGAAAGACCGGTCTTTCTTGCAACGGTGGCGATGAGTTCGGTCTTGTTCATCTGCTTGTCACCTCCTTTCGGCTGAACGACGCGTCAACTTACGCCGCACCCCCGGGGGTGTCAAATGGATTCCTGATGCGGATGCGGGTTTTTCACTAGAAAGCATTTTGGATTCCACCGAACCCTCGCAATCCGCGCGACCCTTGTTCGTAATAGACCTCCGGGAGATTCTTCACGTTGATCTTGAAGTAGTACTCGGTGATCCCACCCGAAATGCTGCGCGTGAATTGCGCCTCCCAACAGTGGAGCTCGCGCCTCACCGAGTAGTTCTGTGAAATCATTTGGCGGCTCTTGAAATCGAATTGCGCTGAATACTCCACCCGCCAGTTTGTCGTCGGATTCAGACCCAGGGACCCGTTCGCGCGGGTGCTCGACGCCCACGGCAAGTATCCGCCGCCCGCGATCCTGCTGCTCGACCCTGTGTAGCTCATCGAAATCCCGAACATCCAGGGGAGCCCGGACGGGAGCAGTCCCGCGGGGGTCCATCCGGACGGTGCCGAGACCGCCTGGGCGCCGGGGTCCTGCTCCACCCTCTCTTCCTCACCCTCGGCGCGCCTCACCCCCTGGAAGAAGAGCCCGCTCGAGACACCGAAGCGCAGGAGCTTCCCGTCATAGGGATTGTGGGTGAAATCCATATCGATCGAGCTGCGATCGATCGGACGGAGCCTCAGAGTGCTCGAGAGATCGGACAGGGGCTTGATTCCCTGTCTCGCCGCGAGGAAGTTGTAGCTGCCCGTTGTCGAGAGCTGGATCAGGTTGTTGATCACCTTGGGCTGTGCCGCGTTTCCCCATTTGACGTGGAGGTCGTTCCGTAGCGAGAACGTCATCGCGCGCGTTTCCAGACCGCCCAGCGCGCCCGCGACCCCGGTGAATCGTGGCTGAAGGTTCCCGTTCGCATCGCGGAAGTTGAGCTTCGGGTACGCGGGCTGATACACGAGACCCACCGAGGGCGTCACGACGTGACGGACCGCCCGCAGCGGTCCCAACGAGGGCCGAAACGTCCCGAACACGGCGGTGTTCGCGCCGATCCCGCCTCGCCAGACGCCCGCCCGCTGATTGCGGTTCCCGGCGGCATCCTTGCTGACGAAAACCTCGGTGTAGCTCATGGTCGGGCTTACCTTGACGAACCCGAGAAGCGTCCTCACGTCCGTCAGCGCCATATCGTGTCGCACCGAGGTGCGCGCGGTCGTGACGTTCATGAAGCGAACCGTTGTATCGACCGGGGCCCCGAGCGAATCGAGCACGACCGTCGACTCCGCCCTGCCCTCGAAGAATCGATTTCGCTCGCTCAGAAGAGTCGAACGGAAGCTGAAAACCGTGGAGGAGAGCCACGGGAGACGCGCGGGCTCCTTGCCTCGGGGAAGATGGCCCAGCGGCCGCGCGGACAATGAGAACGTGGCCGCGGGGAGCTGCTGCTGGATCTCGGGGACCCCGCCTCGATCCGGGTCCAAGTCCTGGTTCCGGAGCAGGCCGATGTTGAGGGACGCGCCGCTCCAGCCCTTGTTCAGGGAGAGGCTCGACCTGAGATTGCGCTGAACGCGGAGCAGGATGGAACGGCCGATGGTCTGGTCGCGGAGATACTGGCTCGAGTTCGCAAAGTTGCCCTGGGCGGTGAGAGTGAAATTGGTGCCCAGGGTCTGGAAGTGCCGCCCGAACAGATCCCACCGATCGGCCCCCGACGCGAGGGCGTGCTCGAATGAGGAGTTGATCTCCCCCTGCCACTTGTAACGCTTGTTGTACCGCGTCTGGGCGTGGGCGATCCACCGGTCCTCCTGGTAGTAGTCCCCCCATCCGGTCACGTCCAGGTAGTCGTTCACCGCCCAGTAGTACCCGAGGTTGCGGATGAACTTCCCCCCCGTGCTGGATGAGCCGAACTCCACTTGCGGGAGCTGAAAGCCCGAATGCCGCCCCGGCTTGATGGGAAAGATATAGAAAGGAAGCGCGAGCACCGGGATGTGCTTGATGTAGAACACGACAGGCTTCGCGATCACCTTGTCCCGGAGCAGGATTTTCATCTTGCTGCTTCCGAAGTGGTAGTGAGGTCCGTCCAGATCGCACGTGGTGTAGCTCCCGTTCTTCACGAGGAGGACGTCGTCGGAGACCTTTCGGATTTGCTCCCCGTAGTAGAACCCTTTCTCGTACGCCGTCTTGCCCGCGTAGATCGTGCCGCGCCGAATCGGCAGGTCGTAGGTCATGGTGTGACCCGTGATGCGGTCCCTGCCGTCCAAGAGCACCGGGCTTCCTTCCGCACGCATCCGCTCGGTCTTCGTGTTGAAGTTGACGCGCTCCGCGTTCAGGCGCAGCTCCTTGTACGTCACGTCGGAAGAGCCGACGACGTTCACCTCGTTCCGGTCGACGTCGTAGATGATTCGCTCGCCGCGGTATCGAACCCGCTCCTCCTGTTGCGCACGGCTCGTGTCCCCTTCCGCCACCATGAAATAGGTGCCCTCACTCCGGCCCACCACCGTGGCCCGCCGCGCCCGGCCGTGGGCGAATTCCACGATGATGCTGTCGCCGCTCGAGATATTCCGCCCGCCCTGCGCGCTGTCCTCGCTCGCGGGCCAGTACGAGCTTTGGGCGTGCCCCACGATGACCGCCCTCCGGGTCTCCTCGTCCGGAAGAAAGAGGGTCACGGTGTCCCCGACCGCGTGGCTCCGCTCGCCGCGCCCGCGCTCGCTCTTCGCTTCGTAGTTCACGACGGCGTGAGGGCGCACCTGGACCGACTGGACGCGGTGCCGGTCCATTCGGATGTCGAGGGTGTCTCCCTGAATCTCCCCCTCCTCGTCCCACGCGCGCGGGTTCCCGACCAGAAGCGCTCGGTTCTCGGACTGGTAGAACTCCCCGCGATCCCCTTTCGCCCGAAGCTTGTCGCGCTCCACCTGGACGTCTCCGACCGCGAACACCGCCCGCTTTGCGTTGTCGAACTCCATGGAGAGGCCGCGGACCTGGGTGGACGTCCCTCCCGATTCCTCGACGGTAAGAACCGGGTTCTGGTTCGCCCACGCGTAGTCTGCCCGCCGGTCATATCGGACCTGCCCGGCGTGCACCGTCGTGCTCTCCGCGCGATCGACGGCCACGACGTTTCCCTGGGCGAGGATCACGTCCTTCGCCCGGTCGTAATCGATCTGGCTGGCGGTCAGGGTTCTTGTGGAATCCTCCATGCGCGGGCTGCCCACGATCACCGACCGGTTCTCGTTGCGGTAGAACCGCGCCTCCTGCCCCGTGATCCGCGCGGCGCCCTCCTGGATCCGGACGTTTCCGCGGAGGATGGCGACGCGCGCCTTCCGGTCATACGACGCCTCGTCCCCCCACATCGTGGTCTTGCCGTCGATGATCTTCACGTTTCCCATCAGAAAGACGATCTCACGCTTGCGGAAGACCCGGGCCGAGTCGCCCGTGGCCGTGGTGCTGCCGTGTTCCACCGTGACGTGAATCGCGGTGTAGACATCCTCGTCCGAGGTCGCGGAGCCCGAGAGCCGGTCCGCCCTCATGTGATAGGTCTCATCGGCGCCCCCACGCGCGGCCGCAGGGGCGCGGGGGACGGGCCCGGGCATAGTCGGCGCGGGGGTCTGGCCGGCTCCGCTTCCGGTTCCAATGGCCGCCGCCAGGGCGAATGCCAAGAACGAGACGCGGGGGCCGGAGGACCGGCCGTCAAAGCGCATCGGGAACGCGGGCCTCGAGGTGAGGCAGCGCCGAGGCCAGAAGAAAGAACGAGCCCGCTACGACGACCACACCCCCGGTTCCCGTCGCCCACGCCAGGGCCCGGTCCAGCGCGTCCGGAATCGACGGGATCGCCTCGCAGGTGAGATGGCGTGAGGGGGCGGCGCGAAGAAGGGTGGAGGCGGGGGTGGCGCGCTCCCCTTCAAACTGGGTGAGGTAGAAGCGGCTCGCCACCGAGCCCAGCCGCCTCAAGAATTCCGTGTGGGCCTTGTCCTGCGACAACGCGACCACGAATGCGACGCCGCGGTCGGGGAAGAGCGCTCCGACCGTCTCGGCCAGCGCGCCGGCGCCTTCCGCGTTGTGCGCGACGTCGACCAGTACGGGGGGCTCCCCACGAACGAGCTCCGCGCGGGCGGGCCACCGCGTGCGAGCAATCCCGCGCTCGATGGCGGACGCGATTTCCACCGGCGGTCGGCCTTCCAGCACCTTCTCGGCCGCGAGTGCCGCGAGCGCCGCATTCCGCGCCTGATGCTTCCCCAAGAGATTCGTCCGAAGCCTCCCTGAATAGGAGGATGTTTCCAGCTGGAACTCGGTTCCATCGAGGCTCAAGCCGCGCGTGGTGTACCGCACCGCGCTTCCGAGCCAGCTCACCACGGCCCCCTTCTCCGCGGCGACCCCGGCGATCACCGTTTTCGCCTCCCGTGTCCTGACGCCGCAGACGAGCGTCCCCCCAGGCTTGACGATTCCCGCTTTCTCAGCCGCGATCCGCTTCAACGTGTGGCCCAGGATCTCGTGATGGTCGCTGCTGATCGTCGTGATCACCGAGACGCGCGGGCTCAGGATATTCGTGGCATCCAGCCGACCGCCGATTCCCACCTCCACGACCGCGATGTCCAGATTCGATGCCGCGAAATGGTCGAAGCACAGCGCGGTCGCGGCCTCGAAGAAGGAGGGACCCTGGGCCTCCAAGCGCGGCCACCAGCGCTCGAGTAGGATCTCGAGCGCCTCATCGGTGATCTCCCGACCCTGGACGCGGATCCGCTCGTGGAATCGCAAGAGGTGGGGAGACGTGTAGAGGCCGGTCCTCAGCCCAGCGGCGCGGAGGATGGAATCGAGGTGCGCCGCGGTGGACCCCTTGCCGTTCGTCCCGGCGACGAGGACCGACGCGAACGCACGGTCAGGACGCCCCGCCGTCTCGAGCAGGCGCTCGATTCCCACGAGCCCCGGGCGCATTCTGCTGCGCTCGAAGAGGTACATGGCATCCAGGCGCCGTGTGAGGGGGGCGCTCGCGGGCGCCTTCATTCGCGGATGGGTATCTCTCGATCGGCGGGAAACGCTGCGGAGCCGCCGGGCGTCGTCCCCGGTGCTTCATCGGGTGCCTCGGCCGGGCCCTGGGGGCCCTGGGTGCCCTGCGGGCTCGGCGCTCCATTGACGCCAGGCGCCGTCACCCCCGGAGTTGAATCGGCTTGGACCGGCTGGAGCGGCGCCCCCGGGGCGGGCGCTGGCGGAGGCGTGGATGCGATCGGACCGCCCACCGCGCGGAACCGGGCGAGGGTTTCCCCCGCGCGCCGCCGCGGCTTTTGGGGCAAGAGCGCCGCCGCGGCGAAGAAATGCAGGAGCGAGGCGAGCGTTCTTCGAAGCTCGTTCCGGTGCACGATTCGGTCGATCATTCCCTTCGCGAGGAGAAACTCCGACCGCTGAAATCCCTCCGGAAGCTCCTGGTTGATGGTCTGCTTGATCACGCGGGGCCCCGCGAAGCCGATCAAGGCACGCGGCTCGGCCAGAATCACGTCCCCGACGGATGCGAAGCTGGCCGTGACGCCGCCTGTCGTCGGATGGGTCATGATCGAAATGTACGGGACCCCGGCGTCCGAGAGCCGCGCCAGGAGGGCGTTCGTCTTCGCCATCTGCATGAGGGAGAGAATGCCTTCGAACATCCTCGCGCCGCCTGAGGAGGAGAGGAGCACGAGCGGGTGCCGGGTTTCGAGGGCGAGCAGGATGCCGCGCGCGATCCGCTCCCCAGCCGCGGAGGCCAGGCTCCCGCCGAGGAACGAGAAGTCCATCACGCCGATCACGAGCGGGCGCCCCTCGATGGCTCCCTCCCCCACGAGGATCGCCTCACTCAGGCCCGTCTCTTCGCGCGCTTTTCGCAGCCGATCGGCGTAGCGCTTCGTGTCGCGGAACTTGAGCGGGTCGGTCGAGACGATTTCGGAGAAGCGCTCGACGAAGGATTCCTCATCGAGAAGGATCTTGAGATAGGTTCGGGCCGAGATCCGGAAATGATAGGAGCACTTGGTGCAAGTCCAGAGGTTCCGCTCGAGCTCCTTTTGGTACAGGATCTCGCCGCAATCCTCGCACTTGGTCCAGAGCCCGTCCGGCAGCTCCCGTTTCCGCTGCGGCGTCCTGAGCCCTTCCTTTGACTTCTTGAGCCAGCTCATACGCTCGGATCCCCCGGGAGGACGCGATACATCACGATAGCATCCTCCACCGGGCTCCGGTAGTAGTTCTTTCGAATCGCGATGTCGATGAACCCATTCTTATAATAGAACTTACGCGCCGCCTGGTTCGATTGCCTGACCTCGAGAGTTACCCGCCGGACACCGGCTTGGGCCGCGTCGCGCACAAGCTCGTCCAAGAGCGTTTGGGCGACGCCGTGCCGCCGCTCGGCCGGATGGACGGCCAGATTCCCGATGTGGGCTTCATCTGGGATGAACACCGCAAGGATGTATCCGATCAGGTTCCTGCCCTGAATCGCGCCCCGTGCGTACCCATGAACCGCGGCGTCCAGCTCCGATTCGAACATACCGCGGGTCCAAGGGTCGCTGAAGGACTCTCGCTCGATCACGACGATCTCGTCCAAATGCTCTGTCGTGAGCGGGTCGATCCGGACCGAATCTTTGTCCGTCATGAAGACGGCTTCCTTGCGTTGGGAGCGCGGCCGTAGGAGGGCGCAGCGTCCGCGAGATCCTCGATTCGCCCGGCGAGAAGGTTCCGGTCCCCCAGCTCGGCGACGGCGGCTGCGGTCGGCGGGAGCGAATCCGCGCCCCCCTCGGTCCCGGCTGGCGACCCGGGCGGTCCGTCGAGGAGGACAAGCCCCTCCTCCTCCAGCAGCTCGCGAATCTCGGGCTTCAGGTCGGGTGCCGCCACCCAGATCGCCGTGTTCTTGGGGCCCGCCGCTTTGCGGAGGGCGTCCGCAAGATCCTCCTCTGAAATGCGCTCGGGACCCCAGAGGCTGCCCGGCTGGGCTCCCGCCGACCAGAGCGAGGCTTGGACCTGGCCGCGCTCCCCTTGGAGCACGGTGGCGATGAGACCTCGCGCGAAGCGGTGTCGATACGCGTTCGCCTCGTGCGAGGAGACGAGCGTCAGCTTGGCCGGGAGCCCGAAGCAAACACCCTTCGCCCACGCGAGCCCGATTCGAAGCCCGGTGAAGGACCCCGGACCTTGGGACACGGCGATACCCGTGAGGTCGCGAAGCGTCAGGTTTCGTTCTCGGAGAAGGTCCTCCGAAGCGCGCGAAAGCCCGCTCGAATGCTCACCGGGATCCAGGGTTCCCCAAGACGACGCGGAGCCGTCCAAGGCCAACGCCACGGAGCCGAAGCGATTCGCGGTATCAATCCCGAGGATATAGCGCATCGCTCCAGGTATCCCGATCCAGCTTCCCTTCCTTGATGAGGGTGTGCCAGCGGTCGCCCCGCGCGTGGATCCTGATCTCGCGGGCGGCTTCGCCGGAGTAGCGAAGGGTCAGCTCGAGCCTCTCCGCCGGGAGCCGGTCGGGTGCGCGGTCGGCCCATTCCACGAGCACGATCGCATCCCGGTCCGCGAGGTCCTCGATTCCGAGCGTGTCCCACTCCCCCGGGGCCTGCAAGCGGTAAAGGTCCGCGTGGACGATCGCGGGCGATACTCCGTAGACCTCCACGCGCACGTAGGTGGGGCTTCGACTCCGCGTTCCGGGATGAATGCCCTCGACAATCCCTGAAACCAGGGTCGTCTTGCCGGTGCCCAGATCCCCGGTGAGCGCGACCCAGTCCCCCGGAATCGCCAGCGCTCCGATGCGCCTTCCGAAGGAAACTGTTTCCGCCGCCCCGCGCAGGAGCGAGCGCACCTCGATGTCCAAGAGATTCAGCTCCGAGGGGTGAGTGTGGCCGTGGGCAGGATCATCTCTTCCAGGGAAACGCCACCGTGCTGGAAGCTCCCACGGTACTTGTTCTCGTATTCGTGGAAATTGGTCGGATAGACGAAATAGAAATCTTCCTTCGCGATGATGTAGTTCTTGTTCATCGCATCCGCCGGCAGCCGGAACCGCCCCGGCTCCTTCAGGTGCACCGCATATTTGGAGTCGCAGGCGAGATTGGTCCCGTACTTGAATCGAAGGTTCGTCGAGGTCTCCCTGTTACCGTAGACGAGGGCGGAGCGCCGGCTCAGGACCGCTCCGTGATCACTCGTCACGATGACGGTGCAATCCTGCTTCGACATCCACTTCAGCGCGTCGAAAAGCGATGAGTGGAGGAACCAGGAGCGCATCACCGACCGGAACGCCGACTCGTCGGGAGCGAGCTCGCGAAGGAGATCCGATTCGGATCGCCCGTGGGTGAGCATGTCTAGGAAATTGAATACAAGCGCGACGAGCGGAATATTCTGGAACGTGACGACGTTGCGCCTCACGTTGTGCGCCTCTTCGGCGTTGTAGATCTTGATGTACTTGGGCGGCGAAGCAAGCTCGACCGAGAGCCGCTTGAGATGCAGATCCAGGAGCTGCCGCTCGTAGCGGTTCTTGCTCCGCTCGTCCCCGGAGCCTTCGTGCCAGAACTCGGGGTGCTGTCGCTGGATCGCGTCGGGAAAGAGCCCCGCGAAAATCGCGTTTCGTGAGTACGGCGTCGCGGTCGGCAGGATCGAGACGTGGTAGTCCATTTGGATGTCGAAGAATTCCCGGATCAACGGCTCCACCGTGAGCCATTGGTCGAGCCTCATGCAATCGACGACGATGAAATAGACGCGGCGTTTCTGCCGAAGCAACGGCGCGACCCAGCGCCCGAGGACGTCCACGGAGAGCGGAGGGGCGTCGTTCCCCTGCCGACGTCCCACTGCGCGCTCCGCGCGTAGAGATCGACCCACCCGCGCCAATCGAGGCCGCCCGCGGATTCCGCGCGAAGCCTCGACAGCTCGGCCACGTAGTCGCGAGCCCGCTGGCCCTCCTGCAGGCGGTCCGATTCGAGGAGACGCTTCAGCGCGAGGAAAATCTGAGTCGGACGCACCGGCTTGATCAGGTAGTCGTTGATGCGCTTCCCGATGGCCTCGTCCATGAGCGATTCGGCTTCGTTCTTCGTGACCAGCACGATCGGGACCGAAGGGTCGTGTCCCTTGATCGCTTCGAGCGTGGCGAGCCCATCCAGCCCGGGCATTGACTCGTCGAGCAGGATGACGTCGAACTTCTCGCGCTCGGCGCACGCGACGGCGTCGTTGCCGTTTGAGACGGAGGTGACCCGGTACCCCTTCGATTCCAGAAGCAGAATGTGGGGCTTAAAGAGGTCGATCTCGTCATCGGCCCACAGGATTTTTCTGTTCTGCAACACCATGGGTCTGTCGGCTCAGGGATTACGCGGAACCGGGGTTCGGGGAAGGAGCTTGAGGCAACACCACGGCCACGGTGGTCCCCTGGCCGGGCACGGATTCCACGATGGAGATCCTGCCGTGATGGTACTCGTGCACGACACGCCTCGCAAGCGCCAACCCCAGCCCCCAACCGCGCCGCTTCGTGCTGAACCCGGGCGCGAACGCCCGCCGGCGCTCGGCGGGCGTCATGCCGCGGCCGTTGTCTTTGACGCTGAGCTCCACCTCGTGCCGCCCGCTCCGCCAGCTCAATCCCACTTCGATGACGCCTCTGGGCTTATCGGCGGCGTCGATCGCGTTTCGAATCAAGCTCTCGACCACCCACTCGACAAGCTCCCTGTGAAAGGCGACCCTCGGGATCGGTTCGTAGTGCTCCACGATTTCCACCTCACGACCCAGGTGCGGAACGCGGCGGCGGAAATAGCTCACCGCGCCCGCGACGACCTCGGTCAGGTCTCCTTCCTTGAGCGCGGGAACGGAGCCGAGCTGCCCGAACCGTGAAGCGACCTTGTTGAGCCGGTCGAGATCTATATCAATCTCGGAAGCGATCGCCTCGAGCCGCTCCGGGCTTCTGTCCGCGCCAGCGGCCGCCTCCCGCAGATGCGCGGACCAGCCAAGGAGCGACGAGAGAGGCGTCCCGAGCTGGTGCGCGGTCTCCTTGGCAAGCGCGGCCCAGAGCGATCGCTGCTCCCCCGCCATGATGGCGCGAAACCCGACGAATCCAAGAACGAACAGCATCAGAACCACCCCGAACTCGATATAAGGAACCCATCGGAGCTGAGCCACCAGGGAAGGCTCGCCATAGTGGACCAGCCCGAGCACGTCCGGTCCGCCGAGCCGCTGGATCTTGATGGGCCCGTGCCGCCGATCGAGCTTTGCGGCGGTCTCCTGGATCCTTTTCACTGCGGGCGGAATGATCCCGGTCACGGCCGCACGCTGGAGGACCGAATCGGGGACGGCTTCCGGGGGAACCTCGATGTGCTTCCAGGCGCGCGGAATCCCCGCGTTATCGGTGAGGATGATTGGAAAATTGATGTTCCCCACGACCTCCCGGAAGATCGGGATCAACGTCGGATCCTCGGCGGCTTGGAACGTGGAGACCGCGAAGAAGCGGGCGAGCACGTAGGGCCGGACCGTCCGCGGCCGGGCGGTGCGGTTTTCGGGCATACCGCGGGCCTCAGACGGGCCCGATCTCCCGGTCGCCGTCCCAATAAGGCGCCAGCGCGTCCGGGAGGCGCACCGAGCCTCGTTCCGTCTGGTGATACTCGAGGAGCGTCGCGAAGGTGCGCGGGAGCGCCAACCCGGAGGCATTCATGGTGTGAACGTACTCCGCCTTCGCCGCGCGGTCCGGCCGAAACCGGATTCCCGCACGGCGCGCCTGGAAGTCCTCGAAATTGGTGCAGGAGGACACCTCGAGCCATCGGCCCTCCCCCGGCGCCCACGTCTCCGGGTCGTAGCATTTGGCTCCGGCGAAGCTCAAGTCCCCCGCCGCGAGCAGCACGACACGGTGGGGCAACTCGAGCGCGTCCAGAACCGCCTCGGCATCGGCGAGCAGCTTCTCGTGCTCGTCGTAGGACGTCTCGGGCCGAACGAACTTGACCAGCTCCACCTTGTCGAATTGGTGGACGCGGATCATGCCGCGCGTATCGCGACCGTAGGCGCCCGCTTCCCTCCTGTAGCTCGCGCAATATCCGACGTGATAGATGGGAAGCCTTTCCCCATCCAGGATCTCCTCGCGGTAGATGTTGGTGATCGGCACTTCGGCGGTCGGATTGAGAAAGAGATCCTCGTCTTTCACCCGGTACATATCCTCTTCGAGCTTGGGGAGCTGCCCGGTCCCGAAGAGACATTCCCGCCGGACAAGATGGGGCGCCCACACCTCCGTGTAGCCGCGGTGGGTCGCCGACTCGATCATGAACCGGATCAAGGCGCGCTCGAGGCGGGCGCCGCGCCCGGTGAAGAGCAGGAACCCCGCGCCGGCGATCTTCCCCGCGCGCTCGAAGTCGAGAAGGCCGAGCGACTCCGCAAGCTCCCAATGCGGTTTAGGCTTGAACCCGAACTCACGGATCGAGCCGGACTCGCGCACCACGATGTTTCCCGCAGCGTCTGCGGCTCGCGGGACCGAAGGGTGCGGGACGTTGGGAATCCATGCGAGGATCTTCTCGAGATCCGATTCCAGCTCTGCGATCCGTGCATCCAGAGCCTTGATCTCCTCGCCCACCCGTTTCATCGCCGCCACCTTGTCCGGGGCGTCCTTCCCCGCGCGTTTGAGACGGCCGATTTCCTCCGAGACGTCGTTCCGCTCGTGCTTCAGCCGCTCGGCTTCGACGAGGAGCCCGCGCCTCTCCTCGTCGAGGATCAGGTAGCGGTCCAGATCTGCTTGGGTTTTCTTGAGCGCGATCGCTTCCCGCACGCGATCGGTCTCGGTGCGGATGCGCTTGAGATCGAGCATGAGCGTCTAGTGGGAGCTTTCGGCGGGAGAGAGGAGGGCGCGGGCCCCGTCGAGCAGGAGACGGCGCGCGAGCCTCGCTCCGATCTGCTCCTCGTCCCCGGCCTTTCCTTCTTCTTCGTCGCGGTAGACCTTGATTCCTTCGCGGTCCGCGATCACGCCCTCGAGATGGAGGCGGTTGCCATCCAGCTTGGCGAGAGCCCCGATCGGGACGGACGGATCGCCCGTGACCTCGCGTTGGAACGCGCGTTCCGCCTCGATCTCCGCGCGCGCGATCGCGTCATCGAGGTGCTTCGCGGCCTTGAGCAGCTCCTTCGAGCCTTTCAGCACCTCGATGCCGAGCGCACCCTGCCCCGGTGCCGGAATGACCACCTCGGTTGTGAACACCTCGGTGACCCGATCCTGGTATCCCAGGTGCTCGACGGCCGAAGCCGAGACGACGAGCCCGTCGACTTCTCCCATCTCGAGCTTCCTCATCCGCTCCTCCAGGCTTCCCGAGAAATCCACGATGGAGAAATCGTCCCGGTAGTGGAGAAGCTGCGCGCGCCGGATCGGCGTGTGCGCGCTGATCGCCGACCCCTCCGGGAGCTCGTCCATGATGATTCCGTCGCGCGCGATGAGCACGTCAAAGGGCGTGAATCGTGCCGTCACGGCCGCCAGCACGATGCCCTGGGGCGGCTCGGGCGGCACATCCTTCATGTTCTGGACGGCGATGTCGATCTCGCCCTGCACCAGTGCCTGCTCCAGCGGAAGGCCAGGCCAGCGAGTCGAATTGCCGCGGCCACGCTCGGCGGCATGCCCGATCGGAACGAGCACGGTCGCCGCGGATCCTAGGTGCGGCTTCAAGAGCTCGGCGATCTGCTCACCCAGAATGCGGCCCAAACGGTTGTCACGGACGCCGATTTTGATTCGATGTTTGCTCATGGGACGCCGACGCTAGCACACGCCGGTGGGGGGGTCAACGCGGCGCCCGCCGGGATCAGGCCTCGCGAAGCGCTTCGACGATGACCCGCCGCGCGGCCTTGCGCGAAGGGAAGAATCCTCCGAGCGCGCCCATGACCGCGGCGAAGATCATTCCGGAGAGGAGCATCGAGGGCGTGACCTGGAAGCGAAACGCGATCTCGCTGAAGGAGGCGAAATTCATCGTGCTGGTCGTGATCCCGTTCACGGGAAGGGTCATGAGCGAACCCAGGAGGCCGCCCAGCGTCGCGAGGAGAACCGATTCGATGAGGAAGGAAGTAAGGATCGATCCGCGCGAGAAGCCGAGGGCCAAGAGCGTCCCGATCTCCTTCGTGCGCGAGCCGACGGCAGCGTACATCGTGTTGAGCGCGCCGAAAATCGCCCCGAGCGCCATCACCAGCGTGACGAAGAGCCCGAGTCCGCGAAGAAGAGCGGCGAGGGTCGCGGACTGCGCCGCATAGAATTCGTCCTCGTGCTTCACCTGGACGCTCATGCGCGGGTCCGCTTCCAGGCGCTTCCGGAGCGCCCCGAAGTGCGAGGGCTCGTCCAGACGCAGCGTGACGCTTTGATAGACCGGACGGTCGAAAACCGGCATGAAAAGCTCCACGTCCCCCCAAATCTCGGAATCGAACGCGGTTCCTTGCGCGTCGAACACGCCCACGATGGACCACTGGCGTCCGGCGAGCTTGATGCGATCCCCCAGCGCGCAGTGCGCGATCCTCGCCTGCGCGAGCTTGCCTACGACGACCTCCTCGAGCCCCGGCCGGAACATGCGACCTTCCACGAGGTGGATCTTGGGGCGAAGCGCGACCGACTTCGCGGTGACGCCTCGCACGACCACGTTGGCCGGCGTCCCGTTCTTTCGCTTGAGATTCCAGAGCACGACCAGCTCGTGGGTCGCGAGCGGGGTTCCGTCCGGCGCCCGGGCGATCTCGGGCTGGCTCTCGATCGATGCAGCCGCGTCCCGCGCCACGATGCTGGTCAGCTCGGCGGTCGAACCGTTCCGGATCACGATCGCGTTCGTGGGAGATCCGGTCGCCTGGAGTGCCGACTGGAACCCGCCCGCCAGGGCGAGGGTGAAGATGAAGACCCAGGAAACAAGACCGATCCCGAGCGCGGTCAAGACGGTGCTCACCTTGCGCGCCGAGAGATTACGAAGGTTGTAGGCGAGCGGGATGGCCACCGTGCCCTCAGGCCACCTTGCGCAGCGCGGAAGCGATCTCGAGACGCGCCGCCTGGACGGCCGGAGCCACGCCGCTCAGGAAACCCATGATCGCGGCGAGCAGGAGCCCGAGCAGGACGGTTTCCGGCAAAACCCGGAAATTCGGAAAGAATCCGCCCGCGGTGAAATCGGATTCACGAAAGACGAGCGCCGCAAGCCCGCACCCCAGGGCTCCTCCCAGGAGGGAGAGGAACAGCGCCTCGCCGCCGACGAGACGGAGGATGAGACCGTCCGAGAAACCCAGCGTCTTGAGCACCGCGATCTCCCGGGTCCGCTCGCGCGCGGCCATCATCATCGTGTTGATCGTGACGAGCATGATCGCGAAGACGATCGCCGAGCCGATGATGGTGAGCAGGAGCTGAACGTTCCCGATCATGGAGATGAACCCGGCCTGGAAGGCCTTCTCGGTTTCCGTCTTGGTCGGTTGCGGGCTGTTCTCGAAGATGGCGTCCACCCGACCGCTCACCGAAGCGGCGAGATCGGGTGAGGCGATCCTGAGCCAGTAGATTCCCACGAAGTTCCGCCTCCCCTCGGGGAGCGACTCGTTCAGGTAGTCCCAGTGGAAAAAGAGGGTGTTCTCGTCGACGTCCTTGGTCTGCCCGGTGTAGATCCCGCGCACCACGAAGCGCCATTCCCCAGGGAAAATCGTTCCTATGATGGGGACTTGGTCGCCCAGCTTCCAGCCGTACTTCCGCGCCAGCGCTCCTCCGATGATGCAGGCCGTGCGCTCCGAACGAAAGGCCTCCGCCTGGGCGGTCGGGAGGACCACTTCCGGGAATAGGTCCAGCAAGGTAGGGACGTCCATCGCGAACTGGGCGAACTGATTCTTCGGGTCCTGGTAATAGCCGCCGAACCAATTGCCGTAGGAGATGCCGGTCACGCCGGGAACCTGGGCAAGCCGCTCCCGATACGCCAGCGGCAGCGGAAACACGAGCGAGGCCGCGTGGCGCACCACGAGCCGCGTGGCCTGCGAGGCCCGGAGCGAAGCCTCGAAGGAGGTGATCACCGTGCGCAGCGTGCAGAAAAGAAAGAGGGCGATCGCGATCGAGAAAACGGTGAGGAAGGTCCGCCGCTTCGAGCGCAGGAGATTCGCGACGATGAGCCGGAGATACTTCAAGACTGAAGCACCCCCTTGTCCAGATGGTAGATCAGGTGGGCCCGCTCCGCCGCGTGAGGATCGTGGGTCACCATGAGGACCGTCTTTTTCAGCTCCTCGTTCAGCCGCTTCAGGAGCGTGAGGATCTCAGCCGCGTTCTTTGCGTCGAGGTCCCCGGTGGGTTCGTCCGCGACCAGAAGCGTCGGATCGGCCACGATCGCGCGGGCGATCGCGACACGCTGCTCCTCTCCGCCGGAGAGCTGCCGCGGGAAATGCTTGGCGCGGCCCTCGAGCCCCACCAGCCCGAGGGCGAACAGGACGCGCTTCTTCCTTTCCCGGGATGAAAGTCGCGTGAGGAGGAGGGGCAGCTCCACATTCTGGTAGGCGGTCAAGACCGGAATCAGGTTGTAGAGCTGAAAGATGAAGCCGATGTGTCGGGCACGCCACGCCGCGAGGCGCGAAGGCTTCAAGGTCCCCAGCGATTCCCCCGCGACGCGCACCTCCCCCTTGGTCGGCGCGTCGATTCCCGCGATCAAGTTGAGCAGCGTCGACTTTCCCGAGCCGCTCGGCCCCATCAGGGCGAGGAATTCCCCTTCGTGGACGTCGAGGTTGATCCCCTGCAGCACCGGAACCTCGATCCGATCCCTGTAGTAGACCTTGTGTACATCGCGTAGATGAATCAGCGTCCCGTTTTCAGATGCCACGAAATCCTCCGCTCGTTATTTCACCCGCACGCGGCTCTTGTCCCCAAGCGTGGACGGAGCCTCCACGATCACGAGCTCGCCGGGCGCCAGACCCGCGCTCACCGCGACGCGGTCCCCTGCAAGCGGGCGCGGCGACACACCGCGCATGACCGCCCGACCGCCCTCCACGACGTAGACCACCGCACGCCCATCGGCCTCCCGCACCGCGCGCTTCGGGATCGCGACCGCCGCGGCCACCGCGGTCGTTCCCGCGGCGCTCCCTGTCGCGGGCGAGTCCGCGAGGAACGACGTCTTGATGCCCATTTCGGGAAGGACGCGTGCATCCAGTCGATCGAAGGCGACCTTGACGAGAACGGTCGCTTTCTGGCGGTCGGCGGTCGGGACGATCTGCCTCACGTGCCCGGGGAATCGCTCGTCGGGATAGGCGTCGAGCGTGATCTCGGCGCGCATGCCCTCGTGCACCCGGGAGACATAGCCCTCGTTCACGTCCGCTTCGACCTCCAGGGTCGCGAGGTTCGCCATCGTGACGATGGCGCCGCGGGTGAGCCCGCCCGGAACGTCTTGTCGTAGTCGACCTGGGCCGACTCCACGCGGGCAGCGGTGCTTCTCACCTCCGCCACCGCGCTCTTTACACGGGCCTTCGCCACGTCGTCGCTCGCGTCCGCCTGATCGAGCTCGGCCTGGCTCACGAGCCCCTTCGCGTGGAGCTGTTGGGCCCGGCCCCTCGCAAGCGAGGTCTCGCGCGCGTTGGCCGCCGCCTCCGCCTCACGAGCCTCGGCGGAGGCGAGCGCTGCGTGGGCGCTCGCGAGCGCGGACTTTTGATCCGCGTTCTGGAGCACCCCGAGAACCTGTCCTTTCCGGACCCGGCTGCCCTCTTCGACGAAGAGCTGATTCAGCCGCCCCGCAACCTCGGTGGAGACCGAGGCGCGCTGGCGCGCGACGACGTAGCCGTTCGCTGTGAGGATCTCCGTTGCGCCTGCGCCGGGGACCCCTCCCAGCGGCTCCGCACGAGCCACGGCGACCGGGACGGAGGCGGGGTTGGCTGCGCGATAGGCGAGGACCGCCCCGCCCAGCGCCAGGACCGTGACGGCGCCCCAGAGGAGGACGCGCCTTAAGCGGCCGGTCTCGGGCGGGGGTGCATCGCGATCGATCTTGAGACCGGAGAGATCGGCCGGTCCATCCGCGGTCACGCCGTGATGCCCCGCTCCTCCCGAACCTCGCGCACGGCCGCGACCATCACGGCGAGCTTTTCCCTTGCCTCTTCTACCGTGCGCGTCTTCAGGCCGCAGTCGGGATCGATGTACATCTGCTCGGGACGCAAGAACTCGAGGCCGCGGAGGATTCCCTGCTTCACCTCCTCCTTGGTCTCGATCCGGTGCGAGTGTACGTCGAGCACGCCGTAGCCGATCTCCTTCGTGAAACGGTGCTGGCGGAACCGGTCCAGGAGGTCATACCGGCTGTTCGCCATCTCGAGGTCGATCATGTCGACCGGAAGATCAAGGAGCGCGGGGTAGATCACGTCGAAATCGCCGTAGCAGATGTGCGTGATCGTCTTCGCTTTCACGCCGTCCACGGCGCGGCCCAGGGCCCGGACCGCGAGCTTGAGCTCCTCGGGACGCACCGAGATCGCCGGCTCGTCCACCTGAATGAAGCGGGCGCCCGCTTCCACGAGCGCGATCGCCTCTTCGCGGATCGCCTCGGCGAGGTCCATGGCCAGCGCCTCGCGGGACGGATAGTGCTCGTTGAAGGACCAGTCCATCATCGTGTACGGCCCCGTCAGCATCCCCTTTACCGGCTTCGACGTCTGGTCCTGGGCGAATTTCCACCAATCCACGGTCCAGGCATCGGTGCGGCGGACGGGTCCGGTAGCGACAGGCTTTCGGTAATAGCGGTTTCCATAAGAGCGGACCGGATTCGAGATCTGAAATCCCTCCATCCGCTCCGCGAAGTAGGTGGTCATGTCGCCACGGTAGAGCTCGCCGTCGACCAGGATATCGAGCCCGATTTCCTCCTGGGAGCGGATCACCTCGATCGTGGCTTCGCGCTCCAGCTCGTTCAATCGCTCGGCGGATATTTCCCCGCGGGCGAACTGGCTTCGCGCGCGCTCAAGATGCGGCGGCTTGGGAAAGCTCCCGACGGTCGTGGTCCATAGTCCACGCGGCATGATCATCCTCCGTCTCCTGAAGCGAGGCGCGCGGCCTCGGTGAGGCGCGAGACTTTCATCGCAGCGCGATCGACGGGCAGGTATTCGAGGCTCGCGGTCGGGCAAAGCTGCCACGTGAGATCGGACCTCATCGACCGCGCCCGCTCCACCGCCTTGGCAATGTCCGAGGGATTCTCGAGCCTCGTGTTGCGCGCGTCGACAAGCCCCAGGGCGACCGTGCGACCCGGGGGCACCTTGGGGATCACGGACCACGCATCGGGGGCTTCGACCAGGTCGAGCCCCAGCGCGGTCCACGTGAGATCCCGGATCGCGTCCAACACGCCGGTCGGAGACCGGAAGGGAACATGGAGCACCGTCTTCGCCTTCCGTCCGCGGAACAATGGCTCGAGCGCCGCGCGAACGACCGGAGCGTCCGAGGATGTGGCGCGCCCCAGCCACGGCTCTTCGAAATGGATCCAAGCCGCTCCCGCCTCCTCGAGCGCCTTCGACTCGCGGGCGAGCGCTTCTCCGACGGCGCCGGCAGCTTCTTCCTGATTCCGGTAGTGGCGATCTTTGGAGAAGCGGTAGAGCGAGTAGGGTCCGGGCAGGACCGCCTTGATCGGCCGATGCGCCATCTTCTGAGCCGTCCGGAAATCCTCGACCGTGACCGCCCGCGTCCAGGAGATCGGTCCGACGATCTCGGGCTGGCGATAATAGGTGTTGGTGTCGAGGTACCGGATGAGACCCGCGATTTCGAAGCCCTGGATCCCCCGCGCAAAATACGTCTGCTCGTCGTCCCAGGCCACCTGCCCGTCCACCGGGATGTCGACGCCCGCGGACTCTTGCAACGCGACGATGCGGCGCGTGGTTTCTCGGGTCGCATCGGCGAGATCGCGGTCGGTCGACTTTCCCTGATCCATCCGGTTCCGAACGACCCGGACGTTGGGCGCCCCAGGCTCCAGCGGAAGCTTAGGGAAGCTCCCGGACAACGTCGTTTCGATCTTCATGCGCACTCCTCGCACGGGCAAATCCGTCTTAGGTAGTCGAAGCTATAGATACCGGTGGTGTGCCCATCGCTGAATGAAAAGTGGAGCGCGTAGTTGCCGACGGTCCGCGCCGCCTCGAGCGCGATATCGGGCCGGATGTGCTCCTCCGACACCAGCCGCTCCCCCGAGGTCTCGCTCACGCACTGCGCGCAGGGGCAACGCCCCCTCAGGTAGCGGGCGGCAAAGGTGCTCGTGTGACCGTCGACCCACCGAATGGTGATGCTCTCACCGCTTTTCTTCCGGATCTCGGCGGGCGTCGCCCGCTCCTCGGGAGCCGTGAGCACGCTACTCCTCGACAATGGTGAGGGGAACGCTTCGGAACGCCTGGATGCTGACCTGCTGCGCCAGCTTGCCGGTCAACTCCGCGAGCGCGCGCGCCGATGCGGACTCGGGCTCCGCGAGCACGACCGGCATTCCGGCGTCGCTGTGCTTTCGTATCGCGGGATCCAGGGGAATCTCCCCGAGGAACGGCACGCCCAGCGATTCCGCCGCGAGCGCCGCGCCGCCGTGGCCAAAGATCTCATCGCGGCCGCCGCAGTGCGGGCAGACGTAATAGCTCATGTTCTCGATGATGCCCAGCAGGGGCACCTTGGTCTGCTGGAACATCCGGAGCGTTTTCATCGAAATCTGGAGACCCACGTCCTGGGGCGTCGAGACGATCACGGCGCCGGTCACGGGCACGGTCTGCACGAGCGTGAGATGGACGTCGCCGGTCCCAGGCGGTAAGTCCACCACCAGATAATCGAGCTCGCCCCAGTTCACTCCCAGGAGACTTTGCTGGAGCGCCTTGTGCGCCATCGGCCCGCGCCAGATGAGCGGCATCTCGCCGCTCAGGTATCCCATCGACATCAGCTTGACGCCGTGGGCGTTCACCGGCTGGATCACCTGGTCTTTGATCTCGGGCTCGTCCTTCGAGCGCATCATGATCGGGATGCTGGGTCCATAGATGTCGGCGTCCAGGAGCCCGACCTTGGCACCGCTCCGGGCGAGCGAGGCGGCGATATTCGCGGCCACGGTGGACTTTCCAACGCCCCCTTTTCCGCTTCCCACGGCGATGATGTTCTTGACGCCGCGGATCCGACCGGTTTCCGGGGCGGGCGGCCTGCGCACCTCCGCGGTCATGTTCACCCGCACGTCCTTGACGCCCGGCACCCGGTCGAGCACCGCCTGGCGGGATTGCTCTCTCAGACGATCCTTCACCGGACAGGCCGGGGTGGTCAGGTTTACGTCGAAGGACACCGTCCCTCCCTCGATCTTCATATTTCGGATGAAGTTGAGGGACACGATATCTCGCCGAAGATCCGGATCCATGACGGACCGGAGCGCGTCCAAGACCTTGGACTCCGTTATGGCGGCTTCGCTCATCTTAGCTCCAGGGAATACGCTCCCGAACTGGCCCCATGCCTAATCGGGCGCAGGATGATACCAGCACCTGGCGCGAACCGGAATGGAAATAGGCACGTTACATCTATATACGTATATACGATGCGGGGATCGTGGGGTTCGATGCCCATTGGAAGGGCCGTCGGCCTGTGTTAGCGTAACCGGCTGGTGTCCGGCGCGTTCGCTTGAGCGCCCGAGATTGGTCGAGGAGGATTCATGCCGGTATCCAATGACGAGCTGAAGGGCCTGTACTACTACCTAACTCTAGTCCGCACAACCGACGAGCGGTGCCGCAGGCTGTTCAAGCAGGGCAGGTTTCACGGCACCTATTTCAGCGCCGTGGGGCAAGAAGCCACCGTGGTGGGCTCCTGCTACGGCCTCAGGGCTGAAGATACGATCGGGATTCAACATCGTGAGATGGGCGCCGCGATCACGAAGGGGATGCCGCTGAAGTACATCATGGCGGAGCTCTTCGCGCGCAAGGACAGCCCCGACCGTGGGAAGTCACACCCGTGCCACTATGGCTGGAAGCCCCTTGGAATCATCACCCCCGCGTCCACGATCGCGGCCCAGACCGTGATCGCCACCGGATGCGCGCTCGCGTACAAGATCCAGAAGAAAGACAACGTGGCGGTCTGCTTCGTGGGCGAGGGTGCCACGTCGAACGGCGTCTGGCACGAGGCGCTGAACTTCGCGGGTGTCCACAAGCTGAACTGCGTGTACGTCGTGCAGAACAATCTCTGGGCAGAGTCGGTGCCGGCATCGCTGGGGGTGCCGGTCGAGGACGTCTCGGAGCGCGCGAAGGCCTACGGCTTCCCCGGTGTCACGATCGACGGAAACGATCTCTTCGCGACCTATGAGACGTCGCAGGACGCGATCCGGCGCGCCCGCCGCGGGGAGGGCCCGACGCTGATCGAAATGAAAACCTACCGGTGGTACGGGCACTCGGAGATTGATCCCGCCAACTACCGGACCCAAGAAGAGCTCGAGTACTGGAAAAAGCGCGATCCTGTTCCCCGCTTCGAAAAGATTCTGATGGAGCGAGGGGTCATCGACGAGTCGTACAAGCAGGCGACCATGCAAAGGATTGAGAGGGAGATCGAGGAAGCCATCGATTTCGCGGAGAAGAGCCCGCAGCCCGAGCCGCACGAGATTCTGGAGGATGTGTACGCCCCGCTCGTCTAAGCAGGGGGGCAAGAGCCCGCGCGAGACGCGGGTAGAGATGGTTGAGCTCGTTCTGCCGAACGATGCGAACACGATGGGGAACGTCCTCGGCGGGAGGGTGCTCCACTGGATCGATATGGCGGCGGCCATCGTGGCGCATCGCCATTGTAGGAGTGAGGCCGTGACCGCGTCGATGGACGAGGTCTCGTTCTTAGCGCCGATCCGGGTCGGCCAGATGGCCCTGATCGCGGCGCGCATGACCTACGTCGGCCGGACCTCAATGGAGATCCGGGTGGATGTTCAAAGCGAGGATCTGCTGAGCGGAGAGCGCCGGCAGACAAGCACGGCGTATCTGACGTTCGTCGCGGTCGACAAGAGCGGCCACCCCGTACCGGTACCGCCGCTCATTCTAGAGACCGAGGACGAGAAGCGGGAAGCGCGCGCGGCGGAAGCGAGAAGAGCGGAGCGGCTCGAGGAACACGATAGGACACCAAGGGAGATGGAGCAGCGATGAAGATGATGGAGACAGCCAAATCCGCCACCGGAGCGATCGGCTCCGACGTGAAGACCATGAGCTACATCGAGGCCATCACCGAAGGCCTCATGGAGGAGATGCAGCGTGACGAGCGCATCTTCCTCATCGGCGAAGACATCGCGGCCTACGGCGGGGTGTTCAAGGCGACGAGAGGCCTGTACGAGAAATTCGGGCCGATGCGGGTCATCGACAGCCCAATTTCGGAGAACTTCCTGGTCCAGGGCGCGGTGGGCGCGGCGATCGCGGGATTGATCCCGTCCCCAGAGATCCAGTTCGACGATTTCATCTCGCTCGCCGTCGACGGGATCGTGGAGCATGCCGCCAAGATGCGCTACCGCTCGGGCGGAATGTTCACCTGCCCCATGGTCATCCGCTGCTGCTACGGCGCGGCGGTGGGCGGCGGGCTCTTCCATTCGCAGGCGAACCAAGCCTGGTTCATGCACTGTCCCGGGCTCGTCGTCGTCACGCCCGCGACCCCGTACGACGCCAAGGGTCTCTTGAAATCGGCATTCCGCGGACAGAATCCGGTGCTTTACTACGAGCACAAGCGCCTCTATCGAACGATCAAGGGTCCCGTGCCCACGCATGATTACACCGTGCCGCTCGGAAAGGCGGCCGTGGTGCGCGAGGGACAGCACGTTACGGTGATTTCGTACGCACTCATGCTCCATCGATCCCTCGAAGCCGCCGAGAAGCTCGCGGCGGAGGGGATCGACGTCGAGGTCATCGACCTTCGCACCCTCCTGCCCTACGACAAGGAGACGATCTTGAAGTCGGTGGAGAAGACGGCGCGTGCGGTCGTCGTCTACGAGAGCTCGAAGACGATGGGCGTCGGCGCCGAGATCGGCGCGATGATCGCCGAGGATGGCTTCTCCTTCCTCGACGCTCCGGTCCGGCGCGTGTCGCCGCCCGACGCGCCGCAGGAGCCGTTCGCACCCCCGCTCGCGGAAGCCTATCTTCCCGATGCGAACCGGATCGCAGAGGCGATCCGCGAAACTGTCGCGTACTAGCCGTTCGGGACCTAAGCCGGAGGAAGGGATGCCCGTCACGATCGTAGTGCCTCAGCTGGGCGAGAGCGTCGTCGAGGGGACCGTCGGCAAGTGGCTGAAGAAGGAAGGCGAGTCGATCGCCAAGGACGAGCCGATCGTCGAGATCATCACGGACAAGATCAATATCGAGCTTCCCGCCCCCGCGGCGGGGACGCTCGGCAAGATCACGGTCCCGGAAGGAACGGTCGCCCAGGTCGGCCAGCAGCTCGGCGTGATCCTCCAGCAGGGTGAATCGCTTCCCGCCGGCGCCCAAGCCGGCGCCGCGGGGCCCCAGCAGTCCAACGCGCGCCCACCGGCGCCCCCCGCCCAGCCTTCGGGCGGCGGAGCGCCCGCCCGCGAGCCGGCTCCGGCGCGGGCCGGAGCGGCGGTCGCCGAGGCCCCATCCGGAGAGGACCAGCGGGTTTCACCCGCGGTGCGAAAGCTCTTGAAGGAGCACAGCCTCGACGTTTCCGGCATTCGCGGCAGCGGCATGGGCGGGCGCGTGACGCGCGAGGACGTCTTGAACCACATCGAGGCGGGTAAGGTCGCGGCGTCGGCCGGGGCCGGCGCGCCCGCGCTTCAGCAGGCATCCGGTGCCGCGCCCGGTCGCACGCCCGTGGCGCCGGTGGCGGCCAAGCCCCTTCAGCCGATCCCCGCCCCCGCCTTCGCGCAGCCCGGCTCGCGTGAAGAGGTGGTCCAGCCGCTCAGCAACGTGCGCAAGAAGATCGCGGAGAACATGCTCCGCTCGAGGCACTCGGCGGCCCACTGCTCCACGTGGGATGAGGTCGACATGACCGCGCTTGTGGAGATGAGGGCGCGGCTCAAGGAACGAATCAAGACCACCTACGGCGTCAACCTCACGTACACGCCGTTCATCATGAAGGCCGTCGTGCGCGCGCTGCGGGAGTTCCCGATCCTGAACGCCTCGATGACCGAGACCGAGGTCCACTACAAGAAGTACTACAACATCGGCGTGGCCGTGCATCGCGAGCAGGGACTCATCGTGCCCGTGGTTCATGACGCCGATCGAAAGACCTTGCTCCAACTCGCGCAGGAGATCGAAGACCTCGGCAGCCGCGCCCGCGCGGACAAGCTCACGCTGAACGACATCCAGGGCGGGACGTTCACGATCACGAACGCCGGGATGTTCGGCGCGACGGCGTCGACCCCGATCATCAACTACCCTGAGGTCGGGGTCCTGGGCGTTCATCTGATCCAGGAGCGCGCCGTGGTCCGCGATCACCGGATCGTCATCCGCCTGATGATGACGCTCGTCCTGAGCTTCGATCACCGCCTGGTGGACGGGACCCCGGCGGTCCAGTTCCTCCACCGCGTCAAGGAGCTGCTCGAAGACCCCGAGAGCTGGCTGCTCGATTCCATCTGAGGGCCGAATGACCTCGCCCATCGCGGCGTACGACTTGGGACGAATCCCGTACAGGGCGTCGCTCGAGTTTCAGCACCGCGCCGTCATAGCCCGAGCCTCGGAAGCGTGCGGCGACGCGATCTACTTCGTCGAGCACGACCCGGTCCTCACGATCGGACGCGCAGGACGCGCGGAGAGCCTCCGCGTGTCCGAGCGGGAGCTTCGCGCGAGGGGCGTTGACGTCGTCTCCGTCGAGCGCGGTGGAGATATCACCTATCACGGCCCCGGCCAGATCGTGGCCTACCCTATCGTCGCCCTCTCGGGCCTTCCCTCCGGACGCGATCTTCACCGATACCTTCGAGACCTGGAGGAGGTTCTGATCCGCGCCATCGCGGCGTACGGGCTGAGCGCGGCGCGCCGACCTCCCTACACCGGCGTCTGGGTCGGCGACCAGAAGGTGGCGGCGATCGGGGTGGCGGTCCGGCGCTGGGTCGCCTTCCATGGGTTCGCGCTCAACGTGGACCCTGACTTGGGCCACTTCGACTGGATCCACCCGTGCGGCATCCGCCACCTGGGGGTTGCGTCGCTACGCTCGCTGCTTGGCGAAGCCCCGCCTCGCCGCGAGGTGCTCGCCCGGCTGCGCCAATCCTTCGCCCAAGTCTGGGACCGCCCGGTGGAAGAAGCGGAAGCTCCCTCGCGGCCTCCCTTGCCTGAGACGCTCCATGCCTGACGTGTCCTCGCGACCGAAGACCCGGATCGAGCGCGACTCCCTGGGGACGCTCGAGGTCCCGGCCGACGCCTACTACGGCGTCCAGACCG